>JAICVC010000045.1 GCA_025935515.1 Sphingomonas sp.
GACTCGGACGCGGCGACGTTGGTTGCCGCGGCTTCGGGTGAGGTCGCGTTGGTCTCGACGGCTTCGGTCTGAGGAGGCGGAGCAACCCGCGACAGCGTCGCCAGCGGCGTGACGATCGCATCGGCGTTGCGCAGGAGCACGACCGTACCGCTGCCGTCAGCCGCGGGCTGAACCGTATAGTCGACATCCGACGTCAGGGTTCGGCGGCCACCAACCACCGCGACGCCCGGAGGCAGATCGAGCGAGAGCGAGCCCGAACAATTGACCGCGCCGGTCGCGCCGTCCTCGCTTTCGATCACCGGATTTTCCATCCGAAGCACGGCGTAGCCGGCAAGCTGATCATAAGCGGGCTGGTCGCTGCCGCGGACCTGCGCCGCCCGACGGAACAGGTCGCGCTTGATAAGGTCGTAGGTCGATTTGCTCGCGCACAATTTTTCGCGGCCGGGCGCTTCGCCGCTCGCCACCTGTGGATTGGTGAGCTTGTCCTGGTCCGAATTTCCCCGCGTCGCAAAATAGGCGACCACGAGGACCAGCAAAAGGAGCGCGCCGCCCAGCGCAATCATCGTCCAATTGACCCCGCGCACGGGCTCGTGAACGTCGATGCGGCGGTCCGGGTCCATTATTGGAGCCGCCCTTCGTGGAGCCTGACGACCCGGTCCATTTTGGCAGCGATCCGCTCGTTATGGGTCGCGACCAGCGCGGCACTCCCCTCGCCGCGGACCAGGGTCAGGAATTCAGCGAAGACGAGATCCGCGGTATGCTCGTCGAGATTGCCGGTCGGCTCGTCCGCAAGCACCAGCGGCGGCTTGTTGGCCAGCGCCCGAGCCACCGCCACGCGCTGCTGCTCGCCCCCCGAGAGCTTTGAGGGACGGTGGTCGAGCCGCTGCGACAGGCCAAGGGCGCCGAGCAGTTGCTGGGCACGGTCGCGCGCTGCCGCCGGTTCCGCGCCGCGCACCAGCTGCGGAAGCACCACATTCTCGACCGCGGTGAACTCGGGCAGCAGGTGGTGGAACTGGTAGACGAAGCCAAGCAACTCGCGCCGAAGCCGGGTGCGACCCTCGTCGTCGAGACGCGCAGCTTCCTCGCCGTTGAGGCGGATCGAGCCTCTGAAGCCGCCTTCGAGCAGCCCGACCGCCTGAAGCAGCGTCGATTTTCCCGATCCCGATGGGCCGAGAAGCGCGACGATTTCGCCCGGCTGGACCAGGAGGTCGACGCCGCGCAGCACGTCGATGGTGACGTCGCCTTGAGTGAAGCTGCGCTCCAGTGCCTGCGTCAGCAGGACCGGCTCACTCATAGCGAAGCACCTGCACCGGATCGGTGCTTGCCGCTTTGTAGGCCGGGTAGAGCGTGGCGAGGAACGACAGGATTAGCGCGATGACCACGATTGCTCCGACTTCGAAAGGATCGGTCTTGGCTGGGAGATCGGTCAGGAAGCGGACCGAGGGGTCCCACAAATTCTGCCCGGTCACCGCCTGGATCGCGTTCACGACACCCTGCCGAAAGAACAGGAAAATCGCGCCGATGATGATTCCCAGGACGATGCCGAGCGAGCCGATCGTCACGCCAACGGTGACGAACACCTTCATCATGCCGCGCCGGCTCGACCCCATCGTCCGGAGGATCGCGATGTCACGCGTCTTGGCGCGCACCAGCATGATCAGCGACGACAGGATGTTGAACACTGCGACCAGCACGATCAGCGACAGCACCACGAACATTGCGACGCGCTCGATTTCGAGCGCCTGGAACAAGGCGGAATTCATCTGCCGCCAGTCGACGATCACCGCCTTGCCCTGGATCATACGCTGGAGCGGCGCGACGATTCGTTCGACCCTGTCGGGGTCAGTAGTCTGGATTTCGACCATCCCGACCTGGTCGCCCATCAGCAGCAGTTCCTGCGCGTCCTGCATCGGCAACAGCACAAACGCCTTGTCGTAATCATAGACTCCGATCTCGAACACCGCGCCGACAGTGTAGGTCACCTCGCGCGGGACGGTTCCCACGACCGTCGATCGACCCTCAGGGTTCCACAAGGTGATCTGGCTTCCAGGATAAGCGCCGAGCGTATCGGCGAGCCGCGATCCGATGGCCACTTTGCCGCTTCCGGGCTCCACCGACTTGATGTCGCCGGCGAGGACATTGCCGGTAATTGTCTTGTTTGCGCGAATGTCCTCGACCCGCATGCCGCGCACCAGAACGCCTTCGAAGCGGCCGTTGGCGGTCGCCATCAGCGGCGTTTCAATGAGCGGCACCGCCGAGGTTACGCCAGGCGTTTTCTTCGCCTGGTCGGCGATCTGCTGCCAGCCGTTCAGGCGACCGTCGTAGCCTTGCACGACGGCATGGCCATTGAGGCCCACGATCTTGTCGAACAGCTCGGCGCGGAAGCCGTTCATCACGCTCATCACGATGATCAGCGCCGCGACTCCCAGCGCCACCGCGACCAGGCTGATGCTGGCGACGAGGAAGATGAAGCCCTCGCCCTTGCCGGGCAGCAGATAGCGGCGGGCGAGCATCCGCTCCGCGCGGTTGAGGATCATGGGGTGAGCCTTGCCAATGCGCTTTCGAGGCTCAATTCCTCGCGCTCGCCGGTTGAACGGTGCTTTAACTCGACCATTCCGGCGGCGATTCCGCGCGGACCAACGATCAGTTGCCACGGCAAGCCAATCAGATCCATCGAGCCGAGCTTGACCCCGCCCCGCTCGTCGCGGTCGTCATAGAGCACTTCGACGCCAGCCTCGCGGAGCTGCTCGTACAGCGATTCCGCGGCGACCACCGTCGCCTCATCGTCGGTACGCATCGTGACCAGCCCGACCTGCCACGGCGCGACCGCTTCGGGCCAGAGGATCCCGGCATCGTCATGGCTGGCCTCGATGATCGCACCGACCAGGCGCGAAACGCCGACGCCATAGCTGCCCATCATCGGGGTGACCGGCGTGCCGTCGCGGCCCGAGACCTTGAGGTCCATCGCTGCGGAATATTTGTCGCCGAAGTAGAAGATATGGCCGACCTCGATGCCGCGGCCGGTCCGCTGCTTTTCGGGCGCGAGTTCGCTCCACCGACCCTCGTCATGGGTCTCGTCGGTCGCCGCGTAAGTCGCGTTGACGCGGTCGAACAGGCCCTGGAGGCCGGCCTCGTCGCCGTAGCGCAGGTCCGGCTGCTGCCAGTCGAACTCCTCGTAGGCCGCGTCGTAGAAGACCTCGCTCTCGCCGGTCGGCGCAAGCACGATGAACTCGTGGCTGAGATCGCCGCCGATGGGTCCCGACGCGGCCTTCATCGGCACCGCCTGGATGCCCAGGCGCTGGAACGTCCTGAGGTAGGCGAGCATTTGGGTATAATAGCTCTGGCGGGCGCCGGCCTCGTCGAGGTCGAAGCTGTAGGCGTCCTTCATCAGGAACTCGCGGCCGCGCATCACCCCGAAGCGGGGCCGGATCTCGTCCCGAAACTTCCACTGGATGTGGTATAGCGTGCGCGGCAGGTCGCGGTAGCTTTTGACCTCGTCGCGGAAGAGCATCGTGATCATCTCTTCGTTGGTGGGTCCGTAGAGTATCTCACGGTCATGCCGGTCCTTGATGCGCAGCATCTCCGGCCCATACGCCTCGTAGCGGCCGCTTTCGCGCCACAGGTCCGCCGACTGCAGCGTTGGCATCAGCATTTCCTGGGCGCCGGAACGGTCCTGCTCCTCGCGGACGATCTGCTCGATCTTCTTGAGCACGCGAAAGCCGAGCGGAAGCCAGGCGTAAATGCCGGCCGCAGTTTGCCGGACCAGGCCGGCCCGAAGCATCAGCTTGTGGCTGACGATCTGGGCGTCCGCGGGGCTCTCCTTGAGGACCGGGAGGAAGGCACGGGACCAGCGCATTGGGCCGCGCTCTAGGGGGCCCATCTACGACTGGCAACCGCGGCCCGGCTGTGGCGCGGCCGACACAGCGGCGACACAAACGCCACGCAAGTGGATTTCGGCCGTGACAATCGCGGCGCTGGAGGCCTAGTCACTCCCCTCCGAACGCACTGGCCCTTGGGCCGGGTTCGGGACGCGGCGGGCGACTGGGGACGCGGGCTGCGGCAACATCCAAGGGGGCTGACGAGCAATCGTCACGCAGGGCGCCCGGATCGCTGGTCGATCCGGGCGTTTGCTTTGTCCGGCCCCGCACTTTGGTGTAATGGGGCGCCGCCTTGTCTGCATGCTGGCCTGGTCACGGCATCGATATGCAAGGAGGCCCCGATGGCGAAAAACATCGTCCTTTCATTATTGCTGGCGACCGCCGCGGTCGGTCCGGCGACCGCGCAGGACAACCGGCCTGGCGGGGTCCGCACGGAGACGATGGACCGGATGGCAGACCAGCAAGCCGGCATGGATCTCGTGTGGAATCTCATCGGGCTGGTCGGCCTGCTTGGGCTGCTGGGCCTGCGCCGGCAGCACGCCGAGGACAGCTATCACCCCGCGCCCCTGGAGTGACCGCGAAGTGCTAGTCACGGTTCCAATTGATGAACTCTGTTGACGCGGGCCCGGAGTTAATGGGATCAGCCTGCGCGCGCTAATGCGCGAGACGCCACGCTTCGATACAGGGAGGAAGCATGCGCACATTGAGAACAGCAGCCATCGTGTTGTCGGCTGCGCTGTCGAGTACGTCGGTACCTGCCCAGGTGCCCCAGGACCAAAGTGGTGCCACCGAAACCGAGGAACGCAGACACGCTCCGAAGACCGATCTGATGTGGAACCTGATCGGTGCTCTTGGGCTAATTGGTCTCTCCGGTTTGTGGCGGCGGAGCGATAACGACGGTTATACGGACGATCCGATTTGATCGGACAACAGGAGGAAATTTCCACATGCGCATGACACCAGCTTTTGCAATCGCAGCGGCACTGCTCCTGACCGCGGCTCCAGCGGCCGCTCAGAACGAAGCAACGCCCGCGAACGCGACTGAAACCGCCAACACTGTCGACATGAACGTCGCCGCCACCAACGAGGTGGGGGCCACGACCACGACCGACATGAATACCTTGACGACGACCGAAACGACCTCCGTACCGGTCGCGCCGATGGACACTGCTCCCGAGCCGGAGAGGAAGAGTTTCCCGTGGGGTGTCATTGGCCTGCTCGGGCTGATCGGCCTGATCCCGCGCTTCCGCCGGTAAGCGCCAACGAACCGATGAGGCCGTTTGTCTTCGGGGAAGCCCCTGCTTCAGGAGCGCGCTTCCCCGGAGCTGCCGGATGAGCGACAGCGAGCACGGCCGTTCGACGAAGCTCGTCGAAGGCGGGCGCCGCAAGGATTGGCGCGGCCAACTCGTCAACGTCCCGGTCGAACGTGCGTCGACGATCCTGTTCGACGATGTCGCTGAATTGAGTGCCAGCCGGCCGGGCGTTGGAACCTATCGTTACGGGCTGCAGGGCACGGCGACGCATTGGGCGCTGGCTGAAGCGCTGACCGAGCTGGAGCCCGGCGCCGCTGGCACCGTGCTCTACCCATCGGGCCTGGCGGCCGTGACCACGCCGCTGCTTGCGCTGCTGTCGCCCGGCGACGAGCTGCTTGTCCCCGACAATGTGTACGGCCCCACCCGCAAATTCTGCGAGACGATCCTCAAGCGCATGACCATCGTCACGCGCTATTACGATCCGCTCATCGGGTCCGGCATCGCGGACCTGATCGGCGGGAAGACCAAGGCGATCCTGCTCGAAAGCCCGGGGTCGCTGACCATGGAAGTCCAGGACGCGCCCGCGATTTGCGCGGTCGCTCGTGAGCGCGGGATCGTCACCCTGCTGGATAACACCTGGGCGACGCCGCTGTTGTTCCCGGCGCTCGCCGCGGGGGTCGACGTCGCGATTCTCGCAGCGACGAAATATGTCGGCGGCCATGCCGACGTGATGCTCGGCAGCGCGACTGCGACCGAGAAATATTATCAGCGGATCCAGACCGCGACCTGGGATCTTGGTCACGCCTTGTCGCCGGACGACGCATGGCTCGGCTCACGCGGGCTTCGAACGATGGCAGTGCGGCTCAGGCAGCATCAGGAAAGCGCGCTCAAGGTCGCGCACTGGCTGAAGGCTCGTGCCGACGTCGGGCTGGTTCTTCACCCCGCCCTGCCCGACTGCCCCGGCCACGAAATTTGGAGACGCGACTTCACGGGCTCCTCGGGCCTGTTTTCGTTCGAGCTCAAGACGCCCGGCAAAGCTGCCCGAGCGAAATTCGTCGACAGTCTGAAGCTGTTCGGGATCGGGTACAGCTGGGGCGGCTATGAAAGCCTGGTATTGCCCGTGGACCCGGTTCGGTCGGTGTCGAAACCGCCCGCGTCGAACCTGGTTCGTCTGCATATCGGGCTGGAAGATGCCGACGATCTGATCGCCGACCTGGATGCGGCCTTCGATCAGGCCGGGCGCTGACCGATGACGTTGCCGGCTTCGCTGTAACGGCAGACGAGGAATTCCTCGTTCCTGCCGACCGCGCTCGCGCAACCGACGTGCCGCGACGCCCGCCAGATCAGCTGGGTGTAATGGCCGACATTCTCGACCTCTCCGGAGCGGCTGTTGTTCGGGAAGACGCCCGGCTGGTAATCCCGCTTCTCGGTCGACCACAGGCGCACCATCGCTTCGGGCGAAAAGGCGCGCGGAGTCCCGGCCCACAGATTTTCGCCCTGGGGCTCCTGCCCCGGCTCATCCGGCGAATGCTCGAAGCGGCCGGTCGCCGCCAGCTCGTTCGCCCAGACCCTCGCATCGGCAGCGAGTTGAGCGTTCCAGGCCAGGGGAGGGACGCCGATGGCGGCGCGCTCGCTGTTGTGCGCCGCAAGCAGACGCTGGTTGAAGTCGGCGCGCGCAACGGTGCCCCCCATCAGCAGCGGGCTGGCGGCCATCAAGCCAAGCGCAATCAGCGGGCGGTGGTTGAGCATGCCGCACGCGTACGCGCAGCACGGTTGGCCCCCGGTTACGACGAATGGTTAATCGGCGGCTTACGATGCGGTCTGCGCGTCGCTGTTGCGCCCCGGTGGAATGATGACGACCTCGTCGCCAACCCGCGCATGGTCGAAGAGCCGCCGGGCGAACTCGAGCGGAACGCCGATGCAGCCATGCGTCGCGGCGCCCGATCGGACGATGCTGCCGTGGATCGCCACGCCGTCGTTCGTGAGCTGCAGCGTGTACGGCATCGCGGCGTCGTACAGCGACGAGCGGTGGTCCTTGTCGCGCGCCAGCACATGGAACGTCCCTGACGGCGTTTCCTTGTTATCGCCGCCATAAACGATCACTGACGTCCCGATCTCATGCTCCCCCCTGAATACCGAGATGAGCTGCGAACCGAGGTCGATCCGGACCCAGGTCGGCCCATCCGGAATCGCGCTGTCGTTCCAGTCGAACTCGCCAAAGTGCAGTGGCTTGTCCACTTTGAGCAGCGACTTCACCGGACGGTCGAGCGTCCCCGCCGCCAACGCCTGGGTGACTTGAGCCTGGTTCAGCAGAACCCTCCCCTCTTCGGCCGTCTTCGACAAGGCCGCGACGGGGTGCGGCGCCGAGCGCGGCGCTCGTTGATGGCTCGACGGCTCGGGTCCAGGCCTCAGGAGCCATGCGGCCGCGACCGTAGCAATCGCGGCACAGCCGAGGATTGCCAAACTGACTTTGACGGACCTAGCGAGCGGCAATTGCAAGCACGGCTCGCCGGCGCCGCACTCGGCGGCCGATCATTGCGAAGCCGACCAGCATCATCGCCCAAGTCGCCGGTTCGGGTATTCCCGGCGTGGTGGGCGGAATCACCGGCGGAATTACCGGCGGAGTTACGGGCGGGGTCACCGGGGGAGTCTGGGGCGGCGGAATGATCACCCCACCGCCGCCAGGCGGCGTGAAGCCCGGGAAGATCACCGGCGGCCCTCCCGGCGGCACCACGGCCGCGACCGGCACTGGCGGCGCCGGAGCGGCATTGACGACATTGAACAGCGGAGTCGACGGGGCCGGGACGACGGGCGGTGCCGGCGGCGCGCTTACGATCGCCCCCAGAGGGTTTGCCGGGCGGCGGATTTTGGGGAGGGCCCGTTGGTGAAGCGGGGCCTGGCGCCGCTGCTTGAGGTTGGCCAGCACTCCCCCAGCCCGCTCGCCGGGCGACCGGCTTTCGAACATCCCCGCGACCGTGTCCCCAAGGCTCTTGAGACCGCCAATCCCCTTGCCGACCTGCTCGCCCACGGTCGTTCGGTCCGAACCCGGCTCACCCGAAAACATGCCAGGACGGAATACTGCGATGCCCAGCGCGGTGGCGAGCGCGACAACCAGTGCGACGACCGCACCGCGGCGCGTTGCAAGGGACGAAGCAGCCGCGCTCAGCGCCACGCGCCGATGTCCCGCAACAGGTTCAATGGACCAATCACTTTGCCCCGATTGGTTGTTCGTTACGTTTGCGTTAACCTTTTAGAGGTAAATTGGTTTCCAAGCAAAGGCCTGTGGGTAGTTTTGGCCGGAATTTTTTCCGGCTGCGTAACCACAAAATTCACGCCGAGGGCATATACTGCCGTGGTAGCGGAGGAGGGACTTGAACCCCCGACACGCGGATTATGATTCCGCTGCTCTAACCAGCTGAGCTACTCCGCCCCAGGACCCGTGGAAGCGCCCGTGTCGAAGGCGCTGGAGGCGCGGCATATAGGTACGCCCGGCGGACCGGTCAACGCGAGGAACCGCGTGACGCCGCTCTCGTTGAGCGGGCAACGACCAGAGGTTTTGATGGACCCCCTGACCCCACTCGACACGCTTTGCCGAATCATCCTGAGGGCGCGCGAATATGAGGCGCAGACCGCCAGCGACTATGACCGCGGCGAGGATCCCGACAATGTCGACGATGAGCAGGAGGGCACGCTTTCCGTGCTCGAGGACGACATCAACGATAGCGTCGAGGAAGAGCTCAAGGCCGCGTTCGAGGATTTGGGAGAGGACCAGCTGGCGGAGGTGATCGCCTTCTGCTGGGTCGGCCAGGGGACCTATGAAGCGGCCGACTGGGATGAAGCGATGGAGGAAGCGCAGACGCTTGTCGGAGATGGCACGGACGGCGCGATCGACGAGCTGATGGAGCAACCAATGCTCGCCTCCGTGCTAGAATCGGGCCTCGCCGCTTTCGACCTCAGCTGCAACGGCGTCGGCGACCTCAGCTAGCGCCCGCGAAAGGCGAAGATCGCCAGCTTTTCCCAGGGCCCGTCGAGGTAGCGGTGCAGGCCGAAGCCGCCTATCGCAAGTGGGCGCGGCTGGAAATGCCGGTCCAATCTCGTCTTGAGCGCCCTCGCCTCCTTGGGCGAGACCTTGTTCTGGATCGTGATGTGCGGGCGCCATCCGCCACTGTCCTGCGCGCCCAGCAACCCGTGAAAATGCTCGGCAAGCTCGTCGCGGATGCGATCGAGGTCCGGCGAGACCAGGCGGAAGGCGACCCCGCCGCCAAGGTCCATCAGCCCTTCGATCGATGCTCGAGGCGGCGGCCGGGACGCCATTCGCGACAGCGTCGAGCGTGCCTCTGCCTCGGCTGAGGGCGGCAGCGCGTGGAAGATGGTGAGATGCGCGGGCAGATAATTACGCTCCGCTGGGTAATTGAACCGCCGGAGCTGGTCGAGCCACCCAGAGTCGCGCGGGCCGATCTCGGCTGTAACGATCAGCGCGCCGGCCACTCGTCGCGCGCCAGTTCTTCGAGCCCCGCAAATTGCTTGGGGTTCAGACCCGTGGCCAGCACTTCGCCCTCGATCCTGGCTTCGTCCCAGGGCAAACGCCTCAGAGTCTCGCCGACTCCCGCGACACCGCCCTGCGAGACGACCACATAGCGAAGTCGCCCGCTCGAGCATCCGGCCATGGCGTCGACGCAGCGGCTGAGCTCCTCCTGGCCGCTCAACACGGATGCTTTGGTCAGCAGCGAGACCGGGAAGAGCGCTTCGCCGGGCGTCTCCTCGCTGGCTTCCGCGGCGGTGCGGGCACCCTCCTCGACCTTGGTCTGCCGGCCGAGCCAGCGCCAGATGCCGAACATGTTGAGAATAGTGAGGACGATGTTGGTCCAGGTCAGCGCGGGCTGGCCGGTCATCGACCCTGCAGCTAGCCACGACAGCGATCCGACCAGGAAGACGCAAAAGCCGTAGCCCGTGATGCGCGACCCGAGGTTCGCCGCGGTCATCGAGGCGGCGATGATGGTCGCGACGGTCGCGACCCACGAAATGGTATCAGCCATTGCGCCGGAATGCCGCAAGCGGCGCTTGGTTCAAATCTCCACCTGGCTGCCGAGCTCGACGACGCGGTTGGTCGGCAGCTTGAAGAATTCCATCGCGCTTTCGGCGTTGCGCAGCATCCAGGCGAACAGTTTTTCGCGCCAGATCGCCATCCCCGGCCGCGACGACGCCAGCAACGTCTGGCGGGCGAGGAAGAAGCTCGTGTCCATCATCCGGCACTGCGGCCCGATCTCCTTCAGCTGCGCGAGCGCCGAAGGGACGTCTATTTCCTCCATGAAGCCGTAGCGCAGGATGACCCGATAAAAGCCCGAGCCATAGTCCTTGGTCTCGAGGCGCTTTTCGTGGGCGACGTAGGGGACGTCCTCGATCCGCACCGTCAGCAGGATGACCCGCTCGTGAAGCACCTTGTTGTGCTTCAGATTATGCAGGAGCGCGTGGGGAACGCCGCTCGCCGAGCTGGTCATGAACACCGCGGTGCCGGGCACCCGCGCCGCGCTCGGCGCTGCCGACTTGATAAAGATTTCCATCGGCAGGCTCGCCTCGTTCATCCGGCTGATCATCAGCTGCCGGCCCTTCGCCCAGGTGGTCAGCAGCACGAAGGCAATCGCACCCACCAGCAGGGGAAACCAGCCGCCGGCCGGGATCTTCGTCAGGTTCGAGCTGAAGTAGCCGAGATCGACGGTGAAGAAGAGAACAAGGAGCCCGCCGATGAGGATGCGATTCCACTTCCACATGGTGATGAGAACCACCGCGATCAGGACCGTGTCGATCAGCATCGCGCCGGTGACTGCGATGCCATAAGCGGCCGCAAGGTTCGAGGAGCTGCGGAAGGTGATTACCAGCAGCAGGACCATCACCATGAGCGCCCAATTCACGAGCGGGATATAAATTTGCCCGGCGGCGCTCTCGCTGGTGTGGGTGATCCTCAGGCGCGGGACGAAGCCAAGCTGGATCGCCTGCTGGGTTACCGAGAAAGCGCCCGAGATGACGGCCTGGCTGGCGATGATCGTCGCGGCGGTCGCAAGCAGGACGAGCGGAAGCCTCAGCGCCTCCGATGCCAGGTAGAAAAACGGGTCTTTCACCGCGGTCCCGACCTCGTGGGCGGGGAGCGACAGGAGCATGGCCCCCTGTCCCATATAATTGAGCAGCAACGCGGGCAGGACGAAATAAAGCCATGCGACCTTGATCGGGCGCCGTCCGAAATGTCCCATGTCCGCATAGAGTGCCTCGGCGCCCGTCAGTGCCAGCACCACCGACCCCATCGCCAGGAATGCCCTCAATGGCTCCTCGATGAAGAAGCTCGCCGCGTTCAGCGGGTTGATCATCGCGAGGATGATGCTTGGCCGGTTGAGGATGTGCAGCACCCCAAGGACGGCAAGCGCCGCGAAATAGACGAGCATGACCGGCCCGAACATCATGCCGACGCGGGCCGTGCCCCTTGCCTGGATTGCGAACAGTCCGACCAGGATGCCGACGGCGATCGGGACCACGAACGGCGCTAGACCGGCGTTGACGGTGGTGAGGCCCTCGACCGCCGACAGCACCGAAATCGCCGGCGTGATCATCGAATCGCCGTAGAACAAGGCGGTGGCGAATACGCCGAGCATCACGATGCCGCTCGCCCACTTCTTCTTCCCGCTGATCGTGCGGTTGATCAGCGCCAGCAGAGCCAGGCTCCCTCCCTCCCCCTTGTTGTCCGCCCGCATGATGATCATGACGTATTTCAGCGTGACCACGATCATCATCGACCAGAAGATCATCGACAGTACGGCGTGGATGTGAAACTGGTCTGGGCTCAACGGATGGTGACCCGCGAACGTCTCGCGAAACGAATAGATCGGCGAGGTGCCGATATCCCCGAAGACGATCCCGACGGCGCCGATCGCGAGCTTGTAAAGCGGCCCCTGCGCATGGCCATGGCCATGAGCGCTGTGCTGCGGAGCTTCGGTTACGGCGCCGCCTGTCGCGGTGATGTTCATGTGTTGAGGTTCAGACCCGACAGACTGCGAACTCGCATCCCCTGCGCCGCGAGCGAAATCCTCGGTCGCGGACGAAGTGCCGCCGTAGCACTGCCGTTTCGGCCCCGCAATCGGACGGGACAGCGACGAAAAGCCCGTCTATAGGCCCCCGCACTAATCAGCCCAGACATCAGCGGAGCGAACGAATAAATGCGCATCGGGGTGCCCAAAGAAATCAAGGTCCATGAATATCGCGTGGGACTGACGCCGGCGTCGGTCGCCGAGCTGGTGGCCCACGGCCACGAGGTGGTGGTCGAGACCAAGGCCGGCAACGGCATCGATTGCCCGGATGGCGCCTACGAGAAGGCCGGGGCCAAGATCCTTCCCGACGCCGCGGCAGTCTTCAAGGCGGCCGACATGATCGTGAAGGTCAAGGAACCCCAGCCGCAAGAGATCGCGATGCTGGAATCGCGGCACATCCTCTTCACCTACCTCCACCTCGCGGCCGACAAGGACCAAGCGATCGGCCTGATGAAGTCGGGCGCGACCTGCATCGCGTACGAGACCGTCACTGCGCGGAACGGCTCGCTGCCGCTGCTGAAGCCGATGAGCGAAGTCGCGGGTCGAATGTCGGTCCAGGTCGGCGCCCATTATCTCGAGAAGGAGCAAGGCGGCCGCGGAGTCCTGCTCGGCGGCGTTCCCGGCGTTGCGCCGGCCAAGGTCGCGATCCTTGGCGGCGGAGTTTCGGGCGTGAACGCCGCGCAGATGGCAACCGGAATGCGCGCCGACGTCACCATCTACGACATCAACAACGACCGCCTCGCGGAGCTCGACATGTTCTTCTCGAGTCAGATCAAGACCGCTTATGCCTCGCGCGCGGCGATCGCGAACGCGGTCAAGGAAGCGGAGCTGGTCATCGGGGCGGTGCTGGTTCCCGGCGCCGCTGCACCCAAGCTCGTCACCCGGGACATGCTGAAGACGATGAAGCGCGGATCGGTGCTGGTCGATATCGCGATCGACCAGGGCGGCTGCTTCGAGACGTCGCACGCGACCACGCACGCCGACCCGGTCTACACCGTCGACGGGATCATCCACTATTGCGTCGCCAACATGCCGGGCGCCGTCGCCCGCACCAGCGCCTTCGCCCTCAACAATGCGACGCTGCCTTTCGCTCTCAAGATCGCGAACCTCGGCGCGGAAGAAGCGATGCGGCAGGACCCGCACCTCGC
>JAICVC010000097.1 GCA_025935515.1 Sphingomonas sp.
AAGCACCGCCGAACAATATTGTCGTGTTGCCGGTATTGTTTGAAGGAGAAGCCAAGGCGGTTATTGAACTCTCCACTTTCAATACCTTTAGCGACACTCACCTGACCTTCCTCGATCAACTCACTGAAAGCATCGGTATCGTGCTGAACACGATCGCTGCCACCATGCGCACCGAGGGCTTGCTCAAGCAGTCGCAGCTCCTCACCACCGAGCTGCAGGCGCGGCAGACCGAGCTGACGACCAAGCAGGAAGAGCTGCACGCGACCAACGAGGAGCTTCAGGAAAAGGCCCAGCTGCTCGAGAATGAGAAGAAGCAGGTCGAAGCCAAGAACCTCGAAATCGAAATGGCGCGCCGCGCGCTCGAGGAGAAAGCGGAGCAGCTCGCCCTGACGTCGAAATACAAGTCCGAGTTCCTCGCCAACATGTCGCACGAGCTGCGGACGCCCCTCAACTCGCTGTTGATCCTGTCGAAGCTGCTCAGCGACAATGCGCACGGCAACCTCAACGACAAGCAGGTCGAGTTCGCTCGGACGATCAATTCGGCGGGGTCCGACCTGTTGAACCTGATCAACGACATCCTCGACCTGTCGAAGATCGAATCCGGCACGGTGTCGATCGAGGTCGGCGAGATGCCGATGGCGAATCTGAAGCAGCACATGGAGCGGACCTTCCGCCAGCTCGCCGCCGACAAGGGCCTCGACTTCAACGTCAAGTTCGACGCCAAACTGCCGCAGACCATCGGAACCGACGAGAAACGGCTGCAGCAGATCGTGCTCAACCTTCTGTCCAACGCGTTCAAGTTCACCTCGAAAGGCAGCGTCACGCTGGCGGTTCGCTGCGCAGACAAGGGCTGGAGCGCGAGCCATCCGGTGCTGCGCAACGTCACGCGCGCGGTCGAGATCGCGGTGACCGACACCGGGATCGGCATTCCGGAAGACAAGCAAAGGCTCATTTTCGAGCCGTTTCACCAGGCCGACGGGACCACCAGCCGCAAATATGGCGGCACCGGGCTCGGCCTTTCGATCAGCCGCGAGATCGCGCGCCTGCTGGGCGGCGAGCTGAGGGTTCGCTCGAAGCCTGGCGAAGGCTCGACCTTCACCTTGTTCGTTCCGCTCGAGGCCGAGACCTCCGCAGGACCCGAAGGCTCTCCGATCCGCCTCGAAAACAGCGGTGCCATCGTGCCGACGGCGCTGCCGACGGGGTTCGAGGTCAACGACGACCGCGACGACCTCGGCAAGGCTCCGTTCGTGCTGATCGTCGAGGACGACCCGACGTTCGCGGCAATCCTGCTTGATGCCGCCCACGAGGCTGATCTCAAGGGCGTCGTCTCGACGGCTGGAGCAGGAACCCTGGCGATGGCCCGCAAGCTCCAGCCGAGCGCGATCAGCCTCGATCTCGGACTCGCCGACATCGACGGCTTCGTCCTCCTCGACTTGTTGAAGCACGATCCGGACACCCGCCACGTGCCGATTCACGTCATTTCCGGAGTCGACCGGAGCAGGGCGGTGATGGGAATGGGTGCTTTTGGGATCACCGAGAAGCCGGCCGAGCGCGAAGAACTGGTTCGCGTGTTCTCCGCCTTGCGCGAAGAAGCAGGCAAGCAGAAGCCGCGGCGCCGCAAGCTCAAGACAGCGGACGCCTCGGTGCCGATCACTCGCCCAGTGGCGGAGCTGGCCGGGGCCAAGGTGCTGATCGTCGATGACGATATCCGAAACATCTTCTCGCTCACGAGCGTTCTTGAGAGCCATGACGTGGAAGTGCTCCACGCGGAGCGGGGAAAGGACGGAATCCTGATCCTGGAGCAGACGCCCGGCGTCGATGTCGCACTGATCGACATCATGATGCCCGAGATGGACGGCTATGAGACGATGCAGCAGATTCGCCAGAACCGTGGGCTTGCCGATCTGCCGCTGATCGCTGTGACTGCGAAGGCGATGAAGGGCGACCGGCAGAAATGCCTCGACGCGGGCGCTTCGGATTACATCGCCAAGCCGGTCGACATCGAGTTGCTGCTGGCGCTGCTGCGCGTCTGGGTGGCGCGGTCGCGCGAGCAGTCCGCGGATGCTGCTGTCCCCATCCCGATGGAGGCGGCGGAGTAGCGATGAACCGCCCGGTGGGAGAGATCCCGGCGCAGGCACTTGCCGAGCCGGACGTCGACCTGCCCGAGGAGGCGCGGCCGCGGGTGCTGCTCGTCGACGATGACGAGCGCAACCTGCTCGCGGTTCAGAGCATCCTGGAAGATCTCGGCGAAATCGTGTCCGCGCGGTCGGGGGAAGAGGCGCTTCGGCACCTGCTGAAAGGCGAGTTCGCGGTCATCCTGCTCGATGTCTACATGCCTGGGATGGACGGCTATGAGACCGCCCAGATCATCCGCAACCGCGACCAGACCAAGGGCATCCCGATCGTCTTTCTGTCGGCGGTCAACAAGGAGGCCGAGCACCTGCTGCGCGGCTATGCGATGGGTGCGGTCGATTATGTCTTCAAGCCGGTCGACCCGATCGTGCTGCGATCGAAGGTCGCGGTGTTCGTCGACCTGTTCGCCAAGACCAAGGAAGTCGAGCGCAACGCGCGGCAGGAGCAGGCGCTGCTCGACGCTAACTTGCGCGCGAACGCCGAGCGGCTGCGCGCGGAACAGGAATTGCGGCGGGCCGAGCAGCGGCAACAGGCGATCATCCAGTCGCTGCCGATGGTGCTCTATCTCGAGCCGCACGACCGGTCGCCGCGCTGGCCCAATTATGTCAGCGGCGATCTCAAGGCCGTCACCGGCTTCAGTCACCAGGATATTGCCGAGAAGCCCGACATCTGGGCCGATCGCCTGCATCCGGACGATCGCATTGGCGTCCTCGCGGCGATCGAGGCGCGGCGTAAATCGGGCCGCCTGTCGGTCGAGTATCGCTGGCAGTGCGCCGACGGCACCTACAAGCATTTCCTCGACCAGGCAGTATTGCTGAAGGATGCGGACGGAAGGCCTGTCGAGTTCGCCGGGACCCTGACCGATATCAGCGAGCAGCGTTCGCTCGAAAGCCAGTTGATCCAGGCGCAGAAAATGGATGCGATCGGCAAGCTGACGGGCGGCATCGCGCATGATTTCAACAATTTGCTTGCGGCCGTGATCGGCGGCCTCAGCCTCCTCGACAAGCGCGCGTCGCTGAAGGAGGAGGACCACCGGATCCTCGGCATGACCAAGCGCGCCGCCGAACAGGGCAGCGAGCTGGTCAGGCGCTTGCTGGCCTTCGCCCGCCGCCAGAAGCTGGAGCCCAACCCGATCGATCTCGGCGCGCTGCAGGAGGCGGTGTGGGACCTGCTGACCCATACGCTCGGCGGGCTGGTCGACATCGAATGGCATGCGGCGAGGCGGACTTGGAAGGCCTTCGCCGACCAGGCCCAGCTCGAGCTTGCGCTCGTCAACCTCATCATCAACGCGCGCGACGCGATGCCGGCCGGCGGGACCGTTACCGTGGCGGTCGAGAACCGCCCCGTCGCCGCCGACAATTGGGCCGACCTTCCGCCAGGCGATTATGTGCTCCTGACCGTGGCGGACACCGGAACCGGAATCTCGGTCGCTGACCTCGAGAAGGTCATGGAGCCCTTCTATACGACCAAGGAAATGGGCAAGGGCAGCGGCCTTGGCCTCAGCATGGTCTATGGTTTTGCCAAGCAATCCAACGGCGCCTTCCGGCTGCGAAGCCAGCTGGGATCCGGAACCACCGCCGAGCTATGGCTCCCGCGCGCCCCGACGGGCGCCACCGCCGCCGAAAAGCCGCGCAAGGAGGAGCCGAGCCGCAAGCCGGGACGCAAGCTCCGAGTCCTGCTGGTCGATGACCATGCGGAGGTCCGCAACACCACCGCCGCGTTGCTCGCGGACCTTGGCCATGCAGTGATCGAAGCCGCGAACGGGCCCGAGGCGATCAAGACGTTGCAGGATGGCGACTGTGGCTACGACCTGATGATCAGCGATTACGCAATGCCGCAGCAGTCCGGCACCGAGTTCCTGCGCGAGGCGCGGCAATTCTGCCCGGGCGTGCCGGCATTGATCATTACCGGCTATGCCGAAGCGGACGCGATCAGCGACCGGCCGGAGGGTGTCGAAATCCTCCTGAAACCTTTCACCCCGAACAAGCTCGAAGCCGCCTTGTCACGGGTTTGCGACGCGGCCGCTGTTGCCCGCTGACCACAGTTCCGTTCGGAAGGACTTTTGCGTGACCGGTCCGCGACGAGCCGCGAAACTTGCTCGCTTCCAACGGGTTTGAAGGATCATTCCGAAATACTGAAATCTCCGGGGGGGACCGTGCCCGCTGAAGACCTTCCGCGCGATCCGGACGTAGGCAAGCTGAATTCAAGCTTGAATGAGGGGCTCGAGAATTGCCGCTCGGTCGTCGCCAATTATCGCAACCTGCTGAAGGGCGACAAGGCGCAGGATGACGAAAGCGACGACACCCCGAAGAAAACCGACGCCGATCCTTAAGCGGCTGTTCCGGGCGTTTGTCGCGGTCAGCAGGTCTCAATGGAAGTTGATCCAGTAGGAATAAGCGAAGACGGCGAGGATGACGGCACAAAGGGTGAGGGTGGCGATATGCCGCTTGCCCAGGCCGATCCGGGTCGTGAGCCTATTCATGGGCACTCCCGTAATTTCGCTTGATCAGCTGCGCGTAAGCCTGGGCAAGCTCCTGGTGAATCCGCCGCGCCACGATTGAATTGGAATTTTTGGCAGCGGCCCGCTCGGCGCTTTCGCGAGCGCGGCAGTAGTCGACCCACTCGTCGACTGGTGTCGGAAGGTCGGCTTCATCTATTTGGGCCGCCCGGGAATCCGTGAACGGGACAATGGAGCCGCCTTCGTGGCAAATGTTCACAGGGCCGCATCCGCGCCGATCTGATTACGCACGCTTATCCTCCAACCTCTTGTCTTGATTGGATTTAAACCAGACGGCGTTGGATCGGTTTCGGTGATTGACCTGGGTTATGACGATTTATGGACTGCTGCCGTGATGGCGCGCGCAGCAATGCGCAGCAACTTCGTGCGCGCTCGAACATTATTGGCTGCGTGTCGCGTTATTATTTCCACGTGGTAGACGATCTGGACACCACCGATGAGGAGGGAACCGAGCTCCCCGACGCCGAAGCGGCGCGGCTTTGGGCAGTCAACGCCTCGCGAATTTTGATGTGCGAAACGCTCAGGGAGGACGGCAAAATCACGCTCCATCATCGCATCGAAATCGAGGACGATCAGGGTGCCGTCGTCCGTTCGGTCGAGTTCGGCGAAGCTGTCGAGATCATCGACTAACGGAGTTGGTCTTAGTGAAGGGCCGGCTCGTCGCGATGCAGGTGTAAATAGTTGCTGTCGAAATCCCCAGCGTCGGCGAGCTTGCGCCAATCGCCGATACGGATCACCCGCGGATGGGCACGGTCGATCAGCCCATCCCGTTCGAGCGCCTTCAACGTGCGGTTCACATGCACCGTAGTTAGACCAGTGGCGTCCGCCATCTGCTCCTGCGTCATCGGCAGATCATACCCGGTCTGAGTCCCAATTCCCGCCACTTTGAGCCGCAGTGAGAATTCGCAAAGCAAGTGTGCAACGCGGGTGCGAGCGTCTCGCCGGCCGACATTGCAAACCCATTCCCGGAAGATCGACGCGTCGACAAGTGTGTCCATCCACATGGCCCTTCCGACGGACGGGCGCTCGAAGGCGATGCGCTTGATCTCTTCACGCGGGATCATGGCGATTCGGCCTAAAGTGAGCATTTCCACGCTGTGGTCGGAGACCGTCAGGAGGGAGTTCTGCAGATCGACCACCTCGCCCTTGATGTGAATGGCGACGATTTGGCGATGGCCCGTCGCAACGATCTTCGAGCGAACCGCATAGCCGTCGAGGAGGACGCAAGAGCTCATCGCCAGCTCCCGTTCGCGAACGACAAAATGTTGGCGCTCAACCCTCCGCAACGTGAATGGCAACGCAAGAAGGGCGGCGCGGTCCCCGCTGTCCAGGGGTCCATGATATTCAAGCTTTCGGACCATTGGCTCAAGGGTCGCGCCAACGGTGGACAATCCAACCTGCTGAGCCACGAGAATCTCCCACAAAAAGGGCGGGAGCGCGAACTATCTCTCAGTCACCAGAAGCCCGAAACGCGGTGGCGATAGGCCTTTAACCTATGTTGGCGTTGAAAGTTCAATCCAGATCAGGTCAATCGCCAACTCCGGAAATGTGGCGCGCCCGGCAGGACTCGAACCTGCGACCCCAAGCTTAGAAGGCTCGTGCTCTATCCGGCTGAGCTACGGGCGCGCATTTCGCGAAGAAGTAACCGCAATTGACGCCCAGCGGAACCGCGCTAGGCGTCCGGTCATGAAGGGGGCAGATCTGCGGCACGTCGAAGCGCGCGCGATGCATTCCGCACGCTTCCGCTATTTCGACTTCGTCATGGTCGGGTTCGTGGTGGTGCTGCTGCTGTCGAACGTCATCGGGGCGGAGAAGCGCTCGTTCGTCAATCTGCCGGGCATCGGCCCGTGGCCGTTCGGCGCGGGAATCCTGTTCTTCCCGATCTCCTACGTGATCGATGACGTGCTGACCGAGGTTTACGGCTTCGCGCGGGCTCGGCGCGCGATCTGGGCAGGTTTCGCGGCGCTGCTGTTCATGGCGCTGATGGAATGGACAGTGGTGCACTTGCCGGTCGCCGCGGGGTGGACCGGACAGCCGGCCTACGAACGGGTCTTCGGCTCCGGCTGGCGGATCATCCTCGCCTCGATGACCGCCTTCTTCGTCGGCGATTTCCTGAACTCGGTGGTGCTCGCCAAGATGAAGATCTGGACCGAAGGGAAGTATCTCTGGACGAGGACCATCGGCAGCACGATCGTCGGCGAGGGTGCCGACAGCCTGATATTCTACCCGCTCGCCTTCTACGGCATGCCCGACTGGCCGGGCGCGGCGCTGGGCGCGGTGATGCTGAGCCAGTTCATCCTCAAGGTCGGCTGGGAAGTGCTGCTGACGCCCGCCACTTATGCGGTGGTCGGCTGGCTTAAGCGCAAGGAAGGCGTCGACGTCTACGATGTCGGGACCGACTTCACGCCCTTCAGCGCGGATGTCTAGGCTGCGACCGTCTCCAGCAGCCCCTCGAACAGGCGGCGGCCGTCGCTGCCGCCGTGCGCGGGCTCGATCACCCGCTCGGGGTGCGGCATCAGGCCGAGCACGTTGCCGGCATCGTTGAGGATTCCCGCGATCCGCCGCGCCGAGCCGTTGACCTCGTCGAGATAACGGAACGCGACCCGGCCTTCGCCTTCGAGCCGATCGAGCGCGGCCTCGTCGGCCTGGTAATTGCCGTCGTGGTGGGCGACCGGGAAGACGATTTCCTCGTTCGCCTCATATTGCGCCGTGAACAGGCTCTGGCTGTTCTCGACCTTGAGGGGCACCGGCCGGCAGACAAAGCTCAGCCGTGCATTGCGCATCAGCGCTCCGGGCAGCATGCCGGCCTCGGTCAGCACCTGGAAGCCATTGCAGATGCCGATCACCGGGACGCCGCGCGCCGCCGCGTCCTTGACCGCCCGCATCACCGGCGAGCGCGCGGCCATCGCCCCCGAGCGCAGATAATCGCCGTAGGAGAAGCCGCCCGGCACGCCGATGAATTCAAGGCCGTCGGGAAGCTCGCTGTCCTTGTGCCAGACCATGTGCGGCTTGCGGCCCGACACCTGCTCCAGCGCGACCGCGAGGTCGCGGTCGCAGTTGGAACCCGGGAAGACGATGACGGCGCTGTTCATGCGTGCTCCAGCGGCTCGATCCGGAAATTCTCGATCACGGTGTTGGCCAGCAATTTGCGGCACATCTCCTCGATCTCGCGTTCGCTGGTACCGTCGGCGAGGTCGAGCTCGATCAGTTTGCCGGCGCGCACGTCGTTCACCCCGGAGAAGCCGAGCCCTTCGAGCGCGTGGTGGATGGCCTTGCCCTGCGGGTCGAGGACGCCGTTCT
>JAICVC010000110.1 GCA_025935515.1 Sphingomonas sp.
CTCGGCCTCGCGATCGTCAAGAAGATCGTCGAGGAACATATGGGCGAAATCGCCTTCCTCGACCGGCCCGGAGGAGGGACCCACGTCCGCATCTCCTTCGATATGGCCAAGCTTGCTGCGCTGGCCACGGCCGCGGCCATGCCGGACGGTGACGAAGACAATGCGAAGAGAGATGAGGAAGCCTGATGGCGCTCGAAGTGCTGATTGTGGACGATGAAGCGGACATCCGCGATCTCGTGAGCGGAGTGCTCGAGGACGAGGGCTATGCGGTCCGAGTCGCCGCCGATAGCACGCAGACCCTCGACGCGGTCGAGGAGCGACGGCCCTCGATGGTGCTGCTCGACGTCTGGCTGCAAGGCTCGAAGCTCGACGGGCTGCAGCTGCTCCAGGAAATCAAGCGGCGCGATTCGACCATCCCGGTGCTGATGATCTCCGGCCACGGCAATCTCGACACTGCCGTCGCGGCGGTGAGGGAAGGGGCGGTCGACTTCATCGAGAAGCCGTTCGAGGCCGAACGGCTGATCTATCTCGTCGACCGCGCCACCGAGACCGAGCGGCTGCGCCGCGAGAATGAGACGCTTCGGCTCCAGGTCGGGCAGGAGGATCAGCTCCACGGCAATTCGGTCGCGATCAACAGCGTCCGGGCGACGCTGAAGCGGGTCGCGCCGACCGGCAGCCGAGTGCTGATCTCGGGTCCGCCTGGGGTCGGCAAGGAAATCGCCGCGCGGATGATCCACCAGTGGAGCCCGCGCGCCAGGGCGCCCTTTATCGTCCTGTCGGCGGCGATGATGAGCCCGGAGCGGGTCGAGGAGGAATTGTTCGGTAGCGAGGCCGAGGGCGTGGTTCGCCCCGGCCTGCTCGAGCATGCCCACGGCGGCACGCTGTTCCTCGACGAAATCGCCGACATGCCGCTGACCACACAGGCGAAAATCCTGCGGGTGCTGACCGACCAGAGCTATACCCGCGTCGGTGGCCAGCGCCCGGTGAAGGTCGACGTTCGGGTGCTTTCGGCGACCTCCCGGAACCTGCAGGACGAGATTGCCGCCGGCCGGTTCCGCGAGGACTTGTTCTACCGGCTCAACGTCGTTCCCGTAAGGCTACCCTCGCTCCGGGAGCGCCGCGAGGACATTCCCGAGCTCGTCAGCCACTTCCTTGCGCGGTTCGCGGCCGAGCGGCGGCTTGCGGCGCCAGGCATTTCGGAAGAAGCGATGGCGGCGCTCCAGGCGCACGACTGGCCCGGCAACGTCCGCCAGCTCCGCAACATCATCGAACGGACGCTGATCCTCGCACCGGGCGACCGCGCCTCCTGCATTGAGGTCGACCTGCTTCCGCCCGAAATCCTCGACAACCAGGGGCCGATGAGCGGCGCCTCCACGACCATGGCGATCATGGGCAGCCCGCTTCGCGAAGCGCGCGAATCTTTCGAGCGCGAATATCTCAAGATCCAGATCCGCCGCTTTTCCGGCAACATCTCGCGCACCGCGTCGTTCATCGGCATGGAGCGCTCCGCGTTGCACCGGAAGCTGAAAGCCCTCGGGATCGGCGACAAGAGGGAGGGCGAGGAGTAGGAGATCGCGCCATGGCCGCGAAATCGCTGAGCCTGCAGGATCATTTCCTGAACAGCGTCCGGCGCGCCAAGCTCCCGCTGACCATCTTCCTGGTCAAGGGGGTCAAGCTCCAGGGTGTCGTCACCTGGTTCGATGCTTTCTCCTTGTTGCTGCGGCGCGAGGGCGCCGCGCAGCTGGTCTACAAGCATTCGATCTCGACCATCATGCCCGCCGAACCGCCGCCCGACTTCGTCGCGACCTCGCCGGTCGTCGACGGCGGCAAGGCGGGGTTGCAGGACCTGTTCCTTGCGGCGGCCAGCCGCGACCACGAGCGCATGACATTGTTCCTCGTCAACGGGGTGATGCTGCAGGGTTCGGTCACGGGCTTCGACCAGTTCAGCCTGATCCTCGAGCGGGCCGGTCAAATCCAGCTCGTCTACAAGCATGCCATCTCGACCCTGCAGCCGGCCCATCCGCTGAAGCTTGGGGCCGAAACTGGTGTTGACACTGAAGCCGAAGAGGAGACCCAGTCCTGAGTTCGGTGTTCGACGGCAATGGTGCGATCGAGGTCGCCCGCGGCGAGCGCGCGGTCATCGCCGTGCCCGAACTGCCGCGCGAAGCATCGCGCCGGTCCGCCGAGGCGCGAGTCGAGGAAGCAGAAGGCCTCGCGGGAGCGATCGGCATCGACGTCGTGGCGTCACGGTCGATCCGGGTCCGCACCGTCCGGCCTGCAACCTTGCTCGGAAAGGGCCAGGTCGAGGAAATCGCCGAAGCCGCGAAAGAGGAGGGTGCCGGGCTCCTGATTGTCGATTCGGCGCTGACGCCGATCCAGCAGAAGAACCTGGAGGATGAAGTCGGCGCCAAGGTGATCGACCGGACCGGCCTGATCCTCGAAATCTTCGGCGAGCGCGCGGCGACCGCCGAAGGCCAGCTCCAGGTCGAGCTCGCTCATCTGCAATATCAGTCGGGCCGGCTGGTCCGCAGTTGGACCCACCTCGAGCGCCAGCGCGGCGGCTTCGGCTTCCTCGGCGGCCCAGGCGAGACCCAGATCGAGGCCGACCGCCGCCTGATCCGCGACCGCATGGCGAAGATCCGCCGCGAGCTCGATCAGGTCAAGCGGACCCGGACGCTGCATCGCGACCGGCGCCAGCGCGCCCCTTGGCCCGTAGTCGCGTTGGTCGGCTATACCAACGCTGGAAAGTCGACGCTTTTCAATCGGCTGACGGGCGAAGCTGTGTTCGCGGAGAACCTCTTGTTCGCGACTCTTGACCCGACCATGCGCGACATCCGCCTGCCGGGATTCGACAAGGTCATCCTGTCGGATACCGTCGGCTTCGTGTCCGACCTTCCGACCGAGCTCATCGCGGCGTTCCGGGCGACGCTCGAAGAGGTGCGCGAAGCCGATCTGCTCGTCCACGTGCGCAACATGGCGCATCCCGACCGCGAGGCGCAGCGCGAGGATGTCGACGACGTGCTGAGCTCACTCGGCCTGAGCGAGGAGGGTGCGCCGCCCCGGATCGAGGCCTGGAACAAGGTCGATCTACTCACCGGCGAAGAGCGCGAACGGTTGTTCGAAGAGGCCAAACGCCGCGAGGACGTGGTGCCGCTCTCTGCCGTGACCGGTGAAGGTCTCGACGCCCTGCGCGCTTGCACCGCCGAGAGTCTGAGAAGCGGCGAACAGGTCCATTCGATTCGCCTTCCGGCCAGCGCCGGCGAACGCATCGCCTGGCTTCACTCCCGCGGCGAAATCCTCGACCAGAAGCTCGAGGAGGACGAGCTCGAGTTGTCGGTTCGGCTGTCGCCGGACAATTGGGCCCGATTTCAGGCGATGGAGTCGGCGTGAGCCTTCTTGGCCCGCGCCCAAAGGACTTCCTTTTCGTCCAGGGACAGAGTTTCGAAACCGGGTTCCTGTTCGATCGCGCGGAAGCGCTGCTCGAACTTGCGATTGGCTTCCCGCAGCGCGGTTTCCGGTTCGACGTTAAGATGACGTGCGAGGTTCACCACGGCGAATAGCAGGTCGCCGAGTTCCTCGAGCTTGCGGTCGTGGTCGGTTTCGGCGTCGAGCTCGGCCAATTCCTCGTCAATCTTGGCGCGAGGGCCTGAAGCATCCGGCCAATCAAATCCGGTGCGGGCTGCACGTCGCTGCAGCTTGGCGGCCCTTTCGAGCGACGGCAGCGCCAGCGCAACGCCGGCGAGGGCGCTCTTGTCGGGGTTGCCGGCGCGCTCCTCGGCCTTGATCACCTCCCACAGATGGTGACCGCCATGCTCGGCATCGCCGAAAATGTGCGGATGTCGGCGCTCCATCTTGTCTGAAATCCGGTTGAGGACGTCATCGAGCGTGAACAGGCCGGCTTCCTCGGCCATGCGGGCGTGGAACACGACCTGGAGCTGAAGATCGCCAAGCTCATCGGCGAGCGCGTCCAGGTCGTTGCGCGCGATCGCGTCGGCGACCTCATAGGCTTCCTCGATCGTGTACGGCGCAATGGTCTCAAACGTCTGAACCGTGTCCCATTCGCATCCGATCACCGGATCGCGCAGCCGGCGCATGATCTCGACGAGGCGCTCAAGCGGCATGAGGGGCCCCTCGCTCTATGTAACCTGAAAGTATGATAATATGCATTATGTAAAGTCCAGGGTGATCAGGAGACCAGAACCAGCCATCGCCCTTCCACGCTCCACCGGCTCAGAGTCGATAGATAATTCATGCCGAGGACGTTGAGGTCGTCGTTGTCGGCGATCTGAAGCGCGACGTCATGCCGAGTGATGGGCCCCACCGTCAGCTCGTCCGCGCGGCCAGTCGCGACGCGGACAACGCCATTGCCGGTGCGGACATATTGATCGCGGTGCGACGAAATCTCGATCCCGGCCGATCTTGCAGTGGCGCGGTCGATCGTGGTCGTGGTGGCGCCGCTGTCGACCAGGAACTTGACGTTACGACCGTTGACCTTGGCATCGACCCAGAAATGGCCGTCGATCGCCATCGGGATCCGCGTCTCGCGGCCTTCCTGCACGGGCGTGCCGATCGCCTCGGCCTTGAGCCGTTGCGCAACCCACCCGAGATTGTCGCGGAATGTGAACAGGACGAAGCCGGCGGCAAAGATCGCCACCCAGGCCAGACCCATCGTGAACAGCTTTGCGGCAGGCTCTCGGCGCACGATCAGCGCGCCGAGCACGAGCATCAGTGCCATCAGGATGTAGACGCCGCCCAGCATCAGGTCGTTGGTCATGGCGAGGCAATCTCCAGACCATCATAAGCCGGCGCCGCCCAGTCGGGCAGCTCGGCAACGAGTGTACGATAATCGAGACCGTTGCCCATGTGCACAAGATAGACCTGCCCGATGCGCAGGTCCCGCGCCGCGCTCAACACTCCCTCGAGATGCATGTGGGTGGGATGCGGCTGCCGCGTCAGGCAGTCGGCAATCCAGATATTGAGGCCTTCATAAAGCGCCGCCATGTTGGCGCTCAACTCGCTGAAATCCACGGCATAACCGATCGAAAAGCCGCTTTCGTCAAACCGCAGTCCGAGCGAGGTCGGTCCGCCGTGAGGCTGGTCGACGAAGCGCACGCGCGCATTGCCGAAGCGAAGCTCCTCCCCCAGTTCGCGCGCCTCCGCGATCGGCCGATAGAAATCCGATCGCTCAAACGCGTAGGCGAAGCGCAGCTTGAGCTCGTCGAGGACGGCTCCCCGCGCATGGATCGGAACCGGTCCACCGATCGCCTGGGACACCGGCCGAAGCTCATCGATGCCGTGGCAATGGTCGCCATGCGCGTGAGTGACGACGACCCCATCGAGCCTGCCGACCTCGGCGGCGAGCAATTGCTGGCGAAGGTCGGGCCCGCAATCGACCAGCATGCGCTCGCCGGCGCTCTCGACCAGGATCGAAGTCCTGAGGCGTGCATTGCGCGGCTCGTTCGAGTCGCACTGGCCCCATTCGTTGCCGATCTTCGGGACGCCGGTCGACGTCCCGCAGCCCAGGATCCGGACTTTCAAGCGGCTTCCCTTTGAGCCTTCTTGAACAGTTTGAAGAAGTTGGCGGTCGTTGCTTGCGCGAGTCGTTCAGGTTCCTCGCCTCTCAATTCGGCCACAAAGGCCGCAGTATCGGCAACGAAGGCAGGTTCACACTTCTGACCACGGTGCGGGACCGGGGCGAGGAACGGCGAATCCGTCTCGACCAGCATCTGGTCGGCCGGCAGCCATTTTGCGATCTCCTGCAGGTCCTGCGCATTTTTGAATGTCACGATGCCCGACAGCGACACGTAAAAGCCGAGATCGAGTCCCTTGCGCGCCAGTTCAGCAGAGCCGGTGAAGCAGTGGAGCACGCCGGCCACGCCCCCTTCCCTCACTGCTTCGGAGAGGATCTCGGCCGTATCCGCTTCGGCGTCGCGGGTGTGGACCACCAACGGCAGGCCGATTTGCCGCGACGCGTCGATGTGCGCCGCGAACCGCTCGCGCTGCGCGGCGCGGTCGGATTTGTCGTAATAATAATCGAGCCCGCACTCGCCGATCGCGATCACACGCGGATGTGATGCAGCCTCCGCCAGCGCGGCCGCGCCGAGATCGGGGTGACTGTCCGCTTCGTGCGGGTGGACGCCGACGCTCGCCCAGACGTCGGGCTCGCGCTCGGCGAGGGCGATGATCTCGTCCCATTCGCGCTGCCGGGTCGAGATGTTGAGGAAGCCGGAGACGCCGCGGGCCCTCGCATTCTCGAGCACTTCGGCCTGCCGCTCGGCCAGGCCCTCGTAATTGAGGTGGCAATGGCTGTCGATCAGCCTCACGCCGCCTCTTCCTCCTCGTCTCCCGGCAGTTCGAGCCGCGGGAACAGGGGCGTCGGCTGCGGGATCGAAGCTCCGCCCTCGCCGGCCTCGATCAGGGTCAGCAGCTTGTCGGCGGACTCCGGAATGATCGGCGCGATCGCCCGGGTGAGGTCACGGACCGCGACGACGAGGGTGCCAAGCACGGCCGCCATGCGCTCGGGATCGGTCTTCCTGAGCGCCCACGGCGCCTGCGCGTCGACGTATTGATTGCAGGCGAAGACGGCCCGCAGCCAGGCTTCGATCCCGACGGAGAAAGCGAAGCGGTCGAACGCTTCCGGGACTTCCTGGTTGGCCGCCTTGCGGACGAGCTTGAGAAGCCCGACGTCCTCGAGCGCTTCGCCCACCGCCGGAAGAACGCCGTCCAAATTCTTGACGATCATCGACAATGTACGCTGCGCGAGATTGCCGAAGCTGTTTGCGAGCTCGGCATTGGCGCGGTTGACGATCGCCTCGGCGCTGTAGCTTCCGTCCTGGCCGAACGGCACCTCGCGCAGCAGGAAGTAGCGCAGCGCGTCGACCCCGAAGCGGTCCGCAAGCACCATCGGGTCGACGACGTTGCCGACGCTCTTCGACATCTTCTCGCCGCGGCTGAGGAGGAAGCCATGGCCGTACACCTGGTTGGGCAACGCAACACCCGCGGACATCAGGAATGCCGGCCAATAGACGGCGTGAAAGCGCACGACGTCCTTGCCGATCAGATGAACGTTGGCCGGCCAGTAGCGTCGCCACAGCTCCGTATCGTCGGGATAGCCGAGGCCCGTGATGTAGTTGGTCAGCGCATCGAGCCAAACGTACATGACGTGGTTGTTGCTGCCGGGGACCGGCACGCCCCAGTCGAAGCTCGTGCGCGATATGCTGAGGTCCTTGAGTCCGCCCTCGACGAACCGGACAACCTCGTTTCGGCGGCTCTCAGGCTGGATGAAGTCCGGA
>JAICVC010000146.1 GCA_025935515.1 Sphingomonas sp.
GCAGGTCGCCGGTCTCGCCGTCGAGCTTGGCGCGGATGTCGTTCTCGGCGCCGTAGCGGGCGCGGGCGGCGCGCTGGATGGCGTCCTCCATCGCCTCGATGACGATGCCCTTGTCGATCAGCTTCTCGCGCGCGACCGCGTCGGCGATCGCGATCAGCTCGGCCCTGTTGGCGCTGACGGCAGCGGGTGCGGTGGCCATTCGAATTATTCCTCTACAGTCTGAATTATCTTGTCGGCGCCCTCGGTGCTGAGCGGCGCGGTGGCGGCGATGAGCTTGTCGGTCAAGAGCAGCTTGGCCGACGAGATGTCGTCGAACGGCAGTTCGTAATCCTGCCCGTCCTTGCCGCGGAGCCTGACGGTGTCGCGATCGAGTCCCTGCAGCGTGCCCGAATATTGTTTGCGGTCGCCGCGCGGCTCCCTCAGCGAGATGCGGGCGTCATAGCCGGCCCAGTCGGCATAATCTTTGAGCCGGGTGAGGGGGCGGTCGATGCCGGGCGAGCTGACCTCGAGCCGGTAGCTGCCCTCGATTGGATCATTGGCGTCGAGCCAGTCGGACAGGCGCCGCGAGATGGCTTCGCAGTCGGCGAGGTCGAGTTGCCTGGTGTCGGGACGCTCGGCCATCACCTGCAGCGTGGGGTCCGACGCGCCGCCGATCATCGCCACGCGCACGAGCTCGTAGCCGAGGCTCAGTACCTCGGGCTCGATCTGCTTCGAAACGGCGGCAATGTCGGTCACTCAAATTTCCATAAGAAAGCTCAAACGCCTCTCGGACCGGAGCCGTGGGGCCCCAGCCTCAGGCATCTGACGATGTCGAGGAGAGAGCCGCGATATAGGCGCGGCCAGCAGCAAGAGCAAGCAATGGTTGGTGGCGCTAACGGCCGAGCGCGCGATTCTCTTCGCGGATGCGGATGGCGAGGATTGCGGCGTTCAGCAGGGTGAAGACGAGCGCGACCTGCCACAGGCCGAAGACCAGGGGCAGGACGGCGATCTCCGCCGTCACCACCGCATAATTGGGGTGGTTGATCAGCCGGTAGGGGCCGCGGCGGACCAGCGGCACGTCGGGCAGGATGATGATCCTCGTCGTCCATCGCGAGCCGAGCGAATAGAGCACCCAGATGCGGGCAAGCTCGATCAGGACGAACATCGCGACCCAGAAGCCGTCGATCGGCCGAAGCGGCGCGAGCCACCACAAGAGTGCGAGCCAGGTGACGTGGAGGCCCACGATCAGCGGATAATGGCCCGGCGAATGTTCGCGTGCCCCCTGGGCCAGCAGTCTCCGCGTGTTGTGGTTCGAAAGCCACAGCTCGCCGAGCCGCTGGAGCGTGACCAGCGCCAGGATGCAGAGATTCAGGATCAAGGCGCTTCGAGCAGCATCCCGGCGCAGGTGAAGCCCGGGCCGAAGGCGGTCATCATCACCTTTTCGGGCAGGCCGCGCTCGAGCAGACGCTCGAGCACGAACAGCACCGTCGGCGCGCTCATATTACCATAATCGCGCAGGACTTCGCGTTCGAGGTTGAGCTCGCCCTGGTTCAAGTGAAGCGCGCTTTCGATCGCGTCGATGACCTTGACCCCGCCGGGATGGCAGCAGAAGCGGTCGATCTCTTCGCGCGCCACACCAAGCTCGCCGCACATGCCGTCGACCGCCTCGGCCAACTCTTGTTCGATGAACGGCGGAATGGCGCGGTCGAACACCACCGAGAGGCCCGAATCGTCGACATCCCAGCCCATGATCCGCAAGGTGTCGGGCCAGATTTTCTCGGCGGAACCCGTGATGTGGGCAAGGCTGTGCTTGCCGCTGGTCACGACCGCAGCGGCAGCGCCGTCGCCGAACAAGGCGGTGGCGACGACGGCGGCGGGATCGTCGCTGTCGAGCTGGATCGAGATCGAGCAGGTCTCGACGGTGACGAACAGCCAGACGCTTCCCGGGTCGGAGAGCGCCAGGCGCGAAGTCAAAGCGAGACCGTTGACGCCGCCGGCGCAGCCGAGGCCGAAGACCGGCACCCGCCGGACGTCCGTGCGGAAGCCGACTTTGGTCAAGGCGCGGGCCTCGAGGCTGGGGGTGGCGATGCCGGTGGTCGAGACGGTCACGATCCCGTCGATCTCCCGCGGTGTCAGGCCGGCTTTTTGTATCGCCGCGGTCGCGGCATCGATGAACAACTGCTCGGCCGCCTCCAGATAGACTGCGTTGCGGTCATGCCAGCCGTGGGACGCCATGTACCAATCCTGCGGAGCAACGATGTGGCGCCGGGCGATTCCGGCATTGTCGAACACGCCCGAGAGTCGGTCGAACAAGGCTTTCTTGCCGCCGAACGCCTCGCGCGCACGGGCCTTGGCTTCGGCTTGCTCGACGACGTGCGGCGGAACCGCGGTGGCGAGCGAGAGTAAACTGCAGGACGTCATCATGGACTAACTCAGTGGGCTGAGGCTTGGTTGCGGTTCACAACGGAAAAGGAACGGCCTCGAATGTCGACGCGCCTATCGCAGATTGCCGTGATGCTCATGGTCGCGTCGTGCGGTGCGTCGCCGTCTGCGAGCGCCGATGCGCCGGGCGGCCGCCCCTTCGTCACCGCAGCCGTCGCCACCTTCGACTCACCCTGGGCGATGGACTTCATCCCTGGCGGAGAGACTGCGCTGGTGACCGAAAAGCGCGGCCGGCTGTGGCTCATCGATGTGAGCAATGGCCGAAAACAAGAGGTCACCGGCTTGCCGCAGGTGGATGCGCAGGGGCAGGGCGGCCTGGCCGATGTCGTCGCCGATCCGCGATTCTCGGGCAATCAGCGCATCTATCTCAGCTTCAGCGAGGCCGGAGCGAACGGCGCCAGCGGCGCGGCCGTCGGCTACGGGCGGCTGATTCTCGGCAGCGGCGCGCCGCGGCTCGAACGCTTGCATGTCATCTGGCGGCAGGAGCCGAAGGTGAGCGGCGGCAATCATTATTCGCAGCGCATCGCATTCGCGCCGGATGGCACGCTGTTCGTCAGCAGCGGCGAGCGGTTCCAGTTCGATCCGGCGCAGGACCCGAACGTCGACCTCGGCAAAATCATCCACATGACCGCCGAAGGGCAGCGCATCGGCGGGCGCTATTATTCCCTGGGTCACCGCAACGCACTCGGCCTGGCCTTCGCGCCGGACGGACGGCTGTGGGAGACCGAGATGGGGCCGCGTGGCGGCGACGAGCTCAACCTCATCCTGCAGGGCAGGAATTACGGCTGGCCGCGCGTCTCCTACGGATCCCATTATGACGGGCGCCAGATCCCGGACGCTCACAGGAGCCGCGGCTTCGAGGAGCCGAAGGTCTGGTGGAACCCGTCGATCAGCCCTGGCTCGCTGCTGATTTATTCGGGCGACCTGTTCCCGCAGTGGAAGGGCGACGGGCTGATCGGCGCCTTGTCAGGCGAGGCCTTGGTCCATGTGCGAATCCGCGGCGACGAGGCGACCAAGGCCGACCAGTGGGACATGGGGCGCCGAATCCGCGGCGTCGACCAGGGGCCGCGCGGCGAGGTCTATCTTCTCGAAGACGGACCGGGCGGCCGGTTGCTCAAACTCCAACCGGCTCAGACGCGCCGATAGCGCAAATAATAGGGCCGGCGGCCCTCGCGGCGCGACTTGGCGCCGTAGCGGGTCTCGATCCAGCCGCCCGAGGGCTCGAGAAAATCACCGGGCCGCTCGGCCAGCCATTCGAACTGAGCCGAGTGGCGCTGCATGATCATCAGCGACCATGTGAGGTAGGTCGGATCATCGGTTGCCAGGCGGAATTCGCCGCCCGGTTTGAGCTTAGCCGCGAACAGATCGACCGGGCTGTCATTGACCATCCGCCGCTTGGCGTGGCGGGCCTTGGGCCAGGGGTCCGGGTGCAGCAGGTAGAGGAAGCTGAGGGCGCGGTCCGGCAGGCGCTGCAGAACATCGAGCGCGTCGCCGCGCCACAGCCGGACGTTGGCGAGGCGCTGGTCACGGATGTGGCCGAGCGCGGCCGCGACCCCGTTGAGGAAGGGTTCGGCGCCGATGAAACCGTGGTTGGGCAGCATGTCGGCCCGGGCCGCGAGATGCTCGCCGGAGCCGAACCCGATCTCGAAATGGAGCGGCACCCCTTCGCCGAATAGATTGCCCGCTGTCACTTCGCCCTCGGCCGGGACCTCGATCGCGGGAAGCAGCTTCTCGACGAGCTCCTGCTGCCCCTTGCGCAATTTGTGCCCACTCGACCGGCCGTAGAGCCGGTTGAGGGTTAGCGGATCGCCGGTCTTGAACGCGGTCATCGACGACCGACTAAGCCCAATGGCGCCGAGCGCCAATTGTCGATCGGGAACCTGCGCCGTCCGGTGAGCGTCCAATGGCTGCAACTGGAGAAGCTCTTGACCGAAATAGCGGTCATTACCGGCGCGTCCGCGGGAATCGGGCGAGCGACGGCCCGCGAGTTCGCGAGTCACGGCTGCAAGGTCGCGCTGCTCGCTCGCGGGCGTGCGGGCCTGGAGGCGGCCGCCCGCGAGGTCGAGCATCTCGGCGGCGAAGC
>JAICVC010000011.1 GCA_025935515.1 Sphingomonas sp.
CAAGAAGGAGGGTACGCAACAGTTTCATCGCCGACTCTTTTGTTCAGCGCGGCTTGTATCACGAAGCATTGAATAGGCTATGAATGCTGCGGTTGTGCGGCGTTCATCGCCGAGGGGGATCATGCATGCGCCTACTCGCACTTCTCACGCTCTGCGCGACGGCGGCGTTCGCTTCCCCCGCAGCGGCGCAGGCGGCCGCGCGAATGGAGCAGGTCCCTGCCCGCCACGCCGGCGAAGGCGACGGGCCTTATTCCAAGCTGGTGATCCGTGGCGCGATGGTGATCAAGGGAGACGGGTCGCCGCCGATCGGGCCGATGGATATTGTTGTCCAGGGCAACCGCATTGCGGACGTCAGCCCGGCGGGAACGCCGGGCGTGCCGCTGAAGGCCAATCGGCCGCCGCTCGATGCCGCGAAAGAAATCGATGCCACCGGCATGTGGGTCATGCCGGGGTTCATCGATACCCACGGCCATAACGGCGATCCGCGCAAGGCCCCCAACGCTTCGTACGGATACAAGCTGTGGCTCGCGCATGGAGTGACGACCGTGCGCGGCGTGCCATTCTACTTCGGCGATGTTGCGCAGACGCTGTCCGACCGGGCCCGCAGCGCGAGCAACACCATCGTCGCGCCGCGGCTGGTGACGTACGCCGTGCTCGGCGACGCCTGGCCGAACGGCGACGTCAAGACTCCGGAGCAGGCGCGGGCATGGGTGCGCTGGGCGGCCAAGACCGGCTTCGACGGAGTCAAATTCTTCAACCTGGAACCGCCGGAGGTGACGAAGGCGGCGATCGACGAGGCGCGCAAGCTGCGCCTCGGGACGATCGCGCATCTGTCGCAGCCTGGCGTCGCGCGCTTCAACGCGCTCGATGCGGGACGGGCGGGCCTGGGGACGGTCACGCATTTCTACGGACATTTCGAAGCGCTGCTGAAGGACCGCCGCGTCCAGAGCGTGTCGAGCGATTATAACTACCTCAACGAGCAGTCGCGGTTCGGCGACTTCGCCGACCTGGCCGACCAGATCGTCGAGCCCGGCGGGCCTGAATGGAACGCCTATTTGCGCGAGCAGCTGTCGCACGGCGTCGTGTTCAACCCGACCTTCAACATCTATTCGGCCTCGCGCGACCTGATGCGGGCGCGAAACGCCGACTGGAACGCCAAATACGTGCTCCCGTCGATGATGAACTTCTACGGCGCCAACCGCGAGCACCACGGCTCCTATTGGTACGACTGGACCACTGCCCGCGAGATCAAGTGGCGGCGCTTCTACGTGCCGTACATGCGGCTGATGAACGACTATAAGAACATGGGCGGGCTGGTCACGGCAGGCTCCGACCCGGGGTTCATCTACCAGACCTGGGGCTTCTCCTACATCGGCGAGCTGGAGATGCTGCAGGAGGCCGGGTTCAGCCCGCTGGAGGTGATTCAGGCCGCGACCTGGAACGGCGCGCAGGAGCTTTACCGGCCCAAAGGCGTCGAGCCGCCGGTCGGCCTGGTCGAAGCTGGGAAGCTAGCCGACCTCATCGTCGCGCCGGAGAACCCACTGCAGAACCTGAAGACCCTGTACGGCACGGGTTTCGATCGGCTCGAGGCCGACGGCAAGGTCCACCACGTCGGCGGGATCAAATATGTCATCAAGGACGGCATCGTCTACGACGCGCACCGCTTGCTGGACGACGTCGCGGCGATGGTCGAGGCGCAAAAAGCCCCCTCGACGCATTGAGAGCTGGAGACCGCTCTTCTAAGCGGCCGCTATGGCCGCGCCGATCCTCAGTTATGAAGACCTGGGACTGATCCAGGGCGAAGGCTGGCTGTTCCGCGGGCTCGACCTCTACATCGGCGAACGCGACCGGCTGGCGCTGATCGGCCGCAACGGCGCCGGCAAGACGACCCTGCTGAAATGCCTTGCCGGCCTGATCGACCCCGACGAGGGCAAGCGAACGATCGTCCCTGGAACGCATGTCGTGCTGCTCGAGCAGGACCCGAAAATGGACGGGTCAGCGACCCTCGAGGAATGGGTGCTCGGCGGCAGCGACGCGCCTGAGGCGCACGAGGCCGCGGCAATCGCCGACCAGCTCGGCATCGACCTGTCGCGTCCCACCGCGACCGCCAGCGGCGGCGAACGGCGACGTGCGGCGATCGCGCGGGCGCTGGCGCAGAATCCCGACGTGCTCCTGCTCGACGAGCCGACCAACCACCTCGACCTCCACGCGATCGAATGGCTCGAGGAGTGGCTCAAGCGCTTCACCGGCGCATTCATCGTCATCAGCCACGACCGGACTTTCCTGACGCGACTGACCCGCAGCTGCATCTGGCTCGACCGCGGCAACTTGCGGCGGGCCGAGATCGGTTTTGGCGGGTTCGAGGCGTGGACCAGCCAGGTCTATGAGGAGGAAGCGCGCGCGGCGGAGAAGCTCGACGCCAAGCTCAAGCTCGAGCTGCACTGGCTGCAACGCGGGGTGACCGCGCGGCGGCGGCGCAACCAGGGGCGGCTAGCCAAGCTCCACGAGATGCGCGCGCAGCGCGCGGCGATGCTTGGTCCGTCGGGCTCCGCCAAGCTGGCGCTCGCCAAGGACGATGTCCGATCGAAGACCGTGATCGAGGCCGACCAGGTCGGCAAGAGCTACGGCGATCGGGCGATCGTCCGCGATTTCAGCCTGCGCATCCAGCGCGGCGACCGCATCGGCGTCGTCGGGCCCAACGGCGCCGGCAAGACGACGCTGCTGAAGCTCATGACCGGGGAGTTGAAGCCCGACACCGGCACGGTGAGCCAGGCCAGGACGCTCAGCGGCATCGTGATCGACCAGCAGCGAAAGTTGATGGAGCCGCAGAAGCGGGTGAAGGACGTGCTCGCCAACGGGGGCGACTGGATCGAGGTCCGGGGCTCGAAGAAGCACATCAAGGGCTATTTGAAGGAATTCCTGTTCGACCCGTCGCTCACCGACGCGCCGATCGGGTCGCTGTCGGGGGGCGAGCGGTCGCGGCTGCTGCTGGCGCGGGAGTTCGCGCGGGAGGCCAACCTGCTGGTGCTGGACGAGCCGACCAACGATCTCGACCTCGAGACGCTCGACCTGTTGCAGGAGGTGATCGCGGATTATGACGGCACGGTCCTGATCGTCAGCCACGACCGCGACTTCCTCGACCGCACGGTGACGATCACGCTCGGGCTCGACGGGTCGGGCAAGGTCGACATCGTCGCCGGCGGTTACGAGGATTGGATCCGCAAAAGATATGAGGTTGCTCGTACTCCTGCGAGGGCAGGAGCCCAGACGCGTCTAGCGCCCAAAGAGGATAAGACTGGGCCCATGCCTTCGCAGGGGAGCAAGAAGCTCAGTTACAAGGACCAGCGCGATTATGACCGGCTGCCGGCCGAGATCGAGCGGCTGGAGGCCGATGTCGCGGCCGACGAGGGCGCGCTGTCCGATCCCGACCTGTACGCGTGCGACCCGGACCGTTTTGCCAAGCTAACCGAGCGCATCGCGCGCAACCGCGCCGAGATCGAAGCGGCGGAACTCCGCTGGCTCGAGGTCGCCGAGATGGCCGAAGCGCTGGGCGCCTAGGCGAGCGCCCGCGCGCGTTCCTCGACCCGGCGCTCGAGGATGGTCAGCGGCATCGAGCCGTCCTTGAGCACCTCGTGGAACTGCTTGATGTCGAACTTCGCGCCAAGGATCGCCTTGGCCTTTTCACGCGCGCGGAGCCAGGCGAGGTGGCCGACCTTGTAGCTGCAGGCCTGGCCGATCGAGATGCAGTAGCGTTCGACCTCGCGCTGGACGCGCGGCCGCGGGAAGCCCGTGGTCTTCTGCATGTAATCGACCGCCTGCTCGCGGCTCCAGCCCTTGGCGTTGAGGCCGGTGTCGACGACGAGGCGCGCCGAGCGGAACAGGAACGACTGGAGGTAGCCGCCCTTCTCGATGCCCTTGTAGCCGCCGAGCTCGTCGGCCAGCTGCTCGGAATAGAGCGCCCAGCCCTCGATGTAGGAGGAGTAGAAGCTCAATTTGCGCAGCATCGGGATGTCCTTCGACTGCTGCGCGAGGCTGATCTGCAGGTGATGGCCCGGCACGCCCTCGTGGTAGGTGAGCGAGGGCAGCGAATATTTGGGCCAGTCGCCGGTCGACTTGAGGTTGATGAAATAGATCGCGGGGCGGGAGCCGTCGAGCGTCGCTGGGCGGTAGTAACCGTTCGACGCGCCGTCCTGGATCTCGGGCGGGACGCGGCGGATTTCGAGCGGCTGGCCGGGCAGCGTCGCGAAGGCCTTCGGCAGCAGGCCCATCATCTCCTTGAGGTTGGCGTTGAGGCTGGCGAGCAGCTCGGCGCGCCCCGCATCGCTGTTCGGATAAAGCTGCGCCGCCGAGCTGTTCAACGCGGACAAGCGCTCGCCGACGGTTCCCGTGGTGAGGCCGGCCTGCTTGAGCACTCCATCGAGCGCCGCGCTATATTCGGCGACCTGGCTGAGGCCGAGCTGGTGGACCTCTTCCGGAGTCATGTTGCTGGTGGTCGCCTGGGCGAGCGCCGCAGCGTAGATTTCATCGCCGCGCGGCAGACGCGTGGCGCCGTCACCGGGCTTGGTGGTTGGCCGCAATTTGCGAATCGCCGCAATCTGGCGATCGAGCGCGGGATAGACCTGGCTCTCGACGATCCTGGTGGCACGCGCGCCCCAGTCGCCGGCGAGGCCCTTGGCCTGGGTACGCCGGACGATCGACTGGACCATGCCGCTTTCGGCCGCCGCGGGTTTGCGCAGCGCCTCCATCTGGCCGAGCGCGAGGTCGAGCGACCATCCGGGCGCGAGGAATCCGCGGCGGGCGAACTCGATCTGATCCTGGGTGTCATAGTCGAGCAGCTTCGGGAATTGCGCGAGGCGCGAGAGATAGGCCTCCGCGTCCGACGCGTTCTCGATCGGGTGCGAGCTGTTGAGGAAGTCGGGGATCGAGAAATAGACGCCGCTCTGCTGCGAGATCAGATAGGGCTGCTGGACCGCGTCGATCTTGAACTTGTCCCACGACAGCAGGCTGGTCTCGAGATCGTAGATCACGATCTCGCGGTTGAGGGCCGCGGTTGGAGACAGCGTCGCCGGACTGACCGCGCGCACCGCCGCCAATGCCGCTCGGTCCCGGGCCGCGTTGGCGACCCGTTGCGCGTTTGGCGGGCGCATATCGAAGGTCGAGCGAAGCCGGGCGTTGGCGCCGGTGTCGAGTCCGAGCTGCGTTGCGAATCCGGGCGACTCGCGGACCTGCCGCTGGAAGATCCGGTCGAACAACGCGTTGAGCTTGGCGTCGCCGCTGCCTGGCGCCTGAACCATCGCTATGGCCGAAGATTCGGCGAGAGGAAGAAGCGCAAGCGTTGCGCCGCTGGCGAGAAACGAACGACGGTCCATCGGTTGATCCCCTTTCGGAAAGGGGAATCCTTACCGTCCTCGGGCGGGCAGGCAAATCCGCCCGTCGAACGGACACGTGGGTTTGTCGGTGACGGGCCGTCACGCGAATGAATCGCGTGACGTCGGTCCTGTCGGCTGCGCCGCAGGCCGTCCGGCTTTCGCCCTCTCTATGCGCTGCTTCGCTGCGCTCGGCGGCTCAAGCTTGCAGACGATATTGCTTGAGCAGGTCGTACAGCGTCGGCCGGCTGACCCCGAGCAGCTTGGCCGCGCCCGAGATGTTGTTGTCGGTCCGGCTCATCGCCTGGCGGATCGCCTTGCGGTCGGCGATCTCGCGTGCTGCGCGGAGGTTGATCGGCAGTACGTCGTCACTCGGCACAATGCCGGTCTGCAAATCGAGGTCGCCCGCGGTCAGGCTCTTGCCGTCGGCCATGATCACCGCGCGCTTGATGCGGTTCTCGAGCTCGCGGACGTTGCCCGGCCAGCCGTAGGCGTCGATCGCCTCGATCGCGTCGCTGCTCAGCGACTGCACGCCGGGGTTCAGCTCCCGGCCGAAGCGGTTGACGAAGTGGCGGGCGAGCAGGACGGCGTCGCCCGCGCGCTCGGCGAGCGAGGGAATCTTCACCACGATCTCGGCGAGACGGTAATAGAGGTCCTCGCGAAAGCGGCCATCGCGGATCATCGCTTCGAGGTCCTGGTGAGTGGCGCAGACGATCCGCGTGTCGACCGCGATCGGCTGGCGTCCGCCGATTCGCTCGATCACGCGTTCCTGCAGGAACCGCAGCAGCTTGACCTGGAGGGGCAGCGGGAGGTCGCCGACTTCGTCGAGGAATAACGTGCCACCCTGCGCCAGCTCGATCTTGGCGACATTCGACTTGACCGCGCCCGTGAACGCACCGCGCTCGTAGCCAAACAGCTCGGCCTCGAGCAGGTTCTCGGGAATCGCTGCGCAGTTGATCGCGATAAACTCGCCCTTGCGAGCACTCTTTTCGTGCACTGCGCGCGCAAGCAGCTCCTTGCCGGTGCCGCTTGCGCCGAGCAGCATCACCGACACGTCGGCCGAGCTTACGCGCTCGATGGTCTTGGCGACCTTCGTCATCTCCGGAGCGGCGGTGATGATCGAACCGAGCACGGTGGACGAGGATTCGTTCTCGAGGCGGCGGTTCTCCTCCTCGATCTCGTGGAGGTGGAAGGCGCGGGCGACGATGAAGCCGAGCTCGTCGATATCGACCGGTTTCTTGTAGAAATCATAGGCGCCCATCGCGACTGCCCTGGTCGCGCTTTCGCGGGCGCCGTGGCCGGTGGCGACGATGACCTTGGTGTCGGGCTTGAGGCGCAGGATCTCGGCGAGAGTCGCGAAGCCTTCCTCAGTGCCGTCGGGATCGGGCGGCAGACCGAGGTCGAGGGTCACGACCGCCGGCTCGTGGGCGCGGAGCGCCTCGATCGCGCTGGCGCGGTCGCCGGCGCAGATCACCTCATAGCCGTCATAAGCCCATTTGAGCTGGCGCTGCAGGCCTTCGTCATCCTCGACGACGAGCAGGACTTTGGATTGGGGCATTTCGGTCATGCGCGTTTCCTGATTGGCTGATTCGCCGGCTCGGGGGCCGGGAGGAGGATGGTGAAGGTGGTGCCGCGGCCGGGGCGGCTGTCAACGCTCAACCGACCGCCCATGGCGGTGATGAGCGAGCGTGCTTCGAACGCGCCGATGCCGAAGCCGCCGGGCTTTGTGGAGGCGAATGGCTCGAACAGCCGGTTGCGGATGAAGTCGCCGTCCATCCCGACGCCCTTGTCGGAGATGGTGATCGCGATACCGTCGTCGCGGCTGTCGACGCGGACGGTGACGGCCTCGCCGCTGCTGGCATCGATCGCGTTCTGGATCAGGTGGCCGACCGCCTGTTCGAGCGCGGTTGCGTCGGCCAGCGCCTGGACGCTGGCGTCGCCCAGCAGATTGACGTCGCGGTCGCGGCGCCTGGCAGCGATGGCGGCGCTGAGGATTGGCCGCAGGGGCTGCGGCTCGATGCGCTGGACCCGGGCCTGCGAATGTGGGGCAAGCCGCTGCAGCAGCTCGTTCATCTTGCCGACCGACGAGCGGAGGGTCGCAACCATGTCGGCGCGGAATTCCGGATTGTCGGCATGGCGTTCCGCGTTGCGGGCAACCAGCGAAAGCTGGCTCACAAGGTTCTTGATGTCATGGAGGATGAAGGCGAACCGGCGGTTGAACTCCTCGAACCGCTGCGCCTGGCTGAGCGCTTCCTGGCCGAGCGCCTCGGCGAGCGAACTCGCGGCCTGGTTGCCGGCGGTGCGCAACAGGTCGAAATCCTCCCAGTCGAGCTGGCGCCGGTAATCGGGCGCCGCAAGCACGACGAAGCCGACCAGACGCTGGTGATGGAGCAAAGGGATGCCGGCCCAGACCGCCGGATCGTCGAGCAGCCAATGCGGCACCGCCAGCGTCCGATTGGGCGCGTTCGCCCAGCCGTGGCGCAGGGCTTCGAACTCCAGCACGCATCCCTTGTCCTCGAGATCGGCCCAGAATTGCACCGAATCGTCGAGCGCGTCCGGGCCCGGGTTTTCGCCGGGCCACTGGCTCGCGTCGCCAACGATCAGCCCATTGCCGCCATCGCTCACCAGCAGCAGGCCGCCCGGCGCATCGACGATATCGGCGAAGGCCTTGACGATGCGCTCGCTGAGGGGAGGGGCGTCCGGACCGGCTCGGCCCAGGGTCTCGGTGAACCGCAGCCACTCGGTCCGGTAATCGTAGCGATGCTCGAACAAATGCTTGGCGAGCTTGACCTTGGCCCAGCCGCGCGCGCGGGCGCTCGGGATCAGGACCATCGCCGCGACCGTCATCACCGCGAGCGCGCCGACCATCAGCGAGGCCGACCAGTCGATGCCGGTGCCGCGAAGCGCGGTGGCGAGGATCGCCATCAACGCGAAATAGGCGCAAATCGCGAGCAGCGAGAGCGACTGGAAGGTCGCCGCACGCGAGAGCCGGACTCTCCAGCTGCCGTCGTTGCGAGTGGCGAGCGCGAACAGCGGCGCGGCCAGCACGACCGCCAGACCTCGCCATTCGATCAGCCGCGACGCGCTCGAGGTGCCGAGATAGAGGACCGTGTAGAGGTTGAGGTCGTAAATCCAGATGAGAGTCAGGCCGAGCATCGCGAAGCGGATGTTTGACCGGCTCGCAGGCGCCGCTTGTCCGTAGACATTGTGCACCAGGACCAGCGCGCCGGCCGCGGTCGTGATGCGGAGGATCAAACCGGTCTGCGCGATCGTCCCCCCGGGACTGAACAATTGCAGCGTCGCGCCGATCAGCTGCAGGCCGATCACCCCGGCGACCGCGGCATAAACGAGCTTGAGACCGTGCTGACGGTCTTCGCCCGCGCCCGACAGGCTGTAAAGCAGGCTCACCCACAGGAGGTTGCGGGCGCTTTCGGCAAAGCCGAGCACTGCCTCGCCCGGTGCGACCGCGGCCAGCCACGCCCAGCAGGCGGTCAGGGCAAAGCCGCCCGCAATCAGCCGCTGCGTCGGCTGCCGCGCGATATCTCCGAGGCGCCAGATCATCAGCGCCGCGAAACAGGCCGCTGCGAGCGCGTGGCTCCAGAAGAGGATCAGCGCGTCCACGGCGCAACCGGTGTCAAGGCAGCCGACATGGTTGTGGTGTCGCTAAACTTTACAAAGAAGTCGTGAACGCGGGGGGAATTAGCCCTTTTTGAGGATGTCGAGCGCGGCGACCGTCATCGCTTCGGTCGCGGTCGAGATCACCGCATCCGCATCGGGCGCCCACAGCGGGCTGTGCAGCGCCGGTAGCTTAAGCGTGTCGCCCTTGACCGCGTCCCACTTCGCCTGCGGCACGCCGCCGACCCAGAAGATCACGCTTTGCTTGGACTTGTCGGCGAGCCAGAAGCGGCTGAAGTCCTCGCTCGCCATGATCGGCTTGGTTGCGACCACCCGAGCGGCGCCGAAGTGGCCCCCGAACAATGTCATCAGGCGGTCCGACAGTTCGGGCGTGTTGAAGGTCGCGTCGGCCGAGGGCTGCTCGATCTCGACGATCGGCATCCTGTCTTCAGGAACGCCGGCGGCGATCGCTTCGCCGCGGACGATCCGGCGGATTCCGTCGAGGAGCAGCTTGCGCGTCTCGGGCGTATAGCTGCGCACGGTCAGCGCCAGCTTGGCCTCGTCGGAAATGATGTTGCTCTTCGTTCCGGAATGGAAGCTGCCCACGGTCACCACCGCGGGCTGCTGGGGATCGTTTTCGCGACTGACGAGCGTTTGCAGCGCCATCACGATGCGCGAGGCGAGGACGATCGGGTCCTTTGTGTTCTGCGGGTAGGCGCCATGACCGCCAACGCCCTTCACGTCGATGTTGACGGTATCGACATTGGCGAGCGCGAAGCCGTTGGTGACTCCGATGGTGCCGGCCGGAAGCGACGCGCTGTCGTGAAAGGCGAGCAGATAATCGGGCTTGGGGAAACGCTTGTAGAGCCCGTCGTCGAGCATCGCCTGGGCCCCGATCACACGCTCCTCGCCGGGCTGCAGGATCATGACCACGGTGCCCGACCATTGGCCCTTCATCGCCGCAAGACGGCGCGCGGTGCCGAGCCAGGTTGTGACGTGGGTGTCGTGCCCGCAGGCATGCATCACCGGCGTCTCGGTGCCGTCGGGAAGCTTGCCCATCGCCTTGGACGCGAACGGAAGCCCGGTCTGCTCCTTGACTGGCAGCGCATCCATGTCGGCACGGATCAGCAGCACCGGGCCGGGGCCGTTCTTCATCACCGCGACCACGCCGGTCTTGCCGACATGTTCGGTCACTTCGAAGCCGAGCTTGCGCATCTCCGGCGCGAGCTTGGCCGGGGTGCGCACCTCCGCCATCGACAGCTCGGGGTTCGCGTGAAGGTCGCGGTAGAGTGTCATCAGCATCGGCATGTCCGCGCGGATTGCGTCGGACAGTGCTGCGGCGTTTACGGGCGTAGATACGGTCATCGCGGCGGCGGCGAGCCATAGCAGGTTCTTCAACGCGTTGCTCCTTGCGGGACCAGCTCCATCACGTCGAGCCGGGATTCGAAATGGGGCTGCGGCATCAGCAGCCGCCAGCGGTTGGGGCCGATGCGTTCGATATAGCCGGCGACATCGCGCCCTTCGTCCTGGCGGTATTGGAGCGCGCGCGTCTCATCGCCGAGCACCAGCGTTCCCAAGAACACCTTGCGGATCGCGTCGCCGGGGAAAATCAGCCCGACATAGCGCTGCGAACCGCTGAGCTTGGTCAGCCGCTGGAGTGTCCGCTGGGCGTGAATTCGGCAGGCGAAGGGCGGATAAGTGACGAAGTCGAGATTGCCGGGATCCTTCGCGCCGAGCTTGATCACCCGGCACCGGTACGAGCCGTCGGGAATGGCAGGGCCGGGGATTGCCGCGTCCGGATCGAGCAACGGTCCTTCGCGTGCAATCTCGGCTGCGTGACCGGATTTGCGGGCTGCATCGAGCGAACCGACGAAGGTCTTGCGCCAGTCGCGGAGGCGGCTGCGGTCGGTTTCGCTGATCACTTCCTTGTAAGCCGTGGTCCAGTGGGGGATCAGCCCCTGGGGCTGCTCGATCACGTCGCAGCCGGCGAGACAGGCGAGCAATAGGAGGGGTAGGAGCCGCATCGTCATTGCGAGCGTAGCGAAGCAATCCAGACTCGCAACTGGATTGCCGCGGCGCTTCGCGCCTCGCAATGACGGTTCACGCGGCGGTCCAGCCCCCGTCCATGCTGAGGTTGGCGCCGGTGATCGACTTTGCCTCGTCGCGGCAGAGGAAGACCGCGAGCGCGGCCACCTCCTCGGGCGTCACGAACCGCTTGGTCGGCTGCGCGGCGAGGAGCACGTCGTTCATCACCTGCTCGCGTGTCAGGCCGCGCGCCTTCATCGTGTCGGGGATCTGCTTCTCGACCAACGTCGTCCAGACATAGCCGGGCGAGATGCAGTTGACCGTGATGCCGTCGCGCGCCGTCTCCAGCGCCACCGTCTTGGTGAAGCCGGCGATCCCGTGCTTGGCGGCGACATAGGCGCTCTTGTTGGGCGAGGCGACCAGGCTGTGCGCGCTCGCCGTGTTGATGATCCGGCCCCATTGTTTCTGCTTCATGCCCGGCACCGCAAGCCGCGTCGTGTGGAAGGCCGACGAAAGGTTGATCGCGACGATCGCGTCCCATTTCTCCGGCGGGAACTCGTCGACCGGAGACACGTGCTGGATACCGGCATTGTTGACGAGGATGTCGGGCCCGCCGAACTCTTCGGCGCAGCGTTTCATCATGCGTTCGATCTCGGCCGGCTCGGACATGTCGGCGCGGTCGTGGACCGCGCCGAGCTCCTGGCACTCGCGTTCGATGTCGGCGGCCTCGCCGAAACCGTTGATCATAACCTTCGCCCCTTCGGCGGCGAGCGCCCTGGCGATGGCGAGGCCTATGCCCGACGTCGAACCGGTAACGAGCGCAACTTTGCCTTCAAGGACCATTGCGGCGAGTCTCCTTTACGGGCCTCCCTCGCGGGCGGTGCCCTGAATTGCAACCGCCAGCCCTCCCAAGCATTACGGCTGTGCAACAGGAGGAAGCTGATGCGGCTGGGTGATGGCGGCGACAATTTTGAGGATCGCACCGGTCAAAGCAGCGGCGGCTTCGGGTTCGGCGGCGGCGGGGGCAACGCGCTCGGTTGCCTGCTGCCGCTCGTCGCGAGCCGTTTCGGGATTGTCGGGGTCGTCATCCTCCTGCTCGGCTATTGCGTCCTCACGCAAATGGGCGGCGGGGGCGGTGGGTTGATCCCAACGGGAACTCCCACGAGCGCGCCGACCGGGCAATCGACCCTGTCGCCGGAAAACCGCCGCCTGCTGTCGAGCGCGGTCGCCTCGACGAACACCGTCTGGGGCCAGATCTTCAACCGTTCAGGCGCGCGCTACACCCCGCCGCGGCTGGTCGCCTATACGCGGGGCACGCAGACCGCCTGCGGCGCCGGGCAGGCGGCGATGGGGCCGTTCTACTGCCCGAACGACCAGCGGATCTATATCGACCCGGAGTTCTTCACCGAACTCAGCCGCAGGTTCGGCGCGCCGGGTGATTTCGCCCAATATTACGTGATCGCCCATGAGGTTGGGCATCATATCCAAAACCTCGAAGGCACGCTCGAGCAGGCGCACAATGCACAGGCGCGGGCCAGCGAGGCCGAAGGCAATGCGACGCAGGTGAAAGTCGAGCTCCAGGCCGACTGCTATGCCGGGGTATGGGCGGCGAACGCCAAGGATCCGCAGGGCCGGGCGGCGCTCGAACCCGGTGACGTCGAGGAAGGCATGCGGGCCGCCGAGGCGATCGGCGACGACACGCTCCAGCGCCGGAGCCAGGGCATGGTCGTTCCGGAAAGCTTTACACACGGCACGTCGGCGCAGCGCATGAATGCGCTGCAGACCGGTCTGCGGTCGGGCGATCCGGCTGCCTGCAAATTCAACGGCTAGAGCCGGACCAGCATCTTTCCGGTATTGGCGCCTTCGAACAGGCCGAGGAAAGCGTCAGCGGTGTTGTCGAGCCCGTCGACGACGGTTTCGCGCGATTTGACGGTGCCGTCCGCAACCCACGGGCCCATCTCCGCATAGAATTCGGGCAACCGCGGGAAATAGTCGAAGACGATGAAGCCCTTGAGCCGGATGCGCGCGGCGATGACGCGCATGATGAAACGGAGGCTCGTCGGCTGGCCCGTGTTGTACCCTTCGATCATGCCGCAAATGGCGAAGCGGGCGTTGTTCCGCGCAAGCGCGAGGGCCGCATCGAGGTGGTCGCCGCCGACATTGTCGAAATAGACGTCGATTCCGTCGGGCGCCGCTGCGGCGAGGCTCTTGAGGATCGGTCCGGTCTTGTAGTCGATGACGTGATCGGCGCCGAGCGAGCGGACGAAGCCGCACTTGTCCGGCCCGCCGACCGATCCGACCACGGTCATGCCCTTGGCCTTGGCAACCTGGACCACGACCGAGCCGACCGCGCCAGCCGCGGCGGAGACGAAAACCACGTCTCCGGCCTTCGCGGTGGCCGCGTCGAGCAGGCCAAAATAGGCAGTGATGCCGGTGACCCCGAGGACGCCAAGGAACTGTTCGGGAGGCGCCCCGAGACCGGGCAGCTTCTGCGCGGTCCGCGCGGCCACCACCGCCTCGTCGCGCCAGCCCGCCATGTGCTGGACGAGGTCGCCGGGTGCGAAGCCCTCGGCCCTGCTTTCGATCACCTCGCCGATGGCGCCGCCGTCCATCGGCTCGCCAACCTGGAATGGAGGGACATAGCTTTTCACGTCATTCATCCGCCCGCGCATGTACGGGTCGACCGACAGCCAGCGGTTGCGAACGCGCAGGCAGCCTTCGCCGAGCGGCGGCAGCTCGACGTCCTTGAGCTCGAAATTGTCGAGGGTCGGCATGCCGCTCGGGCGGCTCTTGAGGTGCCAGGCGCGGGCCATTGTCGTTCCTCCTGCTCAAGCGGCGCATAGGACTCGATCGCCCGGCACGAAAGACCCGGCGGCGAAGGGGACGCACCGCCGGGTCTGGATTGCCTCCCTCGCCTCGGGAGGCTCAGCTCACTACCGCGTCAACGGCGGTAGGTGCCCTCGAAGCTGCGATCGAGCATGCGCGGGCCCATCTCGCCCTGATCTTCGCGCTCGAACAGCGCGCGACTGCGGCTCTCGTCGCGCCAGCGTTTGCGGGCCTGGTCGGCCGAGCAATCGAGGATCACTCGGTCGCCGTCGACCCGGTCGATGTCGGAGCAGCTCAGCGAATGGTGGACGCCGCCGCTTTCCGGATCGGACTTGGTCAGGATGACGCGGTCGCCGGCGACCTTGTCGACGGTGCCGACGTGCTGGTCGTCGCTGCCGACCACTTCCATGTGCTCGCGGATATTGCCGAGCAGGCCGCGCTTCTGCTGCCGGCGCTCGCGCCAGCTGCCGAATTCGCTTTCGAAGCGCGACTGGTTTTCGCGGCGATAGTCGTCATAGTCGCGGTCGAGCTCGCTCATTTGCCGATCGCGCCAGCTGCGGTAGTGCGGATCTTCGTGGCGCGAACGGTCGGACCAGTCCGACGTCCCGGCGCGGCTGGTGTTGCGATATTCGTCGCGGCCCCATGGGCTTTGCGAGCGATCGAAGTCCCGGTCGCGCTCACCGAAGCCGCGTTCCGGGCGGCCGACCCCGCTGGCGGCGAAAAACTGGCCGGACTCGTGCTCGGCGCGGCCGTAATCGCCGGTCATCGGGCGGTAGCCACGCTCGCGATCCCAGTCGCGTTCGCGGTTGCCCGGGCCGGACAGCTCGCTGCGCCATGAGCGATTATAGTCGCGCTCGCCGAAACCGCCACGTTCGTTCATCCCGCGGGTTTCGAACCAATTACGGCGGCCGCGGTCGCGGTCGTGATCATGCCGCTGGCTGCTGAAGCGGTCCTCGCGTTCGTCGCGCATGCGGTCCTCGCGCCGCCGGCGTTCGGCGTCCTCGTCGCCGAACCAGGACGAAATCTCGTCGCCGGCGCGATCGAGGAACCCTCGTTCGTCGGGGTCGCCGCGGTCATTGCGCGGGCCGCGGTCGCGGTCGGCGAAGCGGTCGCGCTCGCGTCCCTCGGGCCATCGGGAACGTTCGTTTCGGCTGTCGTGGCGGTCATAGGCCATGGTAATCTCCCAGCAGGAACAAGGCCGGTCAGGCACCGGCCGGAAACCATGGAAAGAAACGAACAGGCGCTCGCCGCCGTTCCGGTCGTAACGGGGCGACAAGGACCCAAATCGGCGGGCCGACGCTCAGGCGGGACAGGCGATTGCGCAGGCAAAAAATCGCGGCTAGGGAGCCGCTTCCCGAGCGGCCCGATCCCATCGGGCCGGCGTCCGGCTGGAGGCGCGGGGCTGTAGCTCAGATGGGAGAGCGCTGCAATCGCACTGCAGAGGTCAGGGGTTCGATTCCCCTCAGCTCCACCAGCCTAGTCTCCCTGCACAACCGGCACGTGATAGGCTGCCAAGAGCTTCCGGATGTCGCGTGAGCGGCGAACCAGCACTCGGTCAATGTCCTTGAGCAGCTTGCGGTTGTCCTTCTGGACCCCGACCGAGACGTCGAACTGCATCGGCCATTGCTGGTCGGCAAGCCACGGGGTCACCGGTTCGAGCCGCAGCGGCACCGGCGACCTGGCGGCGAAATAGCCGGCGAGGGGGCCCCAGACGAGCGCCACGTCGACCTCCCCCCGTTCGACCGCCTGGACGACTTGGGAGGGCGGGTCCGGCGCCGCATAGTCGCCGTACAGCATGTAGCCGCGGACGTTGCCGACGACCCCCCGCACGGCGAGCGCGTGAGCGGGAGGCGTGTTGCTGGCATCGTCGCCGACCAGCTGGACTCCGATCTTCAGCGACTTGAGGCGCGGATCGTCGAGCGTCAGTCCGGCGAGGTTCGCCTCGCGCCGGGTGACGAACATGTAGGTGGAGCGGTAATAGGGGCGGCTGGTCGCGACCATTTCGACGTTGCTGGCGATGCCGGGCCAGAAATCGCACTTCCGATCATTGAGCGTGTTGCGGACATAGCCGCGGCGCTGCGCCCACCAGATGTAGACGAGTTTGGCGTGGAGGTCGGAGGCGATCAGCTCGGCGAGCTTGTTCTCGAATCCCTCACCGACCTGGTTGGAGAAGGGGAGGTTGTTGGGATCGGCGCAGGCGATGAGGGTCGGTTGCGGCACCAGGCTGCATGAGCCCAGCAGCAGTGCTGCGAAGGCTGCCAGCGGCCTCATCGCGGCGCCGCGATCGCGCCCCACGGCTTGCCGCCGAGCTTCACGGTCGCGATGACCTTGTTGGCGCGCAAGTCGATGATTGTCAGCGTGCCCGCGAGCCCGCTGGCCGCATAGAGCCGGGTTTCGTCGGGCGAGAGGCCGATGCCCCAGGTGCGAAGGCCCGTCGGCCACCAGCGCAGGACGCGCCCGCTGACCGGATCGAGCTCCGCGACGCGGTTGGCGCGGCCCATCGCGACATAGACTCGAGACTGATCTTTGACCGCCCGCATCTCGACCGCTTGCACCGGCTCGTCGATGTCGAAGCTTTGGGTGAGGTCGATGGTGCGGACGAGCTTGCGGGTCGCAGCGTCGAACACGCTGATCGTCCCGCGCTGCTCGGACGACACCCAGACCTCGCGGCCGCCGTTCAGGAACAGGACGAAGCGCGGGCGGCTGCCGACCGGCATGTTGCCAAGCAGCTTGCCGGTCGCGGTGTCGATGAAATGGGCGAGGTTGGCGACTTCGGACGTCGCGACAACCAGCTTGCCCTCGGGGCTGACTCCGACCCCTTCCGGCTCGGGGCCAACCGCGACTTCGCGGGTGATCCTGCCGCTGTCGAGGTCGAGGAAAGAGACCGCGCTGTCGTCCTCGTTGGCGACGTAGGCGATGCGGCCGTCGGGGCCGATCGCGAAGCGCTCGGGGTCAGTGCCCGAGCCGTAGGTTCGCACGAGCTTGCGGCTGCGGATGTCCCAGGCCTCGATCCGGTTGGCGTTGGAGGCGGCGACGTAGAGCGTCTCGCGGTCGGGCGAGAACTCCATCCCGCGCGGCCGCGGCCCCGTCGCAAGCTGGCCCTCGACCCTGCCGGTCGCGCCATCGACCAGCGTCACGCCGCCGGTTTCGTTAGACACGAAGACGAGGTCATTCGACGGCCGGCGATCCGGCGCGCAAGACGCCAGCACCATCACAAGCGCGGCGAGGATCAGGCGCTTCATGCGCCCATCAGTAGCGCCTCAGCGCGAGAGGTTAAGTGACAAGCCGCAAAATCAGTCGTTCGCTTCCTCGGCGTCGATCACGGTCGTCTGCAGCCCGGTCGAGGCGGCATCGACCGCGGCCTGGGTAACCAGCACCGTGGTCCCGGGCGCGATCACCGAGCGCATCCCGGCGACGAAAGCCGCCGGCAGGTGCATCTGCTCGACCCGTTCGGTGGAGATGATCTCGGCGCTTTCCCCGGTGAGGTCGGACACGCCGACTTGGATCCACTGCGGCCGCGGGCCGCCGGCCAGGGTCATCACCTGCGGCTTGCTGGTCTGCTGCGAGACCATCGCGTGGGCGCGGCCGATCTCGATGCGTTGCGCAGGACGACGACCTGCTGGTCGCCGGTCGAGACGATGATCGACACCGGGCCCGACGGCGCGGCGGCGGGGTTCCAGGTGAACGAACCCTCGGGCGTCAGCACGCTCGCCGGAGCCGGCGTGACTCCCGCCATCGCGGGCGCCAGCACGCCCGCGGCCGGGCGCTTGACCGGGTCCTCATGGCCGCCGGCGATCACCACCGTCCCACCCATCGGAGTCACCTCGAACAGCTTCTTCGCGAACTCCATCGGCAGCCGGACGCAGCCGTGGCTGGCAGGAAAGCCCGGGAGGTTGCCGGCATGGAGCGCGACGCCTTTCCAGGTCAGCCGCTGCTGATAGGGCATCCTGGCATCGTCATAGGTGCGCGAGCGGTGGTCCTTGTCCTTTTCGAGGATGGTGAAGACGCCGGTCGGTGTCTCATAGCCGTCCTTGCCCGAGGAGATGGTCGAGACGCCGATGCGGACGCCGTTGCGATAGACCGTCGCACGCTGCCGCCCGAGGTCGACATAGACCAGCACCGGGCCGTCTTTCGCGATCCGCGGCGCCCATACCCATTGGCCGGGCTCGAGCCTGTCGGCCTGCTTCGCCAGCTCGAGCTGGGCCGAGGCCGCCGCGCCCTGGGCGGGGAGCCGGGAGGAGGGCGCGGCAGCCAAGACGAGCGACGCTGCGAGGAGAAGCGAAGGCCTGGCGATCATGACGGCGAGTTTACCAGCGAAGCGCGGCGGATTGAACGGGAAGGATTTGCCAGTCTCGGCCAAAAACGTCCGGTCTCCTTGCGAGCGCCTTGGTTCCCGCTCTGGGGCGCCTTGTCCCACAATCGAACGGCGGCGGACGCGCGGTTCCCTTCGCGGTGGACTGGCCTAGTCTCGATCGCAGCGCGGCACATACGGGGAGATTGGGGATGAGCTTCGGCAAACGCATTGATGGTCCCGGCGGCCGCCGCAGGATCAAGCGGCGCCCGGTCCACATCCGCGGCTCCGCCATGACCGACGAAGGCGCGCGGTCGGTGGTCGTCGAGGATCTGTGCCTGATCGGCGCCAAGCTGGTCGGACACGACTTGCCCGCGCCCGGCGGCGAGATCGTGCTCCGCGCCCGCGAGCGCGCGATTGCCGGCCGCGTCGCCTGGGCCGACCAGGACCGCCGCGGGATGATTTTCGGGAGCGCGCGCGAGGAGTCTTAAGCTCCTGAATTCACGCGGTTTGGCGCCAATTGTCCTGACGGGGGAACAGAGGCGGCTTCTCGCGCGCTCTACCCCGCGAGAGCACCGGGGGCATACGAAGGAGGCACCGGTGACCAAGGCTCTTCTTCCTGTTTTCCTGACCGCATCACTGCTCAGCGGCTGCGCGACCGACCCCTACGGCCGGACGAGCGCGGAAAGCCGGGCCATGATCGGCATGATCGGCGGCGCCGCGCTGGGGGCGCTCGCAGGCAGCGCGGTCGGAGTCGATCCCGTGACGGGCGCGGCCGCGGGCATGGTCGCTGGCGGCGCGGCCGGACTGCTGATCAAGGGGCCGGTCGTCCACGGCCGGCAATATTACAAGGACAGCCGCGGCTATTGTTATTACGTCAACGAGGCCGGCCAGCCGACCTACGACCCGTCGGTAGCCTGCTGAATCGGAGAAGGAGCCGCGAGCAGTCGCGGGCTTGGCGTCTTTGAGGGGCGAGGGTGGAATGGCCCCTCCACCATCTTCGATGGTTCCCCGCCCCATCGCTTCGGGACGGGGAGGAAGCCGCTGGGCAGATCAGGAATGAAAGTCGAGCCTGGCGACGGCTCCGGGGCCGCGTTCGAACACCAGGGATCCGCCGAGCTGGCGGGCGAGGCTTTGCAGGATGCCCTGGCCGAGGCTGTCCTTGTGCCCCTTCCCGAAATCCGCGGGCAGGCCCGGCCCGTCGTCGGCGACCCGCAGTGTGTGAACCCCGGCGGCGCCGCTGATTGTCACCGAAATCGTCCCGTCCTCGCGGTTGCGGAAGGCATGCTTCAGGCTGTTGGTGACCAGCTCCGCGACGATCAACGACAAGGACATGAGCGCATTCAGGCTGAGGATGATCGACGGGCTTTGCACCTCGAGCCGGACCTGGGGCGAGTCGCTTGCCTGGATGAGGTCGGTGCACAAGCCGTAAAGATAGTCCTGCAACGGCTGGTCGATCGAGCTCGGGTCGTGCAGGCGGCGGTGCACCCGCGACATGGTTTCGAGGCGCGCCTGCGCCGATGCGATGGCGTCCGCCGCGGCGGTATCCGGACCGAGCAGCTTGCGCCGGCGCATCAACAGCGCGGCGACGAACTGCAAATTGTTGGCGACGCGGTGCTGGAGCTCGCGAAAAAGGGTGCTGGAGCGCTCGCGCGCTTCCGACAGGTCGTTGATGGCGACGTTGAGGCCGCGGATGACGTAGAGCTCGAGCGCGGCGGTGAAGATGAAGATGCCCATGGTAATGACATGCGGAGTGGCGAGGGTGAACGTCCCATAGGGAGGGAAGAACAGCACCCAGGCGACCAGCGTGCACACGGCGGCGACGGCGAGGCCGATGCGGATTCCGCCGAACAGTCCGGCAAGCAGGATCGCGGGCAGGAAGGTCATCGGGCCGAAGCCTTCGCTGAGGCCGCCGAACAGCCAGCGAAGGGCTGACGCCAAAGCGAAGAATCCGGCGCCCGCGGCGAGACCGAGCAGGGGCCGGTCGCGCGGCAGCTTGCGAAACACGGATGAGACTTTCAGCATCCTGGGAACCGCAGGCTCCCCGATTCCGCGCGAAAACGCAATTCACGCGGCTCGGCGCAGTTCACGGCCGCGGCCGGGTCCCGGCGGAGTCCAGCGCCTCGGTTATCGCGGAGCGGAGCGCCGGCAGGACGTCCGCTTCAAACCAGGGATTTCGCCCGACCCAGATCCGCGAACGCCACGACGGATGCGGCAACGGAAAATAGCGCGGCAGGTAGCGGCGGAAATCGCGCACGCGATCGGTCATGGCGCCAGGGCCGAGCGCGTGGTTGAGCGCATAGGTCCCCACCAGCAGCGTCAAGCGCAGCGCGGGCAGCTGCTCGAGCAGCCGGTCGCGCCACAGCGGCATGCATTCGGGGCGCGGCGGCGCGTCGCCACCGCCGCTTGCGCGGCCCGGATAGCATAGCGCCATCGGCAGGATCGCGATCCTGGCCGGATCGTAGAACTGCGCCTCCGACAACCCCATCCACTCGCGCAACCGCTCGCCCGACTGGTCCGAGAACGGGATTCCCGATGCGTGCGCTTTCGCGCCCGGCGCCTGGCTGGCGACCAGAATCGTCGCGGTCGGGGAGAGCTGGAACAGCGGCCGCGGTCCGAGCGGCAGCGCGTCCGCGCAGGCGCTGCAGGCCCGCACCCGGTCGAGCAGCGTGTCGAACTCGGTCACTTGAGACCTACGCCGCGACGGAGCCGCAATGGACATGGACGTGATCCCCCGAATGCCTTTTCAGCACCGCGAGCGCGAGGGCTTGCTCGGCCGAATCCCAGGTGCGCACCCACAACAGCAGCCCGCCTTGCTCGAGCTGGCGCTCGAGATAGTGGGCGTGGTGGTCGCCGACCCAGGTCGCGAGGACCGAGCCGATCAAGCCGCCGGTGCCGCCGGCAATGGCCGCGCCGGCGATTGCCGCGGCCAATGTGCCGCCCGACACCACCACAGCCCCGGCCGCGAGGATCGCGCCGACATAGAACAAGCCGCCGATCAGACCGCCCTGAGCGTCGCCGATCGCCTCGGTCGACACATAAGCGGTGCGCGGTACGGTTGCGTCGTCCGCCATTGCGCCCACCCTGCGATAGGCGTGGCCCAGCTTTTTCTCGACGGCATGCTCGCCCGCGATCAGGCTGATCTCGGCGCGGTCGAACCCGGAGCTCAGCAGCTCGTCAATCGCAATTTGCAGGTCCCCGGCATTGTGGAATATCCCGACGACTTCGTGCACGCCGCGGTCCGGTTGGCTCACCGTCATGGATGCTGTCCGTCCGCGACGGCCGCGGGTTGGTGCTCGGTCGCGGCGCGCGCTTGATCCATCTCGTCGATGGCGAGGATCGAATGGGCGTAGCTGCCGCCGGCGCGCATTTCCGCGGCGACCCAGATCGCTTCCATCACTTCGGCCTCGGACGCGCCCGTTCTGAGCGCGCCCCTGGTGTGGCCCCTGATGCAGTACGGGCATTGCGTTACATGAGCGACGGCGACCGCGATGATCTGCTTGGTCTTCGCGGACAGCGCGCCGTCCGCGAAAACGCGCTGGCTGAACGCATCGAACGCGGCCGAGATCTCCGGCGCGAGGTCGCGCCGTCTTTGGCCGAGCTTGCGTGTCGGCAAGGGATACAGTTCGTCGGGCACTTCAGTTTTCTCCTGCAGCTTCATTTGATTGACCTGCCGAGGACCACGTCTCTCAGCACGACGGCATCGTTGTGGACTTCGTCGCGGGCGGAATAGATGAGCGTGATCGGCCTGCTCCGAGCCAGCGACCGCAGGCGGGCGAGGTCTTCCGCGTGGTCGCGGATTTCGCGCGCATAGCGACAGCGAAAGGCCTCCCAGCGGGCGGGCTCGTGGCCGAACCATTTGCGCAACCTGGTGCTCGGCGCGAGTTCCCTGGCCCATTCGTCGATAGCCGCCGCATTCTTGCTGAGCCCGCGCGGCCACAGGCGATCGACCAGGATGCGTCGACCGTCATCTGCGTTCGGTCGATCATAGGCGCGCTTGAGCCTCACCTTGCCAGCGGGAATTCGCCCCATGCTAGAAATCCTTGATTTGGGACGGCGAAGACTGCCAGGCGACCATCCGCCATTCGCCGCCCTGTTCGCGCCACACGCTGAGGCATCGGCAATGGAAAACCTGGCGCTCGCCGTCGAGCCGTGAGTGGCCGAGCATGACGCCAACGAAGATGACCAGGCCATCGAGCACGCGGCTCTGGCTTTCCCGGACGTCGAAGTCCTGGTCGTAGGACAGGCGGTTGCTGCTGATCGCCTGGAGATATCGCTGCTTGTCGAAGACCTCTCCGGCACTGTTGATGTAGACCAGGCCGTCGTCCAGCAGGGAAGACAGTGCCTCGACGTCGTTGGCGCGCGTCGCTTCGATGCGACGGCGTTCGCGGACGCGGACCGTTTCGGCGGCGGCCGGCATCTCTTGGGCGGTCAGCATGGTTTCATACTCCTTCGGATAAGTCCGGCCTTCTGAAGACGGGATGGGCGCTCCCTCGGCCCCGCCCTCGTTCATCCAGCGGTCTATTTGGTTCCACAAGGCAGACAGGGCCGCGCCGGCGCCGTCCCCGCCGTGCTCGATCTCGACCAAAAGCTGCCGTTTCGACACGCAAGTCAGCTCCCGACGAGCAGCCGCCAAAGCGGAGCAAGCCGGCGCCGCAAGGATCGGCTGGCTCGTCTCAATCGTGGTTTGGGAATTCGCCTCGCAGCTCATGCGAAGCGGGATCTTGGGGGCGCCCTGATCGTGCGCCCGCATCGCATGCGGGCACGCCCCGGGGCCTAACGACGCCCCGTACTGCTGCCCGGATGGAGCTGGGATCGATCGAACTGAGGATGCTCAGTCATGTCTTCCAACATGGGGCGCGCGAGGCAAAGATCAAGGAGGCTGGAGCCCAAGACGAACCTGCGGAAGCTCCGCATGCATCCGGCGGATGCTGCCGATCCAGACAGGAAAAGGCCCCGCGATCGCTCGCGGGGCCGTCGCCTTTTCACTCAGGGGTAGGAGCCGTCAGTCCTCGCCGTCGCCGGTGAGGAATGCGGGGGCGAACTCGGGCGCCGGGCCCTCGTTGTTGCCGCCCTCGCGCTCGCGGCGGGGCCCGCGGTCGCCACGTTCGCCGCGCGGCCCGCGGTCATCGCGAGGGCCGCGGTCGCGCCGCGGACCACGATCGTCTCGGCCGCCACGATCACGCCCACCGCCGCGATGACGGTCGCCGCGTCCTTCGCCTCTTGGGCCGCGGTCGCCGCCCTCGCGCGGTTCGCGCGGCGGGCGGGTGTCGGGAAGCTCCTCACCGGTTTCCTGATCGACCAGGCGCATCGACAGGCGGACCTTGCCGCGCTGGTCGACCTCGAGCAGCTTGACCTTGACCTCCTGGCCTTCGGACAGGACGTCGCGGACGTTCTCGACGCGCTCGTTCTTGATCTCCGACACGTGCACCAGCCCGTCCTTGCCGGGCATGAAGGTCACGAACGCGCCGAAATCGACGATGCTCGCAACCTTGCCGGTGTAGATCGTGCCGGGCTCGGGCTCGGCGACGATGCCGCGGATCCAGTTCCGGGCCGCCTCGATCTGCGACAGGTCCGACGAGGCGATCTTGATCACGCCCTCGTCGTCGATGTCGACCTTGGCGCCGGTCGTTGCGACGATCTCGCGGATGACCTTGCCGCCGGTGCCGATGACCTCGCGGATCTTGTCCTTCGGGATCGACATGGTTTCGATGCGCGGCGCGTGGCTCGAAAGCTCCTCGCGCGTGTGATCGAGGGCCTTGGCCATTTCGCCGAGGATGTGGGCGCGGCCGTCCTTCGCCTGGGCGAGGGCGGTCTTCATGATCTCCTCGGTGATTCCGGCGACCTTGATGTCCATCTGCAGCGAGGTGACGCCTTCCGACGTGCCGGCGACCTTGAAGTCCATGTCGCCCAAATGATCC
>JAICVC010000123.1 GCA_025935515.1 Sphingomonas sp.
CGAGATCAACCGCGCGAGCCCACGCACCCAGTCGGCGCTGCTGCAGGCCATGCAGGAGCACCACGTGACGGTCGCCGGTAATCGCCACGATGTTCCCCGCCCATTTCACGTGCTCGCGACCCAGAACCCGATCGAGCAGGAGGGCACCTATCCACTGCCCGAAGCGCAGCTCGACCGCTTCCTGATGCAGATCGACGTCGACTATCCCGACCATGACGCCGAACGCAAGATCGTGTTCGACACGACCGGCACCGAAGAGAACAAGCCGAAATTGACTATGAGCGCCGATGAGTTGCTGGCGGCCCAGCGCCTGGTGCGCCGCCTGCCGGTCGGAGAATCGGTGGTGGAGGCGATCCTCACCCTCGTCCGCTCCGCCCGTCCCGGTCCCGAGGCCGGCGAGATCGGCAAGCTGATTTCGTGGGGACCGAGCCCACGCGCCAGCCAGGCACTGATGCTGGTGGCGCGCGCCCGTGCCCTCGTGGATGGCCGCCTCTCGCCCTCGATCGACGACGTGGTGGAGATGGCCGAACCGATTCTCAAACACCGCATGGCGCTGACCTTCGCCGCCCGCGCCGACGGCGAAAGCGTGGAAGCCGTTATCGGCAAGCTTAAGACCCGCATCGGATAGTCGGATGCCAGCGGTCAAGCGACGGGCGGACAAGGAAGAGGTCGGAGCTACGCAGCACGCGAATGCGAAGGCGCGCGCGCTGGCGGAAACCCTGCCGCGCCTGATCCTGGAGGCGCGGCGCATTGCTGCCACTGTCATCCACGGGCTGCACGGCCGCAAGCGCGCGGGGCCAGGGGAGAACTTCTGGCAATATCGCCGCTTCCTGTCGGGAGAACCCGCGCGCCGGGTCGACTGGCGCCGGTCGGCGCGCGACGAGCATCTCTACGTACGGGAGCAGGAATGGGAGGCCGCGCATACGGTGTGGCTGTGGCCTGACCGCTCGCCGTCCATGGCGTTCAAATCGACGCAGGCCCAGGACTCCAAACTCGAGCGTTGTCTCGTGGTCGCTTTCGCGCTGGCCGAAATTCTGGTGCAGGCCGGAGAACGCGTCGGCGTGCCCGGCCTGATGCGTCCGACCGGGAGCCGCAACGTGCTGGACAAGCTGGCGAATGCAATACTGCATGACGTGACCGAGCGTCCGAGCCTGCCGCCATCCTTCGCGCCTTCTGCGCTGGCCGAGATCGTCGTGATCTCGGATTTCTGGAGTCCCATGGCGGAGGTGCGCACCACGCTTTCACAGCTCTGCGCGACCGGCGCGCATGGTCACACCGTGCAGATCGTCGATCCCGCTGAGGAGACGTTTCCCTATTCTGGCCGTGTCGAGTTCATCGAGCCTGAGGGCGGCGGCTCCATCACGGCCGGCCGCGCCGAAACCTGGAAGGCGGAGTACGACACGCGGGTCGCGCGCCACCGCGCCGAGATCAGAGCCGAGACCGACAAGCTCGGCTGGAGCTTCACCATCCACCGCACCGACCGGCCCGCGACCGAGCTGCTGCTTGCGCTGCACGCGCGATTGGGCGCGCCTCCTCCCGGCGCGATGATCGGCGGCCGTCTGAGCGCGGCGAGTCACGGGAGGCGCGCATGACTCCCCCGCGACGGCCGGGTCGTTTCAACAGCGGAGCCCGCCGATGATGCCTTGGCTCCCGCTCGGCTTCGCGCAGCCACTGGTGCTGCTCGGGCTCCTCAGTTTGCCGGTCCTGTGGTGGCTGCTGCGGCTCATTCCTCCGCAGCCGCGGCGGGTCGCGTTTCCGCCGACGCGGCTGTTATTCGACATCAATCCGAAGGAGGAGACGCCGCAACGAACGCCGTGGTGGCTCACGTTGCTGCGTCTGACGCTGGCCGCGCTGGTCATCATCGCCGCTGCCGGTCCGCTGTGGAATCCCCCAGTTGCGACCGCGACCGCGAAGGCGCAGCTCGCGCTCCTGATCGATGACGGCTTTCCGGCAGCGGGAACCTGGGATGCGCGCATGCGCACCGCCGAAGACCTGATCGCGCGCGCGGAAGCAGATAATCGCGGCGTTGCGCTCATTCCCTTATCGGAGCCGACACGCGACATTTCGTTCGAGACACCGGCGGCGGCGCGGGTGCGGATCAAGCAGATGAAGCCGAAGCCCCACGCGGTCGAGCGCGCGGATGCGCTGCCCGCGCTCGGCAGATTCATCGCCGCCACCCCGGACATCGAGTTGGTCTGGCTTACTGACGGCGTCGATCTCGGCGGCGGCAGCGACTTCGTCGCGGCACTGGGACGGCTGGCGGAGCAACGTCCCATGACCGTGGTCGAAGGCGGCATTGCGGGCGCACGCGCGCTCGCCAGCGCCGACAATGCCGCCGGCGCGCTCACCGTGAAAGTCCTGCGTGCCAACGCGGGCCCGACCGAGACCGGCACCGTGCGTGCGCTCGACCTCAAAGGCCTTCCGCTCGGCGACGCCACCTTCTCGTTCAAGGACGGCGAGCGCGAAACCGACGCCGAGCTGACCCTCCCGGTCGAAATCCGCAACGACATTGCGCGGCTTGAAATCGCATCCGAACGCTCGGCCGGCGCGGTCGCACTTCTCGACAAGCGGTGGCGCCGCCGTTCGATCGGTGTCATCACCGGATCGAGCAGCGACACCGCGCAGCCGCTGCTGGCCTCGACCTACTATCTCACGCGCGCGCTCGGACCGTTCGCGGACGTGCGGCTGGCCGACCGCGGCTCGCCGGCGCAAGCCGTAAGCCAGTTCATCGAGCAGCGCCTGCCCATGCTCATCCTCGCCGATGTCGGCAACGTCGCCGAGGCCCGCGATCAGCTCACCCGTTGGATCGAGGAGGGCGGCGTCCTGGTCCGCTTTGCCGGACCGCGGCTCGCAGCCGCCGACGATGATCTCGTGCCGGTGAAGCTCCGGCGCGGCGGGCGGGTTCTCGGCGGCAGCCTCTCCTGGGAACAGCCGCAGCAGCTCAACGCATTCTCGCGCGAAAGTCCTTTCTTCGGAATGACGGTGCCGACCGACGTGACCGTGAGCCGTCAGGTGCTGGCCGAACCCGACGCCACTCTGACCGAGCGCACCTGGGCGACACTCGCCGACGGCACGCCACTCGTGACGGCGCAGCGCCGTGGCAAGGGCTTGGTGGTCCTGTTCCATGTCACCGCGGACACGCGCTGGTCAGACCTGCCGCTATCGGGCACATTCGTCGAAATGCTCAAGCGAATCGTGTCCCTGGCCGGTTCGGTGACAGCGGCCGATGGCAGCGGCGCAAGCGGGCGCACGGCGCGCGAGGTGTTGCCCCCGACGCGCGTTCTCGACGGTTTCGGCATATTCGGCCCGCCGCCTCCGACGGCGCGACCGGTGCCGGCGAGCTTCGGCGGACGAGCAACCTTCGATCATCCCCCGGGATTCTACGGGCCACCCGAAGGATTGTTGGCGGTGAACGCGCTTGCGCCCGCCGATCGGCTTGCGCCGCTTGACATATCCGCGCTCAATGCGCGCCGGGAGGCCTACCGAATGAGCGAACCCGAAGATCTGCGCGGACCGATTCTGCTGGCGGCGCTCGCGCTGCTCGCGCTCGACGCATTGGTGATATTCCTGCTCTCCGGCGGGATGCGGCAACTTCTGCGCCGCCGCCGCGCGGTCGCAGCCGCACTCGTCATCGGGTTCCTCGGAACGGCACTGCTGGCATCGCCGCACGCCTTTGCGCAGAGCAGTGACGACCAAGCGTTGAAAGCGACACTGGAGACCCGGCTCGCCTATGTCATTACCGGCGACGCCGAGGTCGACAGGATCAGCAAGGCCGGTCTTCAGGGCCTGACATTGTTCCTTGCCCAGCGCACCGCCCTCGAAGCAGGCGAGCCGGTCGGTCTCGATCCCGCGCGCGACGAACTCGCATTCTACCCGCTGATCTATGGGCCGATCGTGGCGACCGCGCCGAAACCGACGCGCGAGGCGCTCGAACATATCGACGCCTATATGAAACAGGGCGGGACCGTGCTGTTCGACACCCGCGATGCGGTCGAGGCGCCGCTGGGAACCGGCGGCGATACCCGCGGCCCAGGCATGCAGGCGTTGCGCGCCATTCTCTCGTCGCTCGACATTCCCGAGCTCGAACCGGTGCGACGCGACCATGTGCTGACCAAGACGTTCTATCTGTTGAAGGACTTTCCCGGTCGCTTCAGCTCCGGTCAGCTCTGGGTCGAGGCGCTGGCAGCCACGAACGAAGACGAGCCGGCAAGCCGGCCCGCGCGCGCCGGCGACGGGGTGTCGTCGATCATCATCTCGTCGAACGATTTTGCCGGGGCGTGGGCGATGCGCCAGGACGGTCAAGCGATGCTGCCGCTGGTGTCAGCGGAGCCGCGGCAGCGCGAATTTGCCTTCCGTGCCGGCGTCAACATCGTGATGTACACGCTCACCGGCAACTATAAAGCCGACCAAGTCCACGTTCCGGCGCTGCTGGAACGGTTGGGACAATGAGGCGGGCCTCATGGTTCGAGGCGCGTCGCTCCGCAACGCTCCTCACCATGAGGACGATCGATTCTCCTCATCCTGAGGAGCGCCCGAAGGGCGCGTCTCGAAGGATGAGGCCTCCAAAGTAGCTTCTGTGAGGACGTAGTTGAACCTGGGTATTTCATTTTCGCCGCTCGTACCCTCGTATGTCGTTTGGGGGGCGGTTGTCGTTGCGTTCGCGATTTCGCTGCTGATCGTGCTCGGCCGCACCCGTGGCGCGCTGGTGCGCACCATTGCGCTCGCACTGTTCGTGCTTGCGCTCGCCAATCCTTCGATCACGCGGGAAGACCGCGACCCCCTGACCTCGGTTGCGGTCGTCGTGGTCGACAAGAGCCCGAGCCAGGAATTCGGCGACCGTCAGAAGCAGACCGAGGCGGTGCGCGCGGCGCTGGCCGAACGGCTCGGCCGCATGCCGGGCATCGAAGTACGCTTTGTCGAAGCCGGCCAGGCGGACGGCGAAACCGACGGTACACGGCTGTTCGCGGCGCTGTCCTCCGCGCTGTCCGACGTCCCGCATGACCGCGTGGCCGGCGCTTTGTTCATCACCGACGGGCGGGTGCATGACGTCCCGAGCGAGGCCGCAGCTCTCGGTTTCGCCGCGCCGGTGCATGGCCTGATCACCGGCCACAAGAACGAGCGCGACCGCCGTGTCGTGCTCACGACCGCCCCTCGCTTCGGCATCGTCGGGCAGTCGCAGACCATTAGCTTTCGCGTCGAGGACCAGGGCGCCGCGCCCGGCACGGCGCAGGTGACGGTCCGCCGCGACGGCGAAACGATCGAGAACCGCAATGTGCGCGTGGGCGCCAGCTCCAGCGTCAGCGTGCAGATCCCCCATGCCGGGCCGAACATCGTCGAGATCGAAGCATCGCCGCTCGACGGCGAGCTTACGGGCATCAACAACCGCGCCGTCGTCTCGATTGACGGCGTGCGCGACAAGCTGCGCGTCCTGCTGGTCTCCGGCGAGCCCCATGCCGGCGAGCGGACGTGGCGCAATCTTCTCAAATCCGACGCCAGCGTCGATCTCGTGCATTTCACCATCCTGCGGCCGCCGGAGAAGCAGGATGGCACGCCCATCAATGAGCTCTCGCTGATCGCGTTCCCCACCCGCGAACTGTTCCAGCAGAAGATCAACGAATTTCAGCTCATCATCTTCGACCGTTACGCGCGGCAAGGGGTCTTGCCGATCATCTATTTCGACAATATCGCGCGCTATGTCCGCCAGGGCGGCGCCGTGCTGGTCGCCGCCGGCCCCGATTACGCCAGCCCGACCAGCATCTGGCGCACGCCGCTCGACGTCATCCTGCCGGCCGAACCGAGCGGCCGGATGAATGACGGCGCGTTTCGCGCGCAGCTCACCGACCTCGGCAAGCGCCATCCGGTGACACGCGGACTCGAGGGCTCGGACCAGGACCCGCCGCACTGGAGCCACTGGTTCCGCCTGGTCGACACTCGCGCTTCCACCGGCACCGTCATCATGGACGGGCCCGACAAGAAGCCGCTGCTGGTGCTGTCGCGCGAAGGCGAAGGCCGCGTGGGCCTGCTGTTGTCCGACCATATCTGGCTGTGGGCGCGCGGTTACGAGGGCGGTGGTCCGCATCTCGACCTGATGCGGCGGCTGTCGCTCTGGCTGATGAAGCAGCCGGACCTGGA
>JAICVC010000100.1 GCA_025935515.1 Sphingomonas sp.
CAATTGCCCGGGCTTATCCAGCAACAACCGGCCGCAGGTCACATTTTCTCGCGCTTCTTTTCCTCCTTCTTTTCGGCCGCCTTGGCCTTTTTCTCCTCCTTGGCTTTTTCGGCGTCGGCCTTCGCGGCCGCCTTTCGTCCGCCTCGAGCCCGTCGAGCGCCCGTTCGGTAAAGCTGTCCATGCCGGTCGCGAGAAGGTCGATCGAGCGAAGCACGTTGGCTGCGATCAGCGGCTTGAACACGTTGAGCTCGAGATGGCCCTGCAGTCCCCCGACGGTCACCGCGACGTGATTCCCCATCACCTGGGCCGCGACCATGGTCAGCATTTCCGCCTGCGTCGGGTTGACCTTGCCGGGCATGATCGAGCTTCCGGGCTCGTTCTCGGGAAGCTTCAGTTCGCCGAGGCCGCAGCGGGGCCCCGAGCCGAGCAGTCGGACATCGTTGGCGATCTTGGTGCACGCGGTTGCGATGACGTTGAGCACGCCCGACAGCTCGACCATCGTGTCGTGGGCGGCGAGCTCAGCGAACTTGTTCGGCGCCGAGGTGAAGGGCAGCTGGGTGAGGTTCGCGACCTCCCTGGCGAACTCCTCGGCAAAGCCCTTGGGCGCGTTGAGCCCGGTGCCGACCGCGGTACCGCCCTGCGCCAGCCGCATCACCCGCGGCAGCACGCCTTCGACCCGCGCGATGCAATCCTCAATCTGCGCCGCATAGCCGGAGAATTCCTGGCCGAGCGTCAGCGGAGTCGCGTCCTGCAGGTGGGTCCGGCCGATCTTGAGGATTCCGTCCCAGCCCGCCGCCTGATCGGCCAGCCGCTCATGCATCTTCCGGAGCGCCGGCAGCAGCTTTATGTGCACCGATCGGCCCGCGGCGATGTGCATCGTCGTCGGGAAGCTGTCGTTCGAGGACTGGCTCTTGTTGACCTGGTCGTTGGGGTGGACCGGTTCTTTTCCGCCGCGCTTGCCGGTCAGGATCTCGTTGGCGCGGCCGGCGATCACCTCATTGGCGTTCATGTTCGACTGGGTGCCCGATCCGGTCTGCCAGATGACCAAGGGGAACTGGCTGTCGAGATCGCCGCGCGCGACTTCGCCCGCGGCCTGCTGGATCACCTCGGCGAGCTTCGGATCGAGCCCGCCGATCCGCGCGTTCACCCGCGCCGCCGCCTGCTTCACGAACCCGAGCGCATGGACGATCTCGGCCGGCATCCGCTCGCGCGGCCCGAACGGGAAGTTGCCGATCGAGCGTTCGGTCTGCGCGCCCCAATAAGCGTCGGCCGGGACCTCGATCGGTCCGAAGCTGTCGGTCTCGGTCCGGGTATCGTTGGGCAAGATCGTTCCTCCGTCATCCCGGAGTCGATCCGGGACCCGCTTTAATTGGTGAGAGCCCTAGAAGGTAAAGGCAGGCCCCGGGTCAAGCCCGGGGGACCGCCTGCGTATCGTCACTTTTTGCGCGTGAAATCCACGCTGACGACGTTGGAGCCGTCGTCCTTGGCGTCGCCGGCGGCGCCGTCCGGCGGATCGTTCTCAGCCTCGTCATGCGCCTCGCGCGGGGCTTCGTCGGCATCGGCCTGGAAGGTCAGCGCGAATTCGACCGCCGGATCGTGAAACTGGGTCACCGCCGCGAAGGGCACATGGAGGGTCGCCGGCACACCGCCGAAGGACAGGCCGACGGTGAAGCTGTCCTCCTCGACGTTCAGGTCCCAGAAGCGGTGCTGGATGACGATCGTCATCTCGTCCGGAAACCGCTCGAGCAAATGCTTGGGGATCGAGACTCCCGGCATCCGAGTCCGGAAGGTGATGTAGAAATGATGGTCGCCGGGAAGGCCGCCGGATTGCTCGACTTCGCCCAGGACCCGGCCGACGACCGCACGCAGCGCGTCCTGGACGATCTCGTCGTACGGGATCAGGCTTTCCGGGGTCTCGTCGGTCATGCCTTTGTGGTAGCGGGCGAAAAACCCCGGTCAAGCGGAGTCCGCGATGCCCATCGACGCCACGCAACCCTATGATGACGCGAATATCTTTGCCCGCATCCTGCGCGGCGAACTGCCGTCGAAGACGGTCCATGAGGACGAGCACACGCTCGCCTTCAATGACATCAATCCGCTCGCGCCGACGCACATCCTGGTGATTCCCAAAGGCCGTTATGTCTCGTGGGACGATTTCTCCGCCAAGGCGTCCGACGAAGAGATTGCGAGCCTGGTCCGCGCTGTCGGGAAGATCGCTCGGGAGGGCGGCCTGGTGCAAAGCGGCTATCGGATCCTTGCCAACAGCGGGCTGAACTCGGGGCAGGAAGTGCCGCACCTGCATGTGCACATCTTCGCCGGTCGTCCACTCGGACCAATGTTGGCGAAATAGCGCCGCGGCAAGGCATGACGTGAGCCTTGCCGACCCGCAAGGCGTTTGCAGAAACGGGATTGCCCTCTCAACGAGAGCCGTTAGGGTCGCGTGACGACTTCGATTGCATAGGGGAGAAGCATGGCCACAGCAGCACCGCGCGGGGGCCTTTTGCTGGGCCGGGTCAAACCGCTCGACGCAATTCTGGCGACCGCCGAAAAGAAAGGTCTCAAACGCTCGTTGGGCGCGGTGCAATTGACCCTGCTCGGGATCGGCGCGGTCATCGGCACCGGAATCTTCGTCCTCACCTCCGAGGCGGCCCAAAAGGCCGGACCGGCGATGATGGTCAGCTTCGTCATCGCGGGCTTCGTCTGCGCCGTCGCCGCACTTTGTTATTCCGAGCTTGCGGCGATGGTGCCCGTATCTGGCTCCGCTTACACCTACACCTATGCCGTGATGGGCGAGCTCCTCGCCTGGATGGTCGGTTGGGCGCTGATCCTCGAATATGCCGTGGGTGCATCCGCCGTGGCGGTCGGCTGGTCGGGCTATTTCGTCGGCTTGCTCCGAAGCTGGGGATTCGACATGCCCCTGGCGATAGCGGTCGGGCCCACTCAGGGAGGCTTAATCAATCTCCCGGCGGTCGTGATTTCGCTCCTGATCACTGGCTTGCTGATCGTCGGCACCAAGGAAAGCGCCCGCTTCACCTCGGCGCTGGTCGCGGTCAAGGTTCTCGCCCTGACCGTCTTCGTTGCGCTGACATTCCCGGTGCTGAGCGGCGCGCATTTTGAGCCATTCATTCCCAACGGCTGGGGGACTTACGGCGTAGTCGGCGCCGCAGCCTCAATCTTCTTTGCCTACGTCGGCTTCGACGCCGTCTCCACTGCTGCCGAGGAAACGGTCAACCCGCAGCGCAACGTTCCGATCGGGCTGATCGGCTCGCTGCTGTTCTGCACGGTCTTCTACCTGCTGGTCGCGGCCGGAGCGATTGGCGCGATGGGGGCCGATCCGGTTCGCGATGCCGCCGGCAACGTGCTCGCGCCGGGCTCGCTCGAGATGGCTGCCCGCTGCCAATCGATCGTCACGAGCGGCGCCACCGAGCCGCTCGTATGCTCGAGGGAAGCGCTGGCCCATGTGCTGCGGACGATCGGCTATGAGCGAATTGGCGACCTCATGGGCATCGCCGCCTTCGTCGCGCTGCCGTCGGTCGTCCTGATGATGATGTTTGGCCAGACCCGGATTTTCTTCGTGATGGCTCGTGACGGCCTGCTCCCCGAGCGGCTTTCCGCGGTCCATCCCAAATTCCGGACTCCGCACGTCGTGACCGCGTTCACCGGCATCGTCGTGACCCTGGCCGCGGCGTTCCTGCCGGTCGGCAAGCTGGCGGATTATTCGAACTCTGGGACCCTGTTTGCCTTCGCGATGGTGGCGCTTGCCGTGTTCATCCTTCGCCGGCGGGATCCGAACCGGGTCCGCCCGTTCCGGACTCCGGCGCTTTCGCTGATCGCGCCGCTGGCTATCGTCGGATGCATCGGCCTGTACCTCAACCTCCCGACTGTGGCGAAGCTCGTCCTGATAGTGTGGGGCGCCGTTGGACTGGTCATCTATTTCGGCTACTCGCGCAGCCGCAGTCATGTTGGCCGCGGCGTCATCGAGGTCCCCGAGCTGTCTCCCGATGCACCCCCATCAGTGGGCGTCGCCCCGCTGCCGGGAACGCCTGCGCCGGGCAACCCGGAGGAGCGCGCCTAAGCCGCCAGCTCGCCGGCCAGCGCCTTGAGGTCCGCCTCGGGGCGAGCGCCATAATGCTGGATCACCTCGGCGGCGCAGATAGCGCCCATCCGAAGCGAGTCCCGGAGCGTCTTGCGGCGCGCCTGTCCGAGCAGGAAACCGGCCGCGAAGAGGTCGCCGGCGCCGGTCGTATCGACCAGCTCACGGATCGGTTCGGCGGGGACATCGGCGCGCTCGCTGCCGCGCAAGGCCAGCGCCCCGTCCTCGCTTCGAGTAACCACCAGCGTCTCCACCTTCGGCGCGGTCGCCGCGACCGCGCTTTCGAGGTGGGCGACACCGGCGAGGGCCTCGACTTCGGCCTGGTTCGCGAACAGGATATCGATCCGGCCCCCGTCGAGCAGTTGGTTGAACCCGTCGCGGTGGCGGTCGACGCAGAAAGTGTCGGACAGCGTGAATGCGACCTTGCGGCCAGCCTCTCGCGCGACCTCGATCGCCCGCACCATTGCGTAGCGCGGCGTTTCTGGATCCCACAGATAGCCCTCGAGGTAGAGGATCGCGGAGTCGCGGATCTGCGCTTCGTCTAGCGCTTCTTTCGGCAAATGCTGAGCGGCGCCGAGGAAAGTGTTCATCGTCCGGTGCCCGTCGGGCGTCACGAGGATCATCGACCGCGCGGTTGGCTGGCCGACGTCGCTCGCTGGGGTGATGAACTCGACCCCTGTCGAGGTCAGGTCGTGCCGGTAGAATTCGCCGAGCTGGTCGGGCGCGACCTGGCCGATGAAGCCGGCGCGGCCGCCAAGCGCAGCGACGCCTGCCGCCGTGTTCCCCGCCGAGCCGCCGCTGACCTGATGCGCCGGGCCCATGTGCGAATAGAGCCGCTCCGCTTCCTCCGCGTCGATCAGCCGCATCGAACCTTTGACCAGCCCCTCCTCAGTTAGGAAGTCGTCGCCGGCATTGGCGATCACGTCGACGATGGCGTTGCCGATGCACAGGACATCGAGGCGCGGGTCGGGCATCAAGTCACTCCGGAAATTCATGGAAAGCGCGCCGCCTAGCGGTCGAGCCGCATTCAGACAATCGCCATTGCGAGGAGCGTTAGCGACGAAGCAATCCCAACGGCGCTTCGAGTGGATTGCTTCGCCGCGCTCGCAATGACAGGACTGCGTAATGCGCCGTTCAACCGCTTTTGCCCTGATCCTCCTCGTCGCCGGCTGCGCGCCGCGCCCGCAGGCTTCGACTGCGCCGACGCCACCAGCGGTCGTTTCCCAGACCGGAGAGCCGACTAGCCTGACCGGCCTCACCGCGCAGGAGTTGGTCGGCCGCTTCGGAACGCCGGCGCTGCAGATCCGCGAAGGGGCCAGCCTCAAGCTGCAGTTCCGCGGGCCCCGCTGCGTGATGGACGCCTATCTGTACCCGTCGGGGGGCAGCGCCGCGCTCAAGGTCACGCACGTCGATACGCGCACGCCAACGGGCGGCGATTTCGATCAGGCCGCCTGCATCTTCGCATTGCGCAACAGGCCGATTTGATCGAGCGCCCAGCGCGCTGCTTCGGCGATGACAGCGTCGGAGTCCTCGAGGTGCGGCCGGATTGCGGGCACCAGCGCGGGATCGCCGCTGTTGCCGGCTGCGACCAGGCAGTTGCGGATCATTCGGGCGCGGCCGATCCGCTTGATCGGCGATCCCGCGAACATCTCGCGGAAGGCCTCCTCGTCGAGCCCCAGCAGGTCTGCCAGCCGCGGCGCTGCGAGCTCCGCCCGGGGGAGGAATGCGCGGTTGGCGGCAGCGGCATCCGCGAACCGGTTCCAGGGACAGACCGCGAGGCAATCGTCGCAGCCGTAGATGCGGTTGCCCATCATCGCCCGGAGGTGACGCGGAATGGCCCCGTCATGTTCGATGGTGAGATAGGAAATGCAGCGCCCCGCATCGATCCGGTGCGGTCCGATGAACGCCTGCGTCGGGCAAACATCGAGGCAGCGAGTGCATGAGCCGCAATGCTGGCCATGGCCGGCGGGCCCGTCGGGGGTCAGCTCCAGGCTGGTGAGAATCACGCCGAGGAACAGCCAGCTGCCATGCTCTCGGCTGACGAGGTTGGTGTGCTTGCCCTGCCAGCCAATCCCCGCTGCCTGCGCCAGCGGTTTTTCCATGACCGGGGCGGTATCGACGAACACCTTCAAATCGGACGGCGCCCGCTCGACGATGAAGCGGGCGAGCGCCTTCAGGCCCCTCTTGACGGTCTTGTGATAGTCGCCGCCCTGCGCATAAGCCGAGATGCGGCCCAAGTCGGGATGTTCCGCGAGCGCGAGCGGATCGGAGGCGGGTGCGTAGCTCATCCCAAGCGCGACCGCCGACCTCGCCTCGGGCCAGAGCGCGAGCGGCGACACGCGGTGATGCGCGCGCGCCTCCATCCAGCCCATCGTCCCGTGATGGCCGGCCTCGAGCCAGCGCTGGATGTCGAGACCAGCGCCGTCCGCCGCATCTGCGCGCGTGAAGCCGCATGCGGCGAAACCGAGCCGCTGCGCTTCCGATCTTATTGCTTCCTCAAGGCTTTCGTTGGTAGCCACCCACGCGAACTACACCGTTCGCCCTGAGCTTGTCGAAGGGCCGTGTTTGTCTTGTTTAGGAAAAACAGTGCTTCGACAGGTGCAGCACGAACGGGAAGTGGCCAATTTCGCCGTCGAAGCAGTCGACCTGGTCAAAGACTTCGCCGAGACGCGCGCCGTCGACGGAGTGAACCTCGCGGTTCCAAGCGGTTCGATCTACGGGCTGCTCGGCCCGAACGGCGCTGGCAAAACCACCACGCTGCGGATCCTGATCGGGATCATCGATCCGTCGAGCGGGGTCCGGCGGGTGCTTGGGCGTGAGCGGCCGCTCGATGCCGCGCGGGAGGTCGGATATCTTCCCGAGGAACGCGGGCTCTACCCGGCGATGCACGCGCGTGATGCCATCGCCTTCATGGGCGCGCTGCGTGGCCTGCCGCTGGCCGAGGGCCGGCGCCGCGCCGATGCGCTGCTCGCCGAGCACAAGCTCGGCGACTGGGCAAAAAAGCCGATCCGCACCTTGTCCAAGGGCATGGCACAGACCGTCCAGCTGCTCGGCACGATCATCCACAAGCCGCGGCTGATCGTCCTCGACGAGCCGTTCGCCGGGCTCGACGCGATCAACCAGGCGCGGCTTGAGGAGCTGATCCGCCGCGAAGCTCGCGCCGGTGCGACCATTATCTTCTCGACTCACGTGATCGCGCACGCCGAAAGGCTCTGCGAGCGGGTCGCGATCATCGCCAAGGGCAAGGTCGCGTTCGACGGCGGTGTCGACGAGGCGCGCTCCCAGTTGCGGCCAATCGTTCGCCTGCGCACCCGCGCTAGCGACGGGGCGTGGCTGGCGGCCATTCCTCCGGGGGCGCGGCGCGAGGGCGACGAATATGTGTTCGAGCTGCCCGAGGGGGGCCCGGAGCCGTTCCTCAAGGCGCTGATCGACGGCGGCGCTGGAATCGAGACCCTGGCGATCGAACGGCCGGGCCTCCACGACGCCTTCGTCGCAATCGCCGGCAATGCCGCCGCGGCGGAGATGGGGCAGGACAAGCCGCAATGATGCGCTTTCTTCGCTCTTCGTTCGTCATCGCCCGCCGCGACTTCGCCGCGACGGTCCTTTCCAAGGCCTTCATCTTCTTCCTGCTCGGGCCCTTGTTCC
>JAICVC010000112.1 GCA_025935515.1 Sphingomonas sp.
ACGTCCATCCCGCCACCCGCGGGCAATCGCGCCGGCCCGAATTCGTCGACGAAGATGAATGGTCCGACCATGGTCCGCTGCTTGCCCGGCAGAGTCCGGTTGACCTTGAAGTCGCCGAGGTCGTGCGTGACCGGCGTGATCGTCTGGACGATGCTGCTTTCGATGGTGGCCATCAGGCTTCTCCCGGGGCGGCGGCGCGGATCGACAAGGCGTGGACTCGGCCGTCCATGAGGTGCCCGAGCGCGGCATAGATCATCCGCTGGCGTTCGACACGGTTCTTGCCCGCGAACGCCGCGCTTTCGATCCGCAGGCTGAAGTGGCTTTCGCCGGCGGGATTGTAACCGCCGTGGCCGCGATGCTGCTCGCTGTCGTCGACGAGCTCGATCTTCGCCGGCGAAAACGCCGAATTGAGGCGCTCGAGCATTTCAGCCGCGACGGGTCCGGTTTTTTGGGCGTTCATTGCCCTTATATAGCGGGGTTCGATGGCAACGAAGCAATCCAGGCTGCACGGGCGGGTCGAAGGGGCGAGGGCGGAATGCGCCGTCCCCGGCTGCGGCGAGCCCGGCGAGTTCAAGGCACCGTTGCAGCCCGCCAATTTCGACGGGCCGGGCGCCTGGCGGTTCCTGTGCCTCGACCATGTCCGCGAGCACAATACGAAGTACAATTTCTTCGATGGCATGAGCGCGGAGGAAATCAGCCACGCGCAATCGCCGCTGGCCGGATGGGAGCGGCCGAGCCGCAAGTTCGCGCACAACGGCGCGGATCCGCCCCCGACCTGGAGCGACTTCGCCGACCCGCTCGAGGCGATCGCGGGACGATTCGGTCACATTCGCCAACCTGACAAGGCATCGCGGTTCGGCAAGGCGGAGCGGCGGGCGCTGTCGGTCCTCGGGCTCGGCGAGGACGCCGACCGCAATCAACTGCGCAAACGTTACTCGGGCCTGGTGCGCCGTTACCATCCCGACAAGAATGGCGGCGACCGCAGCCACGAAGGGCGGCTCGGCGAAGTGATCGAGGCCTATCAGCTACTCAGGAAATCGGCCGCCTTCGCTTAGTCACGGTCAGGCGCTCCGGGCGGGAAGTAAGGGCGGTAGGGGCGCGCATCGTCGACGCAGCGTATCACCTCGGGCAGCGCCAGCAGCTCGGCGCGTAAGGCCGCGAGGCGCGGGCAGTCCGCGGGGATCGACTCGACCCAATCGGCATAGAACAGCGAGGGGGCGGCGGCGCAGGTCACCAGCGAAACGTGCGGGGGCAGCTTGTTCGCGGACAGCCAGCGCTCGATCCAGGCGTAAGCCCGCCGCAGCCCAGCCTTACCCGCCTCCATTTCGGGCGCGAACGGCTCGTCGCGCAGACCGCCGGCGGCAGGATCGTCCTTGTCGACGAAATAGGCGGCCATGAACCGCTGCAGGTTGCCCATGACATAATGGTCGAAGACCCGGTCGATCATCCGCGCGACGACGGCTTCGGCCGGATCGGCGGGGATCAGTGGGGCTGGGCCGGGGTGGTGGACCGCGAGGTGCTCGATGATCGCGCTCGTCTCGACAACGATGGCGTCGCCGTCGGTCAGCACCGGGAACTGGCCCGAGGGGTGCGCCTTGCCGGTGAAGCTTTCGTATTTCGGCACGGAGGGATCGATCTCGCGGAACTCGAACGGCGTGCTGTTCGCGTAGAGCGCGATCAGCGCCTTCCATGTATAGGACGAGAACGGGTGGCCGTAGAGCGCGAGACCTGTGCTGAGCGCAGTCGAAGCGGTCACCAATTGCCCTCCGCGATCTTCTCGCGCAGGGCGACCTCGTCCGCGCTCCGCTCCTTGGTCGCGAACGTGCCGGTCTTCACGTCGCCTGCCGGCTCGTAAATCGTCGTTACTACCCCGGACGTGGAGGTGAAGCTGTCAACCAGCTTCAGCCCATGCGGCTTCTGAGAACCGTCGAAGATGCTTTTGCCCCGGCCAAGGAGGACGGGGAAGGTCAATAGCACCAGCCGGTCGATAAGCTCAGCGGAGACCAGTGGCGCATAGAGCGTGCTGCTGCCCTGGATCAGCAGGTCGCGCCCGTCCGTCTGCTTGAGCGCCTGAACAGCTTCGGCGGTGTCGCCCTCCAGCCTGCTGCTGTTCTCCCAGCTCAGCGGCTCCTCCGAATGGGTCAGCACATATTTGTTGATGCGCTGGAATTTCTCCCCGATCGGATCGTCGAGATTGTGCGGCCAGTAAGCGGAGAAGATGTCGTAGGTCCGCTTGCCGAGCAGCAGGTCGTACTCGCCCATGATGACGGCCTCGAACGGGCCCATGTCCTCTCCCCAGAACGGCTGCACCCAGCCGCCGAAGCGGAAATTACTGGTCGTATCCTCTTCGGGGCCGCCCGGCGCCTGCATGACGCCGTCGAGCGACTGGAAGACCGCGCCGGTCAGCTTACGCATCGGCGGTTTCGCCCTTGAGGGCCGCCTCGATCCTGGCGACGTCGATCTTCTGCATCGTCATCATCGCCTCGAACGCCCGCTTGGCGGCTGCTCGGTCGGGATTGTCCATGGCTTCGAGCAGCACGCGCGGCGTGATCTGCCAGGAAAAGCCCCATTTGTCCTTGCACCAGCCGCATTCGCTTTCCCGCCCGCCGTTGCTGACGATCGCATTCCAATAGCGGTCGGTCTCTTCCTGGTTCTCCGTGACAACCATGAAGCTAACCGCCTCGTTGGGCTTGAAAATGTCCCCACCGTTCAAACCGACGAAGCTCTGGCCTAGAATGGTGAAGTCGACGGTGATTTCATAGCCTTCCGTCCCACCGGGCGAGTCGGCAGGCGCGCTATGGCTTTTGCCGACATGGCTGTCCGGGAAAACCGAGGCGTAGAATTCGGCCGCCTTGCGCGCCTCGCCCTTGTCGAACCACAGGCAGGTGGTCAGTTTGCTGTTGGCCATTGTTGCTTCTCCTTATTTCCGGGGGCCGACGAGGCCGAACGATGCGCCCTGCGGATCGCGCCCGTTGAGTGCGAACTCGCCGCCGGGGATTTCCATCGGGCCGTTGAGCAACTGCCCGCCGCCGGCCTTGATCGCCTCGGCGGCACGGTCGATGTCGTCGACGCCGACGTAATAGGTCCACAGGCTTACAGGGAGCTGTGGCGGCTTGCGCATGACCGCGCCGATGTTGACCCCGTTGGCCTGGATAAAGCGGTACTTGCCCATCTCGCCCATATCCATCTCGCCTTCCTGGCCCCAGCCGAACTCGCGCTTGTAGAAGTCGAGCGCGGCCTCAGGATCGGACGTCGCCAGCTCGTTCCAGCGGATGCGCTGCGGCTGGTCGACGGAGAAGACGTCGCTTTTCGCGTTCGGATCGCCCGCCGGCGGCGTCGGCTTCATGATGTAGAAGGGGGCGCCTTGCGGGTCCGCGACCATCGCTACGCGGCCGACATTGGGAATATCGAACGCCGGCATCAGCGCCTTGCCGCCGGCCTGCTCGATCTTGGCGACCGAGCCATCGACGTCGGGCGCGTGGAGGTAGCCGAGCCAGGTCGGCCGGGCGCCGTGCTGCTGCATCTCGTCTGTCAGCGGCAGTACGCCGCCGGCAAAGCCGCCGTCGCTCCTGCCGATCATCCGATAGCCGTTATATTCCGGAACGCCTTCGCCGATGTTCCATCCGACCACCGAATCGTAGAAGGCCTTGGAGCCTTCCGGGTCGGGGCTCATCAGCTCGTACCAGATGAAGCTTCCGCGATCGCTGGCGCGTTGCTCCGCCGCGGCGGTTGCCACCGCCTCGTCACGTACGTCGGTCATGATCACTCTCCCTTGCTTTGGGCCGTTCGGCCCGGCTCACGCGGTAATCGGAGCCTCTGTCTGCTGCGCCGACTGTTGCTGCGCGGTGTCGACGATCTTGTCGAACCCGCCCCAGAACATGCGCTGTCCTGAGAAGGGCATGTCGCCCTCCGGCTTCAGGCTTTCGTCGGACATGATCTTCGCCCAGGCTTCGTCGCGCGTCTGCTTGTCGGGCCACTCGATGAAGCTGAAGACCACCGTCTCGCCGTCCTCCGCCTTCACCGCTCGGTAGAAGTCGGTGACCTTGCCATGCGGCACGTCGTCCGCGATCGCTTCGACCACGCGGCTTGCGCCATGCTGTCGGAAGACTTTCGCCATCTTGGACGCGAGCTGCCGATAGGCGTCGCGCTTCTGTTCGGGGACGGGGACGACGAAGCCGTCGGTGTAGCTTCCCCCCGACGAGCCCTCCTCGACGATGGCATCGAAGCCGCCGACGATCATGCGCTTGCCGTCGAAAGGCATGTTCTTGCCCATCTCTTCCATGCGCGGGTCGCTCATGAACTTCTCGTTCGCCGCGTCTCGCTCCTGCCTGTTCCCATATTCGAAGAAAGCGAGGACGACTTTTTCATCGGGCTTGGCGTCGACCGCCTTGCGGAAGTCGGTGACCTTGCCTTCGGGAACGTCGCTGTCCCAGGCTTCGACGTGCCGGCGGATCCCGAACTGCGGGCTCAAGGATGCAAACTCGCCGGCATGCTTGCGATAGGCGTCCCTGTTAGCTTCGGGTACGGGGGCAATGAATCCTTCGAAATAGCTCATGCTGCTGCTCCTTGCGGTTCGTGCTCGCGGAACACTGCGAGCTGGTCGGACAGGGCCTTCTGGAACGCAGGCCGGGATTCGCCGCGCTCGATCAGCGCGGCGATGTTCGGGAATTTCTCGACGATGCCCGTGCCGCGAAGCTGGCGAAGCACCGCGACGGTCATCAGGTCGCCGATCGTGAAGCGGCCTTCCAGCCACTCCTTGTCGCCGAGCGCATCGGACAGGCATTTGAGCCGGCCTTCCAGCCGCTCGACGAACTTCGGCCGGGCTTCCGAAGTCCAGGCCTCGCCGCGGTTGAAGATGTCGGTCATCAGCAGCGGGAAGATCGCCGGCTCGACGCTGTTCAGCGCCGCGATGAGCCATGCGATGCCGCGCATCTGCCCCGCGCGATCCACCGGCAGGAGGCGCTCGTCCTTAAGCCCGAGGTGAACCAGGATCGCGCCGCTCTCGAATAGCTGGACCTCGTGGTCCTTGTAGATCGGGACCTGGCCCCAGGGCTGCTCGCAGAAATACTCGGCCGGCCTCGGCTTGGTCGCCTCGAGCAACCTCACGCGATAGGGACGCCCGATTTCCTCGAGCGCCCAGCGGATGCGGAGGTCGCGAACGAGGCCCTGCGCGAAATCCGGCACCCAGCGGAACGCCGTGATCTCGATGTGGGCATTGGGGTCAATCGGCATGTTCCGTCTCCCCTCAAATCGCGCTTGTCGCGTCCTGGACCGCTTCTGCGCCACGCTCGGCGGCGGCCGGGTCCATCCACATGATTTCCCAGATGTGGCCGTCCGGATCAGCAACGCTGCGCCCGTACATGACGCCATAGTCCTGTTTTGGACCGATATCAGCAGCACCGCCCGCCGTTACGGCGCGTTCTACGGTCGAATCGACGCTTTCGCGGCTGTCGCTCGACAGGCACAGCAGCACTTCCGACCCTGCCGTTGCATCCGCGATCGGCCGTGGCGTGAACTGCCGGAATTTATCGTGCGTCAGGAGCATGACGAAAATACTGTCGCAGAGCTTCATGCAGGCGGCGGTTTCGTCGGTGAACTTGGGTTCGTTCACCGCGCCAAGCGCTTCGACGAACGCCCGCGACTTCGCGAGGTCGCTGACCGGCAGGTTCACGAAAATCATTCGAGACATCTTCCTCTCCCTGGCGACTCGATTCGCTTGCCTTTTGCCTACTGGAGTCATAAATCGCAACTAAGGAGTTAGATAAAATAACTAAACTACGACAAAATGAGGAAAAACGGCGGTACGACGACGCGTGCGGGCTGGCGCACGCGATGGAGCTGCTGGGCGAGCGGTGGGCGATGCTGGTCCTGCGCGAGCTCGCCTACGGGCCGCGCCGCTTCTCCGAGCTCAAGGCGGACCTCCAGGGAATCAGCGCCAACGTGTTGACCCAGCGCCTGACCGAGCTGGAGGCGCGCGGACTGGTGCGCAAGGTCAGGCTTCCGCCGCCGGCTTCGGTCCAGGTCTATGAAGCAACGGAATGGGGTCTCGAGGCGGTGCCGGTCATCGCCTCCCTCGGCCGCTGGGCTGCGCGAAGCCCCTGCCACGATCCGACGCTGCCGATGAGCCATGTGTCGCTGATCATGTCGCTGCAGACCTTGCTGTCGCCGGCACGCGCTGGCGATCTCGACGCCCGAATCGGCTTCCGCCTTGGCGAAGCGAGCTATGTCACCACGCTCCACGAGGGCCGGCTCGATGTCGGGCGCGGCGAGCCCGTCGACTGCGACGCCACCTTCATCGGGCCGCCGAGTGCTGTCGCCGGCGCGATTCATGGCGGCGCGCCGCTCGACACGATCGAAGTCGAAGGAGACCTGGCCCTGGCCCAACGCTTCCGGACGCTCTTCCCGCTGCCGCCAAAAATTAGCTGAACGTTGAGGCGCCCGGCGGCTTCGCTTAAGGCACTTCGATATGACTGATCTTCCCAACGTGCAGCCCGAGAGCCGGGCGGAGACGCTGATGGCCTCGCCCGACAAGATCGCCAAGGTGCGCGAGCTGTTCGGAGTCGATTCGGACATGGAGGTGCCGGCCTTCAGCGAGGCGGACGAGCGAGTCCCCGATCTCGACCCGACCTATGTGTTCGACCCCGACACGACGATGGCGATCTGCGCGGGCTTCTCGAAGAACCGCCGGGTAATGGTCCAGGGCTATCACGGCACCGGCAAGTCGACTCACATCGAGCAGGTCGCGGCACGGCTCAACTGGCCGATGATCCGCATCAACCTCGACGCGCACATCAGCCGCATCGACCTCGTCGGCCGCGACGCCATCGTGCTCCGCGACGGCCAGCAGGTGACCGAATTCCGTGAAGGCTTGTTGCCCTGGGCGTTGCAGCATCCGGTGGCCTTGGTGTTCGACGAATATGACGCCGGGCGCCCCGACGTGATGTTCGTGATCCAGCGGGTGCTCGAAGCCGAAGGCAAGCTCACCCTGCTAGACCAGAACCGGGTGATCCGCCCCAACCCCTGGTTCCGCCTGTTCGCGACGACCAACACTGTCGGCCTTGGCGACACCACCGGCCTCTATCACGGCACCCAGGCGATCAACCAGGGCCAGATGGACCGCTGGAACATCGTCACCACCCTCAATTACCTGCCGGCCG
>JAICVC010000082.1 GCA_025935515.1 Sphingomonas sp.
AAGGCGGTGGAGGGGGTTCCGAGCCTGCACGACGCCCCCTCCACCAAGCTTCGCATGGTCCCCCACCCCGCGCCGGGGAGGATCTGATGGACTTCTCCCGCTCGACCCATCCCGGCGTCCAGGCGCAGCTCGACCGGCTGTCCAAGCTTTCCCCAGCCGGCGACCGTCTCGGCCTCGAACGGATCGGCGCCGTCCTCGACCGGCTCGGCCGGCCGCAGGACAAGCTCCCGCCGGTCTTCCACGTCGCGGGCACCAACGGCAAAGGCTCGACCGTCGCATTCCTCCGCGCGGCGCTCGAGGCGAGCGGGCATGCAGTCCACGCCTTCACCAGCCCCCACCTCGTCCGCTTCAACGAGCGCATCCGCGTCGCCGGGCGGCTCATCGACGATGAACCGCTGGCCGGGCTGCTGACCGATGTGCTCGACGCGGGCCGGGGGATCGAGCCGAGCTTCTTCGAAGTCGCCACCGCCGCCGCGATCCTCGCCTTCGCGCGGACTCCGGCCGATGCCTGCATCCTCGAAGTCGGCCTCGGCGGCCGGCTCGACGCGACCAACGTGATCGACCGTCCGCTGGTGACCGGCATCGCCAACCTCGCGCTCGACCACCAGCAATTCCTCGGCGACCGCCTTCCCGGGATCGGCGCCGAGAAAGCCGGGATTGCCAAGCCCGGCGTTCCGCTGGTGACCCAGCTCTACCCCGCCGAACTCGCAGCGCGGATCGGCGAGGTCGCGCGCGAACGCGGCGCGACCTGGCTTGCGCGGGGCGGCGCCTGGGACGCGATCGTCCGGCAGGGCAAGCTCCATTACCGCGACGAGCAGGGCGAGCTTCAGCTGCCGCTGCCGCGCCTGCCCGGTCGCCACCAGGCGATGAATGCTGCGCTCGCAATCGCGATGCTGCGGCACCAGCACGAGCTCGAGGTCCCGGTTTCGGCCTTGAGCGCGGCGGTGGGCTGGGCCGACTGGCCGGCGCGGCTGCAACGCCTGGCGCCGGGTCCGCTGGTCGGCGAGCGCGAAGTGTGGCTCGACGGCGGCCACAATCCGTCCGCCGCGCGCCAGGTCGCGGGTTGGGCGAGGCACCGCTTCAGCGACGGCCAGCCGCTGCACCTGATCTTCGCCAGCCTCGCGACCAAGGATCCGGCCGGAATGCTGCAGCCGTTCGCGGGCATCGCCGAACGCGTTCATGCGGTCCCGATCCCCGATCACAGCTGTTTCTCGCCGGACGACCTCGTCGACATTGCCGCCGATCTCGGCTTCGGCGCCGAGGCGCATGACGATGTTGCTAGCGCGCTGTCGTCGATCCCGGCGGACGCGCGGGTGCTGATCTTCGGCTCGCTCTATCTCGCCGGCGCCGTCCTCGCCGCCAACGGTCAGGTGCCGACCTAGGCTTTCGCGGGCGCCTCTTCCGGCTCGTCGGAACGCGCGTCCCCGCTGCCGGCCGTCCCCGCGGTCCCGATCGACGCATCGACCAGCCCGGTGCGCATCATGATCCAGAACAGGATGATCCCGGGAAACGCGGCCACCGTCGTCATCAGGTAGAAGTTCACATAGCCCATGGCCTCGATCAGCGCGCCGGCAGTGGTGCCGGTCAGGAACCGGCCGACGACGCTCGCCGCGGCCGAGATCAGCGCATATTGCGTCGCTGTGAACCTGAGGTCGCAAAGCGCCGAGAAATAGGCGACCACGCAGACCCCGCCGATGCCGCTGGCGGTATTCTCGAATCCGATCGCGCCGGCCATCCCGAGGTTGCTGTGCCCGCTCGCTGCGAGCAGCGCGAAGCTGAAGTTCGACACCGCCATCAGCACCAGGCTGATCAGCACCGAGCGCTTCATGCCGAGCTTCGAATAGAGCACGCCGCCGATGAAGATGCCGATGAGATAGGCCCAGAAGCCGACCCCGACGTCGTACAGCGCAATCTCATCGTTGCTGAAATGGAGGTCGTCGAACAGCAGCCGGAAGGTCAGGTTGGCGAGCGTGTCGCCGATCTTGTGGAGCAGGATGAAGAGCAAGACGAGGAAGGCGCCCTTGCGCGCGAAGAACTCGACGAACGGCCGCCAGATGGCGGCGACGGTACGCGAGACGCCCTTCTTTTCGGCAGGCTCGCGATGGCGCCTGGGCTCGCCCATGACGAGCGCAGTCAGCATCGCCGGAAGGGCGAGCGCGGCGCAGGCGAGATAGGCCGCGTGCCAGTCGGCGCGGGCAGCGACGACGAGCGCGAGCGCGCCCGCGCCCGCCGAACCGATCCGCCAGCCATATTGCGACATGCCCGAACCGACCCCGAGCTGGCGGGGCTCGAGCAGCTCGATCCGATAGGCGTCGATGACGATGTCGAAGGTAGCGCCGGCGAGCCCCACGAGGATCGCCGCGGTAACGGTCGAGCCAAGGCTGGCCGCGGGATCGACGATGGCGAGGTTGACCACCGCGGCCATGACCAGGATTCCGGCGAGGATCATCCACGACACGCGCTGCCCAAGCCGCCCGAGCAGTGGGAGGCGAACGCCGTCGACCACCCACGACCAGAGCGGCTTCAGATTGTAGATCAGGAACGCGAGCGTGAAGGCGGTGATCGTCGCTTTGTCGATTCCGTCTTGCTTTAGGCGCGTGGTCAGCGTCGCGCCGATCATCGCGTAGGGGAATCCCGACGAAATGCCGAGGAACAGGGAAGCCAGCGGAGCGGCCTCGAAATAGGGCCTTACGCCGCTTGGAAGGACGCTGCGCCAACCGCCGTTTTCCCGCGCCTGCGTCGCCATCTTTTTCCCCCTCGCCTTCGCTGCGTCGAACCTTAGACAGGTTTCACGGCCTGCCTAGCCCCGCGATGAACGGCGCCGAACTACTCCGTCTCGCCGACGATGATGAACAGTTCGAGGCCCTTGGGCGGCTTAACCTTTTCCCCCTGAAGGTGGCGGTCGACGCACTCGATCGCCTTCATCAGTTGCCGTTCGGTGTAGGGCTTGAGCAAACAGCCGACCGCAATCTCCGAAGCGCCCGGATAGGCGCGGCCGGTCGCGAACAGCGTCGGCACTCCCTTTTTCTTCGCGGCCCGGGCGAGCTGGATCCCGGTCTGCTGCTTCTTCAGCCGAACGTCGCTGAGAATCAGATGAATCTCTTCCCGTTCGAGCGCCTCGTGAAGGTCGTCCACCGTCGCGACGATCTCATAGCCGGCGTCGCCGAGGATGTTCTCATTGTCGAACGCGGTCAGCGGCTCGTCCTCGACGATGAGGATCCGCTTGACGATCTGCTTACGCTTCCCGAACAGCATCACTAGCCCAACTCACGACTTCACCCCCGAAACCACCGGCGCAACGAACCAGGCGCCAACCGGTGCCGCGTCAACACGGCCGCGGGCGGCAACCCGCGTCCACGACGCCGGTCGACGAGGCCGGACCACAGCGCATCGCGAAGCTGCTCGCGCGCGCCGGAGTCGCTTCCCGCCGCGAGGTCGAGCGCATGATTGCCGAAGGACGCATCGCGCTCAATGGCGAAAAGCTCACCACGCCGGCGACCCTGCTCGAGAATCTCGCCGGTGTGAGCGTCGACGGCAAGCCGGTCCGCCCGGCGGCGGAAACGCGGCTGTTCCGCTTCTACAAGCCGCAAGGCGCGATTACCGCCGAACGCGATCCAAAAGGCCGCGCGACCATCTACGACCGGCTGCCGCCCGGCCTGCCGCGGGTGATGCCGGTGGGCCGCCTCGATTTCATGACCGAGGGCCTGCTGCTGCTTACCAACGATGGCGGATTGAAGCGTCAGCTCGAGCTTCCGAAGACCGGCGTCGTGCGTACCTATCGAGCCCGCGCCTATGGCCTTGTGACCCAGGCCGAGCTCGAGAGGCTCGCGGAGGGGATCACGATCGAGGGAATCCACTACGGTTCGATCAATGCCAATTTGGAGCGCCGCACCGGCAGCAATTGCTGGGTCGAGATGAGCCTCACCGAAGGCAAGAACCGCGAAGTGCGCCGGGTTCTCGCACACCTGGGACTGCAGGTGTCGCGGCTGATCCGCACCGCTTACGGACCGTTGACGCTCGACGGCCTCGAACCGGGAGATGCCGATGAGGTGGCGCCGGCTGAGCTGGAGCGATTGATGAGGGAGCTGAAGTGACATCCTCCCCTGCATTAGCAGGGGAGGGGGACCGCCGAAGGCGGTGGAGGGGCGTTCCTTCCTCCAAGGCCCCTTCACCATGCTTCGCATGGTCCCCCTCCCCCAGAAAATCTGGGGGAGGATGATGCGAATCATCGCCGGAAAGTGGCGCGGGCGGCCGGTCGAGGCGCCGCTTGGGCTCGGCACCCGCCCCACCGCCGACCGGGTCCGCGAAACCTTGTTCTCGATGCTCGCCAGCCGCCTCGGCAGCTTCGAGGATTTGCGGGTCGCCGACCTGTTCGCCGGCAGCGGCGCGCTGGGATTCGAAGCGCTTTCTCGGGGCGCCGCCTCGGCCACGTTCGTCGAGACCGATCGCGAAGCCGCGGCCATCATCCGCCGCAATGCCAAAAGGCTGGGAATCTTGGTCCAGGTCATGGGTGGCTCCGCGCTCGCGCTGCCGCGATCCGACCCGTTCGACCTGATCTTCGCCGATCCCCCCTACGCGCCCGGTTCCGGCACGCAGGTGGTCGAAGCCGTCCTCCGCGCCGATTGGCTGGCGCCCGGCGGCTGGATGAGCGTCGAGACGGCGCGCGGCGACGCGGTAAGCCCGGGCGAACTCGTCATCGACACCACCCGCGTCGTCGGCCGTGCCCGGCTTACGCTTTTGCGCCGGCCTTAGAGGCGCTTGCGGCTTTCCGGATTTCGTCGATCTCGTTCCCGAGCCGCCGGCCGACCGCTGCCGCGGCCGCTTTCCCCGCTTCCTTCACCGCCTTGCCGGCGCGCCTTCCGCGAGTGCCGCCGCCGGTGGTGAAGCCATGCTCGGCGAGCGCGGCCAGTGCGGCCGTCGCAGCGACCGCGACCAGCTCGGCAACGAGCGGGCTTTGCAGCAGCTTGATGAAGGCATCCCCCATGCTGGAATCCGAGCGCGATCCGCCGCTGTCGCTCGAGGACGAAACTCGGGCCACCGAGGTACCGGGCTTCCTCGCGCTTTTGCCGCTGCTCTTCCTGGCACCGCTCTTCGCCGTCGCCTTTTTCGCCATCATCGTTGCTCCTGTTGTCCTTCGGTTCAGTTGCTCAACTCATGCGGCGCGTTGCAGTATCCGCGAAGCGAACGCCAGCACCCTACGCGTTGCGCTGTATTGACACGATAACACACTAAGTCCTATCTTGCCCCGAACAACAGGAGGACAGGCATGTATTCTCAGCAAGAGCTGGATGATGCGGTCGCATCGGGCGTGATCACCGCCGATGCCGCCGCCGCTTTGCGTCTGCATGTCGAACAGCAGCGTTCGACCGCGATTCCCGACGAAGAGCAATTCCGCCTCATCACCGGGTTCAACGACATATTCGTCGCAATCGCCGCTGCGATCCTGCTGTTCGCCGTGGGCTGGATCGGCCAGAGCATCGGCGCATCAACGGGACTGATCATCGACCGCGATGGTCCGACCTTCCTCGCGCCGTTGTTCGTTGCCGCGGCGTCCTGGAGCCTTGCGCTCTATTTCACCGGCAAGCGCCGCATGGCGCTACCCTCGATCCTGCTGCTGCTGGCCTTCGTCGGCGGGGTGTTCGCGACCGCCTTGTTCGCGTTGATCATGGGTGTCGGGCCGGACAATGTCGACGGCAATGATCAGCTCGGCGGCATTCTCGCGGCGATTTCGGCGGCGATCGCCGGCGGCGCGGCGTGGCTTCACTGGCGCCGCTTCCACGTCCCGATCACCATTGCCGCGGGCGCCGCGGCAGTCGCCGGAATCGTCATCGGACTGCTCATCGCCGGCCTTGGCCAGAACGCGGAGCAGGCGAAAAACGTCATTCTCGGCCTCGTCCTGTTGCTCGGCGTCGGCATCTTCCTGTTCGCGATGTGGTGGGATTCGTCCGACCGCGCACGGCTCACGCGCCGCGCCGACGTGGCCTTCTGGCTCCATCTGCTCGCAGCGCCGATGATCGCCCATCCGATCTTCACGCTGCTCGGCCTCAACAACGGCAGCGCCACGCTTGGCGAAGGGCTGATCGTGATTGTCCTCTATGTTGGCCTCGGGCTGACGGCCCTCGCCGTCGATCGCCGCGCGCTGCTCGTCTCGGCACTTGCTTACGTGCTGTGGGCGCTTGCCGACCTGTTCAAGCGGTTCGGAGCGGTCGAGCTCAACATCGCGCTGACGGCGCTGGTGATCGGCTCCGCGCTGCTGTTGCTGTCGGCATTCTGGCACCAGGCGCGCGCAGCGATCGTCCGCCCGCTTCCGGAAGGCCTGCGCGAGCGGCTGCCCCTGACCGACCGCGCGCCGGCGGTGACCCAACAAGCGGCCTAGGGAATCAAACGGAGCAGACGGCGCTCGATCGGGGCCAGGACACCGCCAAGGTCATGGCCCCGCCTCAGCACCGCCCCATGCTCGCCGACCAGCGCAAACGCCCCCTGCTTCAACCGAAGCTCGGGGCGTTTCTCGATGCGGACCTCGGGCCGCTCGGAATGGCGGCGGTAGGCCGCGAACACCGCTACGTCCGGGTCGATCCGGAGCGCATAATCGCGCCAGTGCCCGGCCGCGACCATCCGCCCATAGAGATCGAGAATGCGGGTCAGTTCCCTGCGGTCGAAGGTGGCGATTGGGCGCCGGTCCCAGGCTGGCGGGAACGGCGCGACGACGCTCAAGCGCTCTTGACCTTCGGCTGGGGCTGCCGCGCAGCCCTGAGCATCTTCACTTCCTTGCGCAACGCTTCGAGTTCTTCCTCGAGCTCGCTCAGCTTGGCCCGAACCGGATCGACATCCTCGCCGCATGGAGTCCCGTAAGGCATGAAGCCGGGGCTGTAGTGGACGACGTCGACCGGCACCGGCTTGGCCGGGATTCCAACCACCGTCTGGCCCGGAGCGACATCTTTCGTCACAACCGAATTCGCCCCGATCTTCGCGCCCTCGCCGACCTCGATCGGCCCCAGCACCTGCGCGCCCGAGCCGATGACGACGCCGTTGCGCAGGGTCGGGTGCCGCTTGCCCGCCTCCCCGGTCGTCGGATTGGTGCCGCCGAGCGTCACGTGCTGGTAGATGGTGACATCGTCGCCGATCTCGGCGCTCTCGCCGATCACGCTGAACCCGTGGTCGAGGAAAAAGCGCTTGCCGATCTTCGCGCCGGGATGGATGTCGATGCCGGTCAGGAAACGCGCGAAATGATTAATCAGGCGCGCGACGAAGAACAGCTGCCCTTCCCACAACCAGTGCGCGACGCGATGCAAGGCAAGCGCGGCGACGCCCGGGTAGAACAGGACATCCAAACGCGAGCGGGCGGCCGGATCGCGGGATTTGACCGAATCCAGATAGGCGATGAGCCCGGAATGCAAGCTTCGAACTTCCTTCCCTGTGGCCCCGTAATTTAAGTCGAGGCCGCGCCAAATACCAGCCGGGACGCGACGAGCACTCATCGGCACCCCTTGTTGACCGTCCGCGCGTTAGGCAAAGGCGAACTTGCAACAGGTGGAGCAACGAGCATTCTGCCGTCGATCGTGGCCGACCCCTCGGCCCTCGTCCCTTTCATGCTCATCGGTTTCGCCGCCCAACTTATCGACGGCGCGCTGGGGATGGCTTTCGGCCAGATCTCGAGCACGTTGCTGATCAGCCTTGGCGTGCAGCCCAAAGTCGCGTCGGCCAGCGTCCACGCCGCCGAGACTTTCACCACCGCGGTCTCGGCGGTCAGCCATGTCGCCCACCGCAACGTCGACTGGTGGCTGTTCTTCAAGATCGTGATTCCGGGCGTCATCGGCGGCGTGCTGGGTGCCTATGTGCTGACGCAAATCCCGGCCGGAACCGCCAAGCCCTTCGTCCTCGCCTATCTGACCGCGCTCGGGCTCTACCTCTTTTACCGGGGCATCATGCATCGTCATACCGAACGACGGCCCAAAATCATCTCTCCGCTCGGCCTCGTCGGCGGCTTTCTCGATGCTGCCGGCGGCGGCGGCTGGGGCGCGATCGTCACCTCCAACCTGCTGGTTCAGGGCAGCAACCCGCGTCACACCATCGGCACGGTGAACACCGCCGAATTTTTCCTGACGATCACCATTTCGGCAACCTTCCTGGCGACGCTCGGCTGGGAAGCCTTCACGATTGCAACGCTCGGCCTGCTGATCGGCGGCGTGCTCGCGGCGCCGTTCGGCGCCTGGATCGCCAAGCGGGTCAATCCGGACACGCTGCTCACCTTCGTCGGCGCGGTCGTGACCCTGACCAGCTCCTATGGCCTGTTTCGGGCGATGACGTCCTAGAGCGTCGCGTGGACGGTCGCGATGGCCTTCATCACCGCCGCCACCCGCACCGCATTCTGGATTTCGTCCGACTTCACGCCATGCTCGAGCAGCACGCGCTCGTGGCTGTCGATGCACATGCCGCAACCGTTCATCGCCGACACCGCAAGGCTGAACAGCTCGAAGTCCACCTTGGCAATGCCGTGCTGGCCGATGAAGTTCATCCTGAGGCGCGCCGGCTTGGTGCCATAGTCGGGGTTGGAGGTGAGATGGACGAAGCGATAATAGACGTTGTTCATGGCCATGATCGCAGCCGCCCCGCGCGCCGCATTGGCCACCTTCTCGTCGAGCCTGCCTTCGACTTCGGCTTCCGCCGCCGCCACCAAGGGTCGGTGGCCCGAACCATGCGCGCAGGCCAGCAACAGGCCCAGCTTGCGCTCCTCGCCGGTCAGCTGGTCGCTGAGGATCGAGCCGAGGTTGAGGCGCAGGTCCTTGGCATATTCGGGCAGCGTGTCGGCGAATTCCTTGAGGGACATGTCGAGATCTCCAGGCAATGAAAAGGGGCGGGCCTGGGGAAGGTAGCCCGCCCCTTGGGTACGGCCGGCCAAGGGGGGCAGCCGGCCGCGGTCCTCCCTTGCGGGAGGAAACTGAATTCACGCAGCCTGCGGCTGCAACACCTCGTCGCCCGGGGTCCAGTTGCACGGGCACAGTTCGTCGGTCTGCAGCGCGTCGAGCACGCGCAGCGTCTCCGCTGGACTGCGGCCGACGTTGAGGCC
>JAICVC010000170.1 GCA_025935515.1 Sphingomonas sp.
ACGGCATCGAGCTCACCCGCCGGATGGACGGAACCGAGGTGTTCGGAGTCACCACACCCCTCATCACGACCGCCGATGGCGCGAAGATGGGCAAGACGGCGAGCGGCGCGGTCTGGCTCAACGCCGACCTGCTCAGCCCGTACGATTACTGGCAGTTCTGGCGGAACACGCAGGACGCCGACGTCGGGCGCTTCCTCAAGCTCTTTACCGACCTGCCGCTCGAAGATGTCGGAAAGCTCGAAGCGCTGCCCGGCGCCGAGATCAACCAGGCCAAGATCGTGCTCGCGACCGAGGCGACCGCGATGCTTCACGGGCGCGAGGCGGCGCTGGCGGCGGAAGCAACTGCGCGAGAGACGTTCGTGGGCGGAGGCGCGGGCGAGAGCCTGCCGACGCTGGGGATCGGCGCGACCATCTCGGTGGTGGAGGCGCTGACCGGGCTAGGCTTCTGCGCTTCGAACGGCGAAGCAAAACGGAAGATTGCAGAAGGCGCGGTGCGGGTTGACGATCAACTCGTCAGCGATCCCTCGCTGGTCATTCAAGTGCCAGACAATCCGGTCAAGGTCAGCCTCGGCAAGAAACGTCACGGCTTGCTGGTTCGCTAACCCGAGCGGATCAGATCGACCGCCTGGTCGCGCTCGAACAGGTAGAGACATACCCGCGCCGCCTGCCCGCGCGGTCCTGTCAGTCCGCCGTCGCGGTCCAACAGCAGCAAGGCATCGCTCTGGGCGATCGGCGCGAGCTCGGCGACCAGCTCGGGCGTGGCGACCCGAAATGCCTCTTCGCCCGACTGGCGCGTGCCGAGGATCTCGCCGGGGCCGCGCAACCGCAAATCCTCCTCCGCGATGCGAAAGCCGTCGTTGGTCTCGCGCATCAGCGACAGGCGCGCGCGCCCGACCTCCGTGAGCGTCTGGCCGCGAATGAGGAGGCAAGTACTCTTGCCCGACCCACGGCCAACGCGCCCGCGCAGCTGGTGGAGCTGGGCCAGGCCGAAGCGTTCGGCGCCCTCGACGATCATCAGCGTTGCATTGGGCACGTCCACGCCGACTTCGATCACGGTCGTCGCAACCAGCACGGCCAGCTCGCCGGACGCGAACGACGCCATGACGTCATCCTTGTCGACGCCCTTCATCCGGCCATGAACCAGCCCGACCTTGTCGTCGCCGAAGCGCAGCTTGAGTACCCGCGCGCGCTCCTCGGCCGCGGCTGCGTCGCTTTTTTCGCTCTCCTCGACCAGCGGGCAGACCCAATAGGCCTGACCGCCGGCGGCGATGTGGCGGCCGAGGCCGTCGACTACTTCCGGCAGCCGCTCCTCGCTGATGACGCGCGTTTCGACCGGAGTCCGGCCCGGCGGCATTTCATCGATCCGGCTGACGTCCATCTCGCCGTACTGGGTGAGCGTCAGCGTGCGCGGGATCGGCGTCGCGGTCATCACCAGCAGATGCGGCGGGTGCTCGGCCTTCGAGGCCAGCAGCAGCCGCTGCGAGACCCCGAAGCGGTGCTGCTCGTCGACCACCGCGAGGCCGAGCTTCTTGTAGCCGACCTTTTCCTGGAAGATGGCATGGGTGCCGACGAGGATGTCGATCGATCCGTCGGCGAGGCCCATCAACAAGCTGTCGCGGGCTCGGCCCTTCTCGCGGCCGGTGAGGATGGCGACGCGCACGCCGATGCTGTCGAGCTGCCCGAGCAGGGTCGCGTGATGCTGACGAGCGAGGATCTCGGTCGGCGCAAGCAATGCGGCCTGCGCCCCGCTTTCGACCGCGGCGAGCATCGCCAGCACCGCAACGAGCGTCTTGCCCGAGCCGACGTCGCCCTGGAGCAGGCGCAGCATCGGCGCGGATTGCGCCATGTCGCCGTGGATCTCACCGGTCACCCGGCGTTGCGCACCGGTCAGTTGATACGGCAGCTTGAGCTTGGCGGTGAGCGCTCCTGTGCCGGGCAGCGGAACCGTCCGATGCCGGCGCTGCGATTGCCGGAGCAGCAGCAGGGCAAGCTGATTGGCGAAAATTTCGTCATAGGCCAGCCGCTTACGAGCGCTTTCTGCGCCGGGTTCGCGGTGAACCAGGGCCAGCGAGGCTCGCCACGCATCCCAGGACTCGCGAGAAACGAAGCCAGGTTCGATCCATTCGGGAAGCTGGGGCGCCCGTTCCAGCGCCTCCCGCGCCAGTTCGCCAAGACGCCGGTTGGTGAGCCCTTCGGTCAGCGGATATACGGGCTCGCGGACGGCCGGCTGCGGACCCTTGCCGGGCTCGCTGACCTCGGGGTGGATGATCTGCCATTCGTCGCCATACGCCTCGAGCTTGCCCGAGACGGTGCGGGCCTGGGCCATCGGCAGGCTGCGTTTCGCCCACCCCGGATTGTTGAAATAAATGAGGCTGATGGCGTTGCCGTCGCCGTCCAAAGCGAAGATGCGCGTGGGCCCGCGGCCCGAGCGGCTCTCGCGCGTTTCGAACGGCTTCAGCTCGAGGATGACATTCTGGCCCAGCAGTGACGCCGAGGCGGCGGGCGCGTGCACGCGCTCGATGGCACCGGTCGGCAAGTGATAGAGAAGGTCGACGACCCTGGTGAGATCGAGCTTCTTGAGCAGCTTGGCGACCTGGGGCCCGACGCCTTTGAGGGCTTCGATTTCGGTGAACAGCGGATTGAGGATTTCGGGCCGCAT
>JAICVC010000049.1 GCA_025935515.1 Sphingomonas sp.
AAGTGCTGGCAAGCATGGGCCTCAGGCTCGGCATGGACATCCCCGGCTGGCCGCCGGAGAATATCGAGGAAATGGCCAAGAAGCTCGAGCAGGAAATGCTGGGCTGAACTGTTCCCCGGCGAAGGCCGGGGCCCAGGCCTGGAACAAGGGGCGGTCCGCACGGGCCGCCCTTTTTTGTTTCCCGCGGAGACGCGGCCGCGCGGAGAGAATTGGTTTCACGCGAAGGCGCGAAGGCGCGAAGCCGCCGGAACCGAGTTTGCGTCAGTAAACCGTCACCGTCACTCTTCTGCCGGAACCGTGCTGCGAAAATACCCACGACCGCAAAACGACTTGCTTAACTATCGTTAACCAACGAGAGGTGAAGCGCGAATCTGAATTCGACGGGGGAAGTTTATGCGTAAGATGTTTGCGTTTCTCGCTGCGGCGAGCTCACTCACGATGGCTGCACCGGTTTCTGCCGCCACGCTCCTGGATGTCACGAACCTGCCGGTCCAATCGGTGATCCCGCAGACCTTTACGTTCACTGCGACATCCGCTTCGACCAACATCGACTTTCAGGGATACCAGGTTCCCGGGTCCATCACGCTGGTGAATATCTTCCTGGCGGCGACCGGCACCACGCCGAGCGCGGCCAGCAACCTTCTCGGACTTCATTATTCCTACACGCCGTCCATCTGCGCGTCGCAGTTCCACGCGTTCGAGGGGTCGGACACTCCCGCCTACGGGGCAAGCAACCTCAATTTCGAGGGGGCGTGCGCGGGATTGTACGACAGCCTTGCGCAGACGGTGAGCACGACCGCGGGCGCTTCCTACACGCTGAGCTTCTCGCTTTCCAACAGTGCGGCAGGTTCGAACGGCCTGCGCATCTTCGCGACCGACTCCACCGTAACGGGGGCGGTTCCTGAACCGGCAACCTGGGCCATGATGCTCCTCGGTTTCGCCGGCATCGGTGTCGCGATGCGCCGCGGGCGCGCTCGAATGCGGGCTCGGATCGCTTAGACGACACATCCCCGGCTGGCCGCCGGTTTCCCGGCGAAGGCCGGGGTCCAGGCCTGAAACAAGGGGCGGTCCGCGCGGGCCGCCCTTGTTGTTTCGCGCGGAGACGCGGCGGCGCGCGCGAAGAATTGGTTTCACGCAAAGGCGCCGGAACAAGGAAGGACCGTCCCGTCGCGGCGGCCTCTTATGCGGCAATCAGCTCGTCTTCGGTCGGGTAGACGCCGCTCAGCACTTCGTCGAAATGAGCGCGGACAGATTCATTGCATTCGCAGGCGGTGGCGCGCAGCGCGTCGAAGTCGCGGATATTGAGCGAGCCGCGGCGGACCTCCAAGATCCCCCGCTGCTTGAACGTGCGCAGCACTCGGCTGATGTAGCTGCGTCCGACCGCAAGCATCACCGCCAGCTGGTCCTGCGTTAGCGGAATGTCGGGACCGCCGGTGCGCTCGATCGCCGAGACCAGCCATCGCGCAGTGCGCTGCTCAATCGAGTGCGCGGCGTTGCAGGCGACCCCCTGGAAGACTTGCGCCGCGAGGCAGTCGGCGTAGCGAGCGAACAGGTTGCCGAGCGTTGGAGATTGCTGCTTCGCCTCCTCGAGATCGGCGATCGCCATTCGCAGGAAGGGACCGGGAAACTGGACTTCGGCGCGCGCAAAGGCCGGCAGTCGCCCCTTGCTGACGATACCGCCCACCGCGCCTTCGCGCCCGATGAGTGCGGTTTCGACCGCCGACCCGTCCTGAAGCACCACGAGATAGGAGATCATGCTCGGCCCGCACGGGAAGTAGACGGACCGAACCGGATCGCCCGGCTCGTAAATGATTTCGCCCCGCCCGCCGATCCACGGCTCCAGCCTCGGATTGAGAATGGCGGCGTCTGCGGGACGAAGCGCCCTCAGCAAGTTGTTCCCGGATAAGGCGGCGGCATTCTCGCCGACTCGACTGTGCATAGGTCCCTCTCCCGCCAAAAATCGAGCAGAGCACGTCCGGCCAATGTGCACAAGTGCGCAGACGGGCACCAACGAAGTCATTACGCGGCCACACTCACCTGGTCGGTACCGGCCTGGCCGCCGTGAACATCGGTTTGTGCCGGGGATGAGAGAGGGTTGCGTGATGATGGATCAAAATCCCGTCGAATATTTCGAAAAGCGTGAGGCAGAAGAACGCGAAGCTGCAGCGCGTGCGGAATCGGACGTTGCACGGGAAATCCATCTGGACCTGGCGGAGGAATACGCCGCGAGAGTGCGTGAGATGAAAGGTTACCCTTCATTGGATAATAAAGCGGCGTAGCGTCATCGCGCCGTTGACGAATGGTGGCTCGAAAGAAGGGGGCCCCTGCTTGGAGCACGCCCCGCGTGCTCCAGAATCCTCTTTCCTACAGCTAACCATTTAGGTTAGCTGACGCAGATGAGCGAACCAGAGCAGCAAAAAAAAGATGGATCCCGGATCGAGTCCGGGATGACGAAAAACAGGAGCGCACCGCGCTGGACGATTGCATTCTTGCGCGCGCTCGAGCGGACGGGCGACGTGCGGGCGTCGGCCGGGGACGCGGGGGTGGATCATTCGACGGCTTATGCGCGGCGGCGGGCGCATGCGGACTTTGCGCTCGCGTGGGAGGGGGCGCTGGCGGCGCATGGGGAGGCGAAGGCTTGGGCCGAGGCGGAGGAGATCGAGGCTATCCGGTTGGGTGGTGTGTCGCCCGGGGCCCCCTCCACCATCCAATCTTCGTTGGATGGTCCCCCTCCCCGTCCCGGGGAGGAGCTAATTGTGTCCAACGGGCAGGTGAAGCGGGCGGGGCCGGGGCGGTGGAACAAGGCGAAGGAGAAGATCTTCTTCGAGGAGCTCGCGGCGACCGCCAATGCGCGGCGCGCTGCGGCGGCGGTGGGCTTGTCGAAGAATGCGGTGCTGCAGCGGCGGCTTAGGCATCCGGCGTTCGCGGCCAAATGGGACGCGGTGGTCGCGGCGGCCAAGGCCTCGATCAACCTCTATCTGGTCGAAGCGAGCAACAAGACCTTCGATCCGGAGGAGCTCGACACCGGCGAGGTGACCCCGAAGGTCACCATCGACCAGGCGATCAAGATCAGCCAGATGAATGCGCGCCAGGCCAAGCCGCGGGAGGAAGAGGAGCTGCCCGACCCGTTCGCCGAGCAGGCGGCGTCGATGACCCCCGACGACGTCCACGAGCTGCGCGAGCGGCTGGTGCGCAAGCTGCAGGCGATGCGCCGCCGCGACCGGCCCGAGCTGCTCGCACAAGGCTGGGGCTACGACGAGGAACATGACCGCGACATCCCGCCGGGCTGGGTGAAGGTGCCCGGCGACGAGCCCGCGGAGCCAACCGATTGCTGAGTCCCCGGGCTCCGTTCAGGGGCTGGCGAGGTTCTTCAGGCGCAGCTTGAGGTGCGGCTGGAGGCGGAGCTCGAACTTGTGGTTGCGCTGTCCGGCGCCGGTATTGATCAGCCGGACATATTCGTCGACGCAGGCCCCGGCGCGGGCGTCGAGCTGCGAAATCTTGCCGTCGGGCAATTCGACGTGCAGCTCGTCGCCCTCGAACCAGTCCTGGCCGCCGTTGGCGTCGCGCAGGTCGCAGGTCCTCAACGCATCCTTCCACTGCGCGACGAACCACGGGAAATGCTTGCCGAGCGCGCGCTTGAACTCATTGCCCGAGACATAAGGGACGCCGTCGATGCGCGGCAGGATGTGCCGGGCCTTGTCCGACATGTGCGCGCCCCAGCAAACCCAGGACTTGACCTTGGGCTTGGCGGAAACCTCCCTCGCCTGCTCGACCGGGGTGCGGGAGGCCGAGCTCTTGTTGGGGCTGACCGCGAAGGTCAGGCGCGGCCGCGGCCGCTCGAACCGCGGCATCCCGTAGCGCAAGGTGCGGCTTGGAAAGAGGCCGTGCAGTCGGCTCGTGTCGTGCCATCCGAGCGGGTCGGGGTTGTCGACCTTGTCGGCCGCCGACCAGGCCGCGAACGCCATGTCGTTGGGGAGGGCGCAGGCCATGTTGAGGTGGTTGCAGAAGTCGGCCGCAGCAGCGTCGATGTCGGTCGAAACGTCATGGCCCGGGTCCGTCACGGCTTCCTCCGTCCGAACGCCCTCGCGAAGCGGGCTCCAATACCATGCGGCCCAATGCTTGTCATGGAACACGCGCGCCGAATGCGCCGCACGGGGCTTGCGCTCGGCGGCCTGCTGTTTGCATCCTGCCGGCGATGGGGGAGCGCGCGGGCGAACCGGATGAGACTCTAGTCGCGGCCGCGGCTGCGGGGAATCGCGCGGCGCTGGAGGCGCTGCTCCGCCGCCATTACGACCGGATCCACGGGCTCGCCTGGCGGCTGACGGGGTCGCGGGCCGACGCCGACGATATCGCGCAGGAGGTGTGCTGCGCGCTGGTGGAGAAGATCGGGAGCTTCCGGGGGGAGGCGAAATTCACGACCTGGCTGACCGGGATCACCTTCAACGCGGCCCGCGACTTCCGGCGGCGGCGGCGCTCGTTCGCGGGGCTGACCGAACGCCTGGCGGTGCTTGCCGGGCTGGCGCAAACGCCCGACGGCCGCGACGCCTATGACGCAGTGTGGCTCAGGAGCGTGGTCGCGCGGTTGAAGCCGGCGCTGCGCGACACCGTGGTGCTGGTCGCGGGCGAGCAACTGACCCATGCCGAGGCGGCCCAGGTGCTGGGCATCGCCGAGGCGACCGTGGCGTGGCGGATGCACGAGGCGCGGCGGCTGCTGTCGCGCTGACCTCAAAAATTTTTCTCAAAGGATTGCCGGCCGATCCGCGTCTCAGGGATTGGCGGGCAATTTCGCGCGCCGCTGAAAAGGGAGTTTGCCATGCAGCGTCGTTCGATCGGGAGCGGCTCGACAGGCCTGGGCCTGGCCGCGTTGTTGCTGGTGTCGTGCGCCAAGGCCGGCGTCGACGACAAGGTTGCGTCAACGGCGGATTCCGCAAGCCCGGCGGCGACGTCGGAGATCGTCGTCACCGGCTCGCTGGCGATGCGCAGCAGGGCCGAGCGCGACGCGTCGTCGCTGCCACCTCCGCCGGCCCCGCCGCCGCCGCCGGTCGGCTTTTCGGTCTATGCGCCGCAGATGAAGTGGGCGCCGCCCTACCACGACCAAGGCCGCGACAAGTTCAGCAGCGTCGCCGAGAATGCCTTCAAGATCGTTCGCGAGGCGCCGGTCTCGACCTTCTCGATCGACGTCGACACCGCCTCCTATTCATGGGTGCGAGCGTCGCTCAACCGCAATGTGCTGCCCCAGCCGGCCGCGGTGCGGACCGAGGAGATGGTCAATTATTTCCCCTATGATTATGCGCCGCCGGCGAGCGCCGGTCAGCCGTTCAGCACCAATGTCGCAATATTCCCGAGCCCGTGGTCGGAAGGGCGCAAGCTCGTCCGCATCGGGATCAAGGGCTATGCGGTCGAACGCGCGGCGCGCCCGCGCGCCAACCTCGTCTTCCTGATCGACACGTCGGGGTCGATGCAAGAGCCGAACAAGCTGCCGCTGGTGCAGCAGTCGCTGCGGATGCTGGTCGAGGAGCTAGCGCCGACCGACACGGTCGCGATCGTCACCTATGCGGGGAATGCCGGGACCGCGCTCGAGCCGACGCGGGTCAGCGACAAGTACAAGATCCTCGGAGTCATCGACCGGCTGGGCGCTGGCGGGAGCACCGCGGGCGCGGAGGGCATCCGTCAGGCCTATGCGCTGGCCGAGGCGAACCTCGACCCGAAGGGCGTCAACCGGGTGATCCTGGCGACCGACGGCGACTTCAACGTCGGAATCACCAACCAGGAGGAGTTGAAGGGCTATATCGAGCGCGAGCGCGGCAAGGGCGTATTCCTGTCGGTGCTCGGCTACGGCATGGGCAATTACAACGACGCGCTGATGCAGGCGCTGGCGCAGAACGGGAATGGCGCCGCGGCGTACATCGACACGCTCGCGGAGGCGCGCAAGACCCTGGTCGAGGAAGCGAGCTCGACCCTGTTCCCGATCGCCAAGGACGTGAAGATCCAGGTCGAGTTCAATCCCGCGACGGTCGCCGAATACCGGCTGATCGGATACGAGACGCGGGCCCTCAACCGCGACGATTTCGACAATGACAAGGTGGATGCCGGCGACGTCGGCTCGGGCCAGTCGGTGACCGCGCTGTACGAGGTGGTGCCGGTCGGCGGGCCGCGGACGATGGGTGATTTGCGCTACGGCGCGCGCGTGGCTGCACCGTCGCGCGGCGGCGAGCTTGGGTTCGTCAAGATCCGCTACAAGCTGCCCAAGTCGGACACGAGCCGGCTGATCTCGACCCCGATCGACCGCCGGTCCGAATTCGCGAGCTTCGCCTCGGCGCCGCAGGATGCGCGGTTCGCTGCCGCTGTCGCCGGCTTCGCCGAGATGCTGCGCGGCGGCAAGTATAGCCGGACGATGACCTACGACGACGTGCTGAGGATCGCCACAGCCGCGCGGGGCAGGGACGAGTTCGGCTACCGGTCGGAGTTCGTCCAGCTGGTCCGCGCCGCGAAAAGCGCGCGGACGCTGGCAAATCTCGGCGAGTGAAAGCGACTCGCCGGCGTCACTGGCCGGGCGCCGGCGGGTACAGCTTCAGCGAGTCGGCGATTGCCGCTATTCGAGGGCGGCGATGAAGGATGGGCGCTAGATGGCGGTCGACCAGGACGACTTCGGACTCCCCAGTCCGCCGCCGCCGCGGCCCGCGCGCCGCGATGCCGCGATCGAGGCCGCGCTGCGCCAGTTCGACGGGGTCGAGGAAGCGGCGGCCGAGCAGCCCAGGCGCACCTGGGCGAGAGCCCACCGGACGCAGCTCAGCGTCGCCTTTTCGGCGCTGTTGCTGGTGGTGATCGGCATTCCCGCGGCACTGATCGGGATCCGGCAACCGGCGCCGGCTCCGCCGCCGGCGTCGGCGCCACCGGCAAGCCGGGGCGCGCCAGCTTCGGCCCCGCAAGCTCCGGTGACTGCCGAGCCGGCGCAGGCGCCGATCGCGCCCGTCAGCATCAACGGCCGAGCGCCGCTTCGAAAGAATCGGGGCGCCGATCCGGACGATGGCCTGCGCCGGGAGCAGGTGGCCGAGGTCGCGGCGCCGGCAATTGCCGCAGCGCCGGCCGCTCCAGCACCGCCGCCGCGGCCACCGCCACCACCGCCGCCACCGGCTCCCGCGCAGTCCGTCGCGAGCACCGAGCGGGACTCGGCCGCGTCAGAGGAGCTCGTCGTTACCGGGTCGCGCATCCGCGAGCCGGGCGTATCCGCGTTCGAGCGGCGCCCGGCGCGGAAGTCGAACCGCGGCGCGGCCAGCGGTTTTTCGGTCGGGGCCAAGCCGGCGCCGCTCGAGCAATCCTATGCGGCGTTCCTGACGAAGCTCCAGGCGGCCGTGCGTGCCGACCAGCGACCGACGGTCATCTCGCTAATTGCCTTTCCACTCACGGTGAACGGAGCCGGGCGTCCCAAAACCTATCGCGATCGGGCGTCGGTCGAACGCGATTTCGACCGGATCTTCACACCGCGGGTGAAGCGCGCAATCCTCGCGCAGAAGGCGGACGAGCTGCTCGTCCGGGACCAAGGCGCGATGATCGGCGATGGGGAAGTGTGGTTCGACCGGAGCTGCCCAACGGCGGCCTGCTCGCCGCCGGGCCCGGTCCGGATCCGGGCGGTCAATCCGTAAGCCGGCGGGCCGGTCCTACTTGCGGTACTGTAGCGCGTCGGCCCGCGAGGCGCCGCTGCCGCGGCTGGACGGGCTGTCCTTCGCGGTTGCGCGGAGGTTTCCGCGCCAGCCGGTCCTGACGAACTTGAAGCCCGGGTTCGCGGTGATCAGGACGTCGATATAGTCCTTGGCGTAGAACAGCGAATCCTGCCGCGTGCAGTCGAGACTGGACGCCCGAGGGTCGAGCGAACCGCGGACGTAATCGTGAAAGCCCTTGGCGAACGGTCCCGCGACCAGGTTGCGGAAGGCGTCCGGGCCATCGTCGACCTCGACGATCCCGCTGAGATAGGCCTGGTAGCCGGCGCCGTTCACCTGGCACCAGGCGACGCCCTTGGCCTGGACCGGTGCGGCGAGTGCCGTCAGGAGCAGCAGCAGCAGCGCGGGCGCGCAGGTCAATTTCATAAGTTCCCCTTCCCGCGGATAGAGAATCACCGAACCGGCGGCGATGCAACCGGGTGGTGAGTCGTCCGCGAAATGTTCACGGCTGGCCGCACCGCCATGGCGACGAGGCGATCGGGGTCTCGCGCAAAATCCGATTGCGAATGCGAGCACCAATGCGGCGATTAATTGATCCATATCAGCGATGGATTTGCGTAATAATACCCAACCCCTAGCGTCATCGAAAGTTAGTAGTTAAAAAAACGTTAATCCGTTTTGCGACTCGCGAATCGGGGGGGCATCGCGCCGGGAAGGGCCCGGAGCGAAAGTGAGGAGCGTAAAAATGCGCAAACTAGTAACCACGCTCAGTGTGGCCGCGGCGGCGTTTCTCGCCACGCCCGCGAGCGCCGCAGTCATCCAATTTACCGGCACCGCCACGGGCTGCTTCGGTTCGGGCTGCACGCCGGGTGCCTACGTGCCGCTCGGCACCGCGGTCAATGGCGGGCTGATCTACACCAACGGGCAGTTCAACCAGGCGACCGACCCCACCGGGTTCCTCGGGATCGGCGGCAGCTTCGACAATCTCGGATCGTTCACCCTGGCACCAATCGTCGACAATTATACTGGCGACATCTTCCGCTTGCTGGTGAGCTTCTCAGCGCCTCCGGGCACCGTGCCGGGATCGACGACCCTGCAGGCCCTGCTGACCGGGTCGGTTCAATCGCTGAACAACGGCAGCGTGTTCATCGATTTCGACAACACGCCGCAGTCGTTCACCTATAACGGCGGGTCGTTCACCTTCGCGGTCAACGACGTGTCGGTCAGCGCGTCGGGCATCGCCCAGATCCTCAGCGGCCAGATCCAGGCCGTTCCGGAACCGGCGACCTGGGGCATGATGCTGCTCGGCTTCGCCGGGATCGGCATGGCGCTTCGCCGCCGCCGCTCGCCGGCGCTGGCGCAGATCGCCTGACCCAGTCGATCACGGGCGGTCCGAAACCCGGGCCGCCCTTTTCCTTGAAGACTTAGGCTTCGGCCTTTCCCTTGTGTCCGTTGCCCCAATCAGCGCGACGCATGGACAGGGCGGCCAGGTGACCTCCGGGTCGCCCTGTCCAAAAACCAAGAGGGCCGTCAGTCGGGACGGCCCTCTTTCGTTAGGCGAAGCTCATTGCCTGACGCCGTTGGCGGAACCATCGCTTTTGGCTGAGGCCTCGGTCCGCGGCGATTGCGCGATGGCGACGATCGGCTGCCTCCCCGCCACGAACTTCGCAATCACCGCCTGGACGTCCGCGGCGGTGACCGCCGAGATGGCGCCGACCTCGCCCAGCACCTGCTCGCGTACGCGGGGCTCGCGGGTGACCTGGGTGAGCTTTGCGAGCCAATAGCCGTTGTTCTCGAGCTTCTTGCGCTGCCCCTCGATCAGCGGCTGCCTGGCGCGGGCAAGCTCGTCGGCGCTCACCGGCTTGGCGGCCAGATCCTTGATCTCCTCGGCGAGGAGGCTGTGGAAGGCGGCGAAATTGGCCGGCGGCGTTTCGATGCCCGCGCTGAGATAGCCCTGGCCCTGAAGCTCGAGCGAGGCTGCCGCATCGACCTTCGGCGAGTAGGTCATGCCGAGCTTTTCGCGCACCGTGTCGACCAGCCGCGCCTGCAGCACCGAGGCCGCGACGTCGGCCGCGTTGGCGGTTTTCGGATCGGCGAAATAGTCCGGCAGCAGGAAATATTCGCCGTAGAAGGCCTGGTCGGCGCGCCCCCTGTGCGGGAAGACTGCCGGCTCCGCCCGAGGCTGGACCCTGACGCTCGCCCGCACCGCTCCGGCGGCATCCAGCGCAGCGCCCGACGCGAAGGTCGCCTCGGTTGCCCTGATCGCGTCGGCGACGGTGACGTCACCGACCATGATCACGTCCGGGCGCGTGCCGAGCTGCTGCCCGAGCAAAGCAGTGAGATCGCCCGAATTGACGCTGAGCACGTCCTTGAAATCGGGCAGAACGCGGAAGCGGGGATCGTTGCCGACCATCAGCGCCTGCGCGCCGCGGGTGAACACCGCGCCGGCATTGGCCTCGATCTGGCCGCCGAGCATCGGGCCGAACGACCTTGCCTTGTCGACCGCTTCGGCGCGGAATCCGGGGTCGCGGGTGTAGGCTGCAAGCAGCTGCATCTGGGTCAGCAGGTCGGCCGGACGGGTGCTGCCCCTGAGCACGAACGCGCGGGCGCCTGCCTCGAGGTTCACGGTCGCGACCTTGCCGGTGGTCTGCGCCCACTGGGTGATATCACCGAGCGAGAGCTTGCCGGTCCCGCCGAGAGGATAGAATTGCGCCTCCCACAATTTGTCGGCGACATCGGCCGAAACTCCGGCGCGGCCGTTGCCGACGGCGATCGCGACGTGGATCTTCTCCTTTTCGAACCGGGTCGGCTTGACAGTGAGGCGCGTCCCGTTGGCGAAACTGACCGTGGTCGTTCCAAGCCCGGCATCGACGCTCTGCGAGACGATTGCGCTCGCCTTGCCGAAGCTGGTGTAGGGCCAGGCGATGGCCGCTTCCCTGACCTGCGCGCCGAGGGTCCGCGAGTAAGCGGTGCCGAGCGCCGCGGCGAGCCGGGCCTCGCCAGCGGCGGTCGTCTGGGACGAGGAGCGGAACAGGATCGGCCGTTTGGCGAACAAAGCGTTCAGCGCAGCGTTGACGTCCGCCTGGCCGACTTTCGTGAGCAGCGGGATTAGGAACGCCACGTCCTGCGTGTCGCTCGTGTAGAGCGCGTCGTCGTTGGCGGCCCTAACGATGTCATCGGCGATGTCGGACGACTTGCGGGTCGGCGAAGACGCGGCCTTGGCCTCGAGCTGGGTCTTGATCGTGGTGATCGCGCGCTGCAGCTCGTGCGGCTGCACCCCGTCGCGCAGCAGCATGCGCTGCTCCGCGCTCACCGCCTCGAGCGCTTCGTTCCATTTCTCCGGCGAGGCGGACATGCCCAGCGACACGATCGACCCGGTGTGGAGCAGCGAGGGAACGTAAGCAGCCTGGGCGCCGACGAAGGGCGCGCCGGGCTTCATCGCCTGGTCGGCGAGGCGCTGGTTGAGGACCATCAGCGCGACGCGGCGAAGGAGGATCTCGCGGTCGACGGCCTCCGTCTCTGCACGGCGGTCCGCGGGCGCGACCCAGGTCAGCGTCAGCTGGTCGGGGGCGCCGGTGGCATTGAACTCCGCGGTCGATTTCTTCGGCGAGGGAGTGCCGAGGTCGACCGCGTCGCCGGCGGACGCCGGCTTCCAGTCGGCGAAGCTCTTCCTGATCTTCTGCTCGATCAGCGCCGGATCAATATTGCCGACGACGACGATGGTCGCATTGTCGGGCCGGTAATTGGCCTTGTAGTAGCGGCTCAGGCGGTCGCGGGTGGCGCCCTTGATGGTCTCGATGGTGCCGATCGGCCAGCGGCTGGTCACCCGCGTCCCCTCGAACATCGAGGAGAGGTTCGCCTTGAGCATGCGGTACTGGGCGGAATCGCGCAGCCGCTCCTCGGACAGCACCACCCCTTTTTCGGCCTCGATCGTGGCGGGGGAGAGGTTGAGACGCTCGCCGATCTCGCGGAACAGGGTGAGGCCGGTGTCCACCGCGGTCTGGTCGCCCCGGGGGAAGTTGAACATGTAGACCGTCTGGTCCTGGGAGGTGAACGCGTTGGTGTCGGGGCCGAACTTGAGGCCTTGCCGCTCGAGCATGTGGATGACCTCGCCGTCGGCGACGTTCGTGCTGCCACGGAACGCCATATGCTCGAGGAAGTGGGCGAGGCCGCGCTCCTCGTCGCGCTCCTGGAGCGAGCCGGAGCCGATGCCCATGCGCATCGCCACCCCGTCGCTCGGCGTTTCATTGTGCTGAATCGCGTAGCGAAGGCCATTGGGCAGCGTGCCGAAGCGGACGTTCGGATCGGCCTTGCGGCCGGTATAATCCTGGGCCCATTTTCCCGGCTGCTTGAGAAGCGGCTCGGCGGCCAGCAGCGGCGCGGACGAAGCGAGCAGCAACGCCGCAATAATGACGCGAGTTTTCATCAAAATCCTCTCACCCCAAGCGGCTGCAGCCTTTCGCTAAGCTACGAACATTGCAACATAAAATTTGCTCGCGGAGCGGCAGCCTCGAGGCCGTGGAGCCAGCTTTTTCAAGAGGTCCGGGCCCACCCCGGGAACCTCGGGGCTGGCGTGGCATCCAATGGGGCGAGGCATTCCTGACGAATGCCGCCATTTTCGAAAGGGCTGACCCATGAAACATGTCATCGCACTGATCGCCGCCGCAGCAATCCTCGCCCGCGCGAGCGCCGCGGTCGCCGCTGCAGCGCCGACCGACCCGCAAATCGCGCACATCGCTTACACCGCTGGCTCGATCGACATCGAGGCCGCCAACCTCGCCTTGCAGAAATCGAAGAACGCCGACGTGATCGCCTTCG
>JAICVC010000142.1 GCA_025935515.1 Sphingomonas sp.
CGCCCATTACGACTCGATCAACCTCAACCCGAAGCTCTTCCAGCGCTTCAAGACGCTGCACGACAACCAGGCCGGGCTTGGCCTCAACCCCGAGCAGGCCAAGCTGCTCGACGTCTATTATAAGCAGTTCGTGCACGCGGGCGCCGAGCTGCCGCCGGCCAAGCAGGCTCAGCTCAAGGTCATCAACCAGCGCCTGAGCACGCTGCAGACGGCATTCAGCCAGAAGCTCCTCGCGGCGGCCAAGGCCGGCGCGCTTCACGTCACCGATGCGTCGGCGCTCGCCGGCCTGTCGCCCGAGCAGCTCGCCGCCGCGCAGGAGGCGGCCAAGAGCCGCAAGCTCGCCGGCTACGTCCTGCCGCTGCAGAACACGACCCAGCAGCCCTCGCTCGAATCGCTGACCAGCCATGACACCCGCCAGAAGTTGTTCGACGCGAGCCTCAACCGCGCCGAGCATGGCGATGCGAACGACACCCGCGCGATCGTCAGCGAGCTCGCGCAGCTGCGCGCCAGGAAGGCGGCGCTCTTCGGCGCGGCCAACTTCGCCGACTACAACCTCTACGACCAGATGGCGAAGGACCGCGCGACCGCGGTCGGCTTCCTCGATCGGCTGGCGCCCGCGGTGTCGGCCAAGGAGCGCCAGGAGTGGTCGGACATCGTCGCGCTGGCCAAGTCGCAGGGCGCGGCCTTCGAGCCGACCGCGGCCGACTGGAACTTCTATGCGGAGCAGATCCGCAAGCAGCGCTACGCGCTCAACAGCGACGACCTGAAACCCTATTTCGAGTTCAACAAGGTGCTGACCGACGGCGTCTTCTACGCCGCCAACCAGCTCTACGGGCTCACCTTCACCGAGCGGAAGGACATCCCGACCTGGAGCCCGGACATGCGTGTGTTCCAGGTCAACGACGCCGACGGCAAGGAACTGGCGATCTTCATGATCGACCCGTGGAAGCGCGACAACAAGAACGGCGGCGCGTGGATGTCCAACCTCGTCAACCAGTCGTACCTGCGCGGCACCAAGCCGGTCGTCTTCAACGTCGAGAACTTCACCAGGCCCGCGCCGGGCCAGCCGGCGCTGATCAGCTGGGACGACGTGACGACGATGTTCCACGAGTTCGGCCATGCGCTGCACGGCATGTTCGCAGCGCAGACTTACCCGACGCTGTCGGGCACGAACGTGGCGCGCGACTTCGTCGAGTTCCCCTCGCAGTTCAACGAGAATTGGGCGCTCGATCCGAAGATCCTGCCGCATTATGCGGTCCATTATCAGACCGGGCAGACGATCCCGCAGGACCTCGTCCAGAAGATTCTTCGCGCCCGCACCTTCAACCAGGGTTACGAAGTCGGCGAAGCGCTGGAAGCGGCGCGCCTCGACCTCGACTGGCACTCGCTGCCCGCGACCGCGCCGCGCCAGGACGTCGACAAGTTCGAAGCCGAAGCGCTGGCCAAGGGCGGGTTCGACACGGCCGCAGTGCCACCGCGCTACCGCTCCAGCTATTTCCTGCACATCTGGAGCAATGGCTATTCGGCGAGCTATTATGCTTATGCATGGACTCGCATGCTGGGCCAGGATGCGTTCAATACGTTCGAGACCCGCGGCGGCCTCAACCGCGCCAACGGTCAGCGCTTCCGCGACATGGTCCTCTCGCGCGGCAACACGATCGATTATGCCGAAATGTACCGCAACTGGGCCGGGCACGATCCGCAGATCCAGCCGTATCTCGACTATTATGGTCTGAACGGCGGCGCTGCTGCGGCGCCGGTTCCCGGTCCTGCGCCTGCGCCCGCGCCGGCGGTTCCCGCGAGTCCGCCGAAACCCGAACGGGGAGAATGACGCCATGATCCGCGAGCTCGACGACAAGGTGCTGGTGAGCGGCCAGGTCGCGCCGCACGAGGTCGCCGGGCTTGCGCAGCAGGGCGTGACCGTGCTGGTCAACAACCGGCCTGACGGCGAGGAGGCGGGCCAGCCGCTGGCGGGCGACATCGAGGCGGCGGCCGCCGCCGCCGGCATTTCCTACCGCTACGTCCCGATCATCCGCGGCATCGGTCCCGCCGACGTGGAGTCGATGCAGGAAGCAATGCGCGAAGCGGAAGGTGGCAAGCTGCTCGCCTTCTGCCGCTCCGGGACCCGTTCGGCGATGGCGCTCGGACTCGCTAAGCGTGGGCAAGGCGCGTCGTCGGACGAAGTCCAGCAATGCCTGAGCGATGCCGGGTTCGATCCCGGCCCGATCGCGCATCTGCTTTAAGGCTTGTAGGACCGCAGGGCTTTTCGGGCTTCCGCGAGATCCTCATCGAGTACCATCAGCCGCACCCCGACCAGCGCGCCTTCGGAATAAATGTAGCTGTTGGTATCGAACACGACCGCCTCGACGCTGTGGCTCTCGAGGAACATTCGGGCGAGATCGGCCTGATAGGGCCTATCGAACCTGGCGAGCTCGACGAGGGCGCTCACCAGGGCACCACCTCGCCCGCGGCGATCTCGTCCGCGCGCGGCGCTCGGCCGAGCATCTTGTTGCGGTGTGGGAAGCGGCCGAAACGGGCGATCACCTCGTGGTGCTTTTTCGCATAGCCGAGCTGGTAAGCGTCGCCGAGCGCGGTGAACAGCAGCATCGAGCGGTCCTGGTCGGCGAGCTCCTCGCTGTGCTGGAACGGCATGTACAGGAACCCGCGTTCCTGACGCTCCAGCTCATCGTCGAAGCCCTTGTCGACCGCGCCCTTGGCGATCGCGAGCGCGAGATGATCGGTCGCGAACTGCTCGGCGTCGCCGCGGAACATGTTGCGCGGGAACTGGTCGAACAGGATCACCGCGGCGAGCGCGGTCAGCGGGTCGCCGAGGAATGAGTCGACCGGAAGCTGCCGCTTCTCAAACCACAGCTTGAGGAACTTCTGCTTGATCCCGTGATCGAGCTCGTCGCCGCCGCGCCACCAGGCTTTGGGATCGAGCCCGAACCAGAATTTGAGAACGTCCGAACGCCAATCGTCGTTCAAGCAGCCGTGCCTCCGACGGTGATTCCGTCGATCAGCAGGGTCGGCTGGCCAACGCCCGCAGGCACGCTCTGGCCGCCCTTGCCGCACACCCCGACGCCCTCGTCGAGCGCGAGATCGTTGCCGATGCCCTTGACGCGGGTCAGCACCGTCGGCCCGTCGCCGATCAGGGTCGCGCCCTTGATCGGCTCGACGATTTTGCCGCCGCGGATTCGGTACGCCTCGGTGCAGCCGAACACGAACTTGCCGCTGGTGATATCGACCTGCCCGCCGCCGAAGCTCTTGGCGTAGATGCCGTCCTTGACGCGGCTGACCAATTCGTTGGGGTCGTCGCTGCCGCCGAGCATGAAGGTGTTGGTCATGCGCGGCATCGGCGCATGGGCGAAGCTCTCGCGACGGCCGTTGCCGGTCGGCTCCATGCCCATCAGTCGCGCATTGAGCCGGTCCTGCAAATAGCCTTTGAGGATGCCGTCCTCGATCAGCACCGTCCGCCGCGTCGGCGTCCCTTCGTCGTCGATGGTCAGCGAGCCGCGGCGTTGGTGGATCGCGCCATCGTCGATCACCGTCACTCCGGGAGCGGCGACGCGCTCGCCGATCCGCCCGGAGAAGGCCGAGGTGCCCTTGCGGTTGAAGTCGCCTTCGAGGCCGTGACCGACCGCCTCGTGCAGCAATACGCCGGGCCAGCCGGGACCGAGCACGACCTGCATCTCGCCAGCCGGTGCCGCGACGGATTCCAGGTTCACGAGTGCCTGGGCGAGCGCGATGTCGATCGATCGGCTCCATTGCACCTCGTCGAACAGGCTATCGTAAAGGTAGCGGCCGCCGAGGCCGTGGAAGCCGGTCTCGCGGCGACCGTTCTGCTCGGCGACAATCTGCACGCCGAGGCGCACCAGCGGCCTAACGTCCGAAGCCACGAAACCGTCCGCTCGGACGATGTCGATCACGCTCCAGCTCGCGGCGAGGCCGACGCTGACCTGGCAAACCCGCGGGTCGCGGGCGCGGGCGGCGGCGTCGATCCGCTGGCACAGCGCAACCTTGTCGGCGAACGGCATGAGGCCCAGCGGATCGGCGGCGCCGTACATCGATTGGTTGGTTCGTGCCGGTGGCGCCGCCGGCAGGCCCTTGGCGGGGTCGAGCAACTTCAGCGTCGCAGCGGCGCGGTCGATGGCGGCCTCGCTGATCTCGTTGGCGTGGGCAAAAGCGGTCGTCTCGCCGGAAACGCCGCGCAGGCCAAAGCCCGAGCTGGTGTGATAATCGGCGGTCTTCAGCCGGCCGTCGTCGAAACCGAACGCCTCGCTGGCGCTGTACTGGAGGTATAGCTCGCCGTCGTCGTGCGGGGCTAGGTGCGTCGCCGCGAGACGTTTCGCGCCGTCGGGATCGAGGGTGCGATAAATGAAGCCGCGCGGATCGGGGCCGGTCATGCCGCCTTGCTGTCCGCCGGTCCGCCCTCGAAGACAAAACGCCGGTCGCAATAGCCGCACTCGACGAAGCCGATCTCCTCGTCGATCCGCAGGAACACGCGGGGGTGGCCGAGCGCGGGCGAAATTTCGCCCGATCCGTCGCATGCGACCTGCAGCGCCTTCACTCGGATCACTTCGGGCGGCGGAATCTTCGATGCCATGCGCGGCAATTAGGAGCGGAGTGCAGCGCTCACAAGCTTGTCGGGTGACTGGGCCGCTCTTATGCGACGAAGCGTCATGGACGAGCCCGCGATCCGCATCGACTCCTTGTCGAAGACCTACGCGGGCGGGAAGCGTGCGCTGAACGAAGTCAGCTTCGATGTTCCGCGCGGCCAGATCTTCGGGCTGCTCGGCCCGAACGGAGCCGGCAAGTCGACGCTAATCAACATTCTTGCAGGCCTCGTCGTCAAGACCAGCGGCACGGTCACGATCTGGGGCTTCGACATCGAC
>JAICVC010000125.1 GCA_025935515.1 Sphingomonas sp.
GCTCGCCGGTCAGACGCTATAGCCGGCCCGGAGCTTTGCAGCCCGCGTCCGCAGCGACAGTCCGGCGAGGCCGAAACCGGCGAGCATCATCGCCCAGGTCGCCGGTTCGGGAACCGGGATCAGCTGGAAGGTGAGGTTGCCGGTGACGACGCCACCGGTCGCCGGGGCGGAGCCGCCGAACGTGAAGCGGTACGCACCCGCCGCGACGGGCGAAATCGGACCCAGCGTCAGCGAGTTGGTGAGGTTGCCGGTGATGCTGCCCAGATGCGGCGCACCGCCACCAGTCCCGTCGAGCGAAGCGCTGCCGATGACCGCGCCCGGTGTGCTGGTGCTCACGACCACCTGGTACAGCCCGGCGGTGTCATTGGTGAATTCCAGCCACCCGCTGAAGTTACCCGAGGGGAAGGTGTTCGTCGTCCAGGCGACCGTGCTTTGCAACGGATTGGTGTTGTTGGTCGTCGTCGAACCGATGCCGCTGGTTGCTCCGACCACGATAGTTGCCGCACTCGCGCCGGACGCGAACGCCAGGGCTGCCGCGCCTGTCGCTGCGATTAAAAGCTTACGCATTTCGACCTCCCAATACTTGCCCCGAATCGGCGAGGCGTTAACTGCTTGTTAAACCATTCCTCTATGCTCTGTTAACAGTTTTTTTACTGGGGGAATCCCGCCATCCCTCTCGCAACCTTACCCGAAGATAGGGAAAGTGACCCATTTTGGGCCGGCCCCCGCATTCGACCCCGACTTAACCTTCGTCAGGGTCAGCCTAACAAGCATGCCGCTTATGCGATCATCCGACTGGCAGCGGTTCGGCAACAAGCGCCGGCGCCTCGTCGCCAGTGACCCCGACCTGTTCGCCGCGGAGGAAGGCCAGGATGTCCTGGTTGATCTCGTCCGGATGGGTCGTCATGCAACCGTGAGGCAGGGTCGAGTAGGTCTTGAGCTGGCCGTTCCTGACCAGCTTTATCGCGAGCGGCGCGCTGTTGGCGTAGGGCACGATCTGGTCGTCCTCGCTGTGGATCAGCAGCACCGGCACCGCGATCGCCTTGAGGTCCTCGGTGAAGTCGGTTTCCGAAAAGGCCTCGATGCAGTCGTACTGGGCCTTGATGCCACCCATCATCCCCTGGCGGACCCAATTGTCGATTACGCCCTGGATCGGCAGCACCCCGGTACGGTTGAAGCCGTAGAAGGGGCCGGCGGCGATATCGAGGTAGATTTGCGCCCGGTTGGCGGCGAGGCCGGCGCGATAGGCATCGAACGCCTCGATCGGCAAGCCGCCGGGATTGGCCTCGGTCTTGAGCATCAGTGGCGGAACCGCGGCGATCAGGACCAGATGCGAAACCCGGCCGGGCTCTGCACCCGCGACATAGTGGGTGGCCTCGCCGCCGCCGGTGGAATGGCCGACATGGATTGCGCTGCTGAGATCGAGCGCGCGGACCAGCGCGGTCACATCCTGGGCGTAAGTGTCCATATCGTTGCCGGTGTCGGTCTGGGTCGACCGCCCGTGGCCGCGGCGGTCATGGGCGATGACCCGGTAGCCTTCCCCAAGAAAGAACATCAGCTGGTTGTCCCAGTCGTCGGCGCTGAGCGGCCAGCCGTGATGGAAGACGATCGGCTGCGCGTTCCGCGGACCCCAATCCTTGTAGAAAATCTCGGTGCCGTCCTGGGTGGTGATGAATGGCATCGGGTGCGGCCCTTCCAATGGGTGCCGGCCGGCGGGGCCGGTGCCGGTCGCGAGCGGCCGAAGGGCGGGCGGGAAAACGTCCGTCGAAGTTCGGGGGACTCGTGACGACAGCGCGCCCGTAACGTTTTCCGCCTGCAACGGGAAGATGACGACTCCGGCAGGGCTGGAAATGCCGCCGTTCGTCGAAACTGCGCGGCTTATTCAAGGCAGACGTTGCGCGCTCACCAACGGCCGTTAAAGTCCCGGGCGCCGCTCGCGATTAAACCGGAGAATCCAAGCTGATGCGTTATCTCAGCCGTTTTGCCTTGCTCGCCGGCGCCACCGCGCTGACTTCGCCGGCCCTGGCGGCCGGGCCGCAATCCGTTCCGATCCCGACATTGGTCAAGCAGGTATCGATCCCGCACACGACCTTTAAACTGAAGAACGGCCTGACGGTGATCGTTGCCGAGGACCACAAGGCGCCAATCGCGGCGGTCAGCGTCTGGTACAATGTCGGGTCGAAGGACGAGCCCAAGGGCAAGACCGGCTTCGCGCATCTGTTCGAGCATCTGATGTTCAACGGCACCGAGAATCTGCCGGGCGACTTCGATAGCTGGCTGCAGAAGATCGGCGCCACCGACAATAATGGCTCGACCTGGTTCGACCGGACCAATTATTTTGAGACTGTGCCGGCAGGCGCGCTCGACCGAGCGATGTTCATGGAAAGTGACCGCATGGGGCATTTGCTCGGCGCGGTCACGCAAGGCGTACTCGATAATCAGCGCGGCGTGGTGCAGAACGAGAAGCGCCAAGGCGACAGCCGGCCGGGCGGGCTCGTCCAATATGAGGTGTATGGCAACCTGTTTCCGGACGGGCACCCGTATCAGCACTCCACCATCGGCTCGATGGAGGACCTCGACGCGGCGAGCCTCGCCGACGTCAAGCAATGGTTCCGCGACAAATACGGCCCCAATAACGCGGTGCTGGTCGTCGCCGGCGACGTCACCCCCGCCCAGGTCAAAGCGGCGGCCGAGAAATATTTCGGCGACATCGGCGCTGGCCCAGTCAATCGCCCGGCGCAGGCGACCGTGCCGACCCTGCCCGCGGCGAAGACGATCCAGATGAAGGATCATGTCGCGACGACCATCATTCAGCGCTACTGGGCGGTGCCGGGCCTGCTCAACCGGCAGCTCGCGGCGCTCGACATCGGCGCGTCGGTGCTCGGCGGGCTTGCCAGCTCGCGGTTCGACAAGATCCTGGTGCGCGACGAGAAGATCGCGATCGCCGCCAGCGCCAGCCTCAGCCCGTTCCAGCGCATCGGCGTGTTCAACGTCAGCGCCTATGTAAAGCCGGGCGTCGACCCCGCCTTGGTGTCCAAGCGGCTCGACGAGATCATGGCCGAGTATATCGCCAAGGGTCCAACCGCGGACGAAGTCCAGCGCGCGGTGATGAGCGAAGTATCGGGGCGGATCCGCGGGCTCGAGCAGGTCGGGGGCTTCGGTGGCAAGGCGGTCACGCTCGCCGAAGGGCAAACGTACGCGGGCGACAGCGATTTCTACAAGAAGACGCTCGCCTCTTATGCGTCGATCACGCCGGCCGCGATCCGCGCCGCGATGCAGCAGTGGATCAAGCGGCCGCCGCTGACCGTCATCCTCTCGCCCGGAGAGCGCGCGGAATATGCGGAAGCCAAGAGCGTCGCGCCGCCCAAGCCCGGCACCGACAAGACCGCAGGCGCGGTGAAGGGCAACCGGCCGCTGCCGGCGGTGGGCCAACTGGCTGCACTAGACTTCCCTGACATCACGCACGCGAAGCTCTCTAACGGAATCGCGGTCGATTACGTGCAGCGCTCTGCGGTGCCGGTAACGCAGGTCGCGATGGCGTTCGATGCCGGCAGCGCCACCGACGGCCCGCAGCAGCGCGGGCTCGCGGCGATGACCATGGACCTGCTCGACGAGGGCACGTCCAAGCTGACGTCGCAGCAAGTCGCGGAGGCCGAGGAGCGGCTCGGCGCCGACGTCAGCAGCAGCAACGGCGCCGACCGGTCGTACGTCATGCTGAACGCCTTGTCGCCCAACCTCGCCCCGTCGCTCGACCTGATGAGCGACGTGGTCAAGGATGCCGCGTTCCGGCCCGGCGACATCGACCGCGTCCGCGCGGTGACGCTGACCACGATCGCGCAGACGAAGAAGGATCCGACGCGGGTCGCGCGGCGCCTCCTTCCGTCAGTGCTGTACGGCGCCAACCATCCCTACGGCGGGCCTCCTGGCGGCGATCCCGCGGCGATCGCAAAGTTCGGCCGCGCCGACCTCGTTGCTTTCCAGCAGCACTGGCTGCGGCCCGACAACCTCAAGATTTTCGTGGTGTCCGACCGGCCGCTCAGCGAAGTCCAGCCGCTGCTCGAAGCGCGGTACGGGAAGTGGGCGCCGCCGGCCGTCGCGAAGGGGGTGAAGGCGTTCCCGGCGACGCTGCCGCGCCCATCCGCGCCCAAAATCCTGCTGATCAACCGGCCCGGCGCGCCGCAGTCGAGCATCCTCGGCGGGCAGCTGCTGCCGATCGATCCCAAGAGCGACATCATTCCGTTCGATGCCGCCAACGACGTGCTCGGCGGCGATTTCACCGCGCGGCTCAACATGGACCTGCGCGAGGACAAGGGCTGGTCCTACGGCGTCGGCGGCAACGAGGCCGTGATGCTTCATGCGGTGCCCTACATCGTGTCGGCTCCGGTGCAGGCGGACCGCACCGGCGATTCCCTCGCCGCGCTCAACTCTCAGATCACCAGCTTCCTGACCACCAAAGGAGTGACCCAGGAAGAACGGGACCGGGTGGTCACGAAGAGCATCAACCAGCTACCGGGGCAGTTCGAGACGTCCGGCGCAGTGCTCGGCGCGATGATGGACATCGACATGCTCGACAAGCCGGACAATTATTACGAGACGCTGGCGCCCGAATATCGCGGGCTCACCGCGGCGACGCTCGACAAAGCTGCGCGGAGCGCGATGGATCCGAAGGGTTTCACCTGGATCGTCGTCGGCGATGCCTCCAAGATCCGGCCGCAGCTCGACAAGCTCGGCATGCCGATCGAGGTGGTGGAAGCGCCGTAAGCCCTAGGAAGCGTCGGCATGGTTCCTATATCCGCGGGACCATGTCGTCCGACCGGCAACAGGCCATCGTCGAATTCAAGCGCATCATGTGGTGGATCGCGGCGATCGCGGTCCTGATGGTCGCCGGCGCAATGACCTACCTCTACCTCACCAGTACGCTCGACGCGAACACGGTCATCGCGACGACCCTCGGAGTCTTCTTCTCGGTGCTGCTGGGATGCGGGCTGTTCGCCGCCGCCTTCTTCAGTGACAAGAGCGGCTACGATCAGAATGTGACCGACGTCACCAGGTCTGAACGCGACCGCGAATAGCCGCTAGCGGATGACGCGCGTCACGTGGCCCATCTTTCGGCCGGGGCGCGCATCGTCCTTTCCATAGAGATGGAGGTGAACCCCCCGCTCGGCGAAGAGCTCGGGCCAGCGCTCGACGTCGGCGCCGATGAGGTTGTCCATCACCGCATGGCCGCGCGTGAGGCCCGTGATTCCCGGCGGCAGCCCGCAGATGGCACGGATATGCTGCTCGAACTGCGAAGTGACCGCGCCTTCGATGGTCCAGTGCCCGCTGTTATGGACCCTCGGTGCGATCTCGTTGACGATCGGGCCATCTGCGCTGGCGAAGAATTCAACGGTGAGGACGCCGACATGGCCGAGCGCCTCGGCAACCGCCAGCGCCGCCTCTCGCGCTTTGGCGACCTGCACCGCGCACGCCTCGCTGCATGGCACGGTCGAGCGGCGAAGAATTCCTTCATCATGCTCGTTCTCTGGCGAATCCCAGAAGACATGGCCTCCATCGTCCCAGCGAGCGAGGATCACCGAGAATTCCGCGAAAAAGTCGATGCCGGCTTCGGCCACCGCGGGCTCTTCGCCGATCGCCGCCCAGCCCGCTTCGACCTCACTCTCGCCGCGGATCCAGGCCTGGCCCTTGCCGTCATAACCGTAGCGGCGGGTCTTGAGCACGACGGGCGTGCCCAACTCGGCGAGTGCCGCTCGTGCTTCGTCAAGTGAGGAGATGGCGCGCCATGGCGCGACGCGGCCGCGGCATTCCTCGATGAATTGCTTCTCGGTCGCGCGATCCTGGGCGATGGCGAGCGAACGGACGCCCGGCCGCAGCTTGTCGCCGAGAGCTTTCAAAGGCTCGACCGGGAGATTTTCGAATTCGTAGGTGGCAACGTCTACGCTCTCACCGAAGCGCGTGATCGCTTCAACGCTTTCGAATGCCGCCCGCGTCCGATAGGCCGCGACGTCGTCGGCGCAGGAAGATTCGTGCGGATCGTAAATGTGGGTCTTGTAGCCTAGCTGGGCC
>JAICVC010000133.1 GCA_025935515.1 Sphingomonas sp.
CGCGATAATCCGCGGGATGAGCTTGAGCCCCCCCGCGCCCGGCATTTCCAGATCTAGCAGGACGATGTCTACCCGGCATTCGCCGAGCGCCTCGACTGCCGCCTCGGCGGTGCCCGCGACGGCGGCGATTTCAAACGCTGGGTCGCTTTCCACCATGCGCGACAAAACCGCCCGAGCGACCGTCGAGTCATCGACGATCATCAGGCGAATTCGGCGCCGGGACCCGCGCGAATTGCTATGGGGATCCGGAAAGCGGTCCCGCGATCTGGCGAGCGCCCGCTCCATGGACCGGCCGCTCAGGCGACGCCGACGAGCTGGAGCTTGATGTGCAGCGTTTCGCGGTCGAACGGCTTCATCACATATTCGTCAGCGCCCGCTTCGAGGGCGGCGCGGATATGCGCCATGTCGTTCTCGGTGGTGCAGAACACGACCTTCGGCTGATCGCTGTGACCGCGCTGGCGGAGCAAGCGCAGGAATTCCATCCCGCTCATCACCGGCATGTTCCAGTCGAGCAGGACGACGTCAGGCATCTTCTGCTCGCAGCGCGACAAGGCCTCCTGGCCATCGCCGGCTTCCTCGACCTCGAACTCCAGGGTCTCGAGGATGTGCCTCGCAACCTTTCGGATCACCTTGGAATCGTCGACGATCAAACAGCTTTTCATGCCTGGCTTCCCACTACCGAACAGCAACTCATTAAATGCGAAGGGTAACGAAGAGCTTAAGCTGCGGCCTTGGCTTCACCGCCGGCGATGAGCGCGGCGACGTCGATCAGCAGCAGCGGACCGCTTTCGGTTTCAACCATACCCTGCGAGGCACGCTCCCAGCCCGAGCCCATCGCGGCGCGGACCGGCAGCGGATCCGACAAGGCCTCGACCACGTCTTCGACCAGGTCGACGATCAGCGCGTAATGATGACCGTCGAGCTCGACCACGGCGGCTTCGCGGATGCCGTCCGAACAGTCGGTGTCCCCGAGCTCGAGCGATCGCATGCAGTCGATCACGGTGAGGACCCGGCTCCGAAGCGCCGACAAGCCGGCAACGTGCGCCGCGGCCCGCGGGACCGGAATCAAGGTGTCGAGCTCGACCACCGATTCCACCGCCGCTGCGGGGAGAGCGACGCGCTCGCCATCGATCGTGACGATAAGCAGCAATTCGGACATCAGCGCCTCCCCCCGACGCTCGATTTGAGCGCAGTCAGCAATGCGGCCCGGTCATAGCGGTAAATCGTATCGTCCTTCGCCGACGCTGGGTCTGGCTCCGACCGAAGCCGGATGACGCGCGCAGCGGGAGACCTCGGCGATTCCGACGCGGTGGAGAGGATCGCGAGATCGACTTCGAATTCGTCGGTTTCTGACACCACGCGATAACCGGCAGCCTCGACCATCGGGCGGAGCATGTTCTGCATCCACGGGTCGCCGGCGGGAAGCCGGCAGACTGGTTGCTCCGGCGTCCGCTCGGCCGCCGTCAGGAGGGTGGCAAACAGCCAATGCGGGTCGACCAGCTCCGCCGGTTCTCCAGCGACCAGACTGACGGCGGACACTTCCGCCGGATGTTCGGCCGGGATGACTTCATGGGCTATGGCGGAGAGATCGATAACCTCGCGGAAGGCGTAGCCGATCTCGCAGGTGCCGTCGTTGAGACGGAAGAACCGGACCTTCTCCGCGGGAAGATCGCCGTTGATTCCGGCGAGCGGAAGAATGGCATCGCCAATCTGCACCCGCAGCTGGCCAGCGCCCGGGCGAATGGCGGTGGCGGGCACTTCTTCGATGCGGTCGACAACGGCGAGACGCATTGCGCGGCGGCCACCATCGAGCCCGTGGAAGAGCAGCACCGCAACGTCTTCCTCGATTGCGGCTACCGGAGCCTCGACGATGCGCGAGGCACGCTCCTGCGCCTCGAGCCTGACGCCGCCGACCTCGGCGATCCCCGCCGGGTCCATCAGCAGGATCGGGCTGCCATCGTCGGCGAGGGTCGTGCCGGCATAGAGTCCGGTTGCCATCACCGCGGGCGCCGCCGGCTTCACGACCAGTTCCTCGTGATCGTGGATGCGGTCGACCGAGAGAGCATAGACGTCACCGCCCGCCGGGCGCAGCACGATCAAGGTCCGGTCCCGTTCCGCAATCTGGCTTTCAAGCCCGAGGATCGACGCCAGCGAAACTTCGGGCACCCGGCGTCCGCGGATGGTCGCGACGCCGGCCCCGCCGAGATGCTCCAGAGTCACGCTCTCGCCATTGGCACGGACGATCTCCTCGATCGCCGAGCGTGGGATCGCGAAGTGCTGACCGGCGATCGAAACCGTCAGCGCCGGGATGATGGTGAGCGTCAGCGGCACCCGCAGGGTCATCCGCGTTCCATCGCCAACCTTGCTGTCCACCTCGACAATTCCGCCAATGCGCTCGATGTTGGAGCGAACCACGTCCATGCCGACGCCGCGGCCGGAAATGGCGGTGACTTCCTTCGCGGTGGACAGACCGGCTTCGAAGATCAGCGCGAGCTGGTCGCGGTGGGACAGCTGCGCTGCGTTATCCTTGGCGACGACGCCATTGGCAATCGCCTTTTCGACCAGCTTCTTGCCGTCGATCCCGCGGCCGTCGTCGTGAATGTCGATCAGTATCTGGTTCCCCGACTGGCGCGCCGAAACCGCCAGCACGCCAATCTCGCGCTTGCCGGCCTTCAGGCGGTCGGCGGGCTTTTCGATGCCGTGGTCCACGGCATTGCGGATGATGTGGGTCAGCGGATCGCGGATCATCTCGATCATTTCGCGATCGAGCTCGACGTCGCCGCCCTCGATGTCGACCAGCACCTGTTTGCCGAGCTCGGCTGAGAGGTCGCGGACCATGCGCGGCAGGCCGACGAACAAATTCTCGATCCGCTGCATGCGCGTGCGCGTGATCGCGTCGCGCATCTCGGCGATGATCGACGACAGGCGCTCGAAGGCGCCATCGACGGGAACGTCGGAAGTGGATTCACGAAGCCGGCGCGCAAGCTCATTGCGCGCGAGGACCATGTCGGAAACGGTGCTCATCACCCGGTCGAGGAGCTCGACGGAGAGGCGGATCGTGCGCGGGGCGGACGACGACTTGATCGTGCCGTCCATCACCGCGACAGCGGCCGGAGCCGCCGCGCTCTCGGCGCCCGGTTCCAGGGCATGGATCAACGCGCTGTCGTCGCCGGCCGGCAATTCCTCACCGGCCTCGATTGCCGACACCATCTCGCCGATCCGGTCGATGATCGCGAGGACGGCGCTGACGAGCACGGGGTCGGCGTGACGGCGGTTAGCGCGGACGTCGGCAAGCGCGTCTTCGGCGGCGTGACTGAGTGCTTCCAACCGTGGGAAGTCGAAGAAGCCGCAATTCCCTTTGACCGTGTGAACGAAGCGGAAAATGCTGTCGAGCCGCGCACGATCGTCGGGCTGCGCTTCCCAGGCGACGATCTCGCCGCCCAGCGCTTCGAGCATTTCGCGGCATTCGGCTACGAAATCGGCAATCAGGTCGTCCACGGCGCGTGATATCCCCCGGTTCGGGGTTGCTTATGCCGGGCAGGAGTTAATGCCGCGTTAGCCCTGTCGAGGGAGACGCGCGCCGATCAAGAGCGCTTCGCTCGACGGGACCGAAAGCTGGAGCGACCCGCCTGCCTCGGCAACCAGGCTGTGCGCGAGCCAGGCTCCCGCCGTGCGCGGCTCGACCGCGCCGGTGGCGCCATTCTCGAGCATGTCGCGAAGCGCGGGATCGAGCAGGATCCGCGGCCCTTCCCCGCGCACGGCCAGCTCGATCTCGTCGCCCTGAAGCTCGGCTCCGACGTCGAGGCGGCCGCCGCGGACCAGCGCATCGCCGGCGAGCATTGCGAGGTTGAGCAGCAGTTTGACCGCGTCCTTGGGCAGCTTCTCTTCGCTTACCGCCCAACCGAGTTCGATGCGCCGCTCGGGCCCGAACAGCCCCTCGACGGCGATCTCGGCTTCGTGAGTGTCGACCTCCTCGCCGAAGCCGCCCGCGGCGCCGAACGCGAGGCGGAAGAACTTCAGCTTGTTGGCGGACGCCCGCGCGCTTTCGGCCAGCAACTCGAGGCACTTCTCGCGCATCTCGGGATCGGTCTCATCGGCGAGCAGCTCGATGCCGTTGTTGAGCGCGCCGATCGGCGACATGAGGTCGTGGCAAAGCCGCGAGCAAAGCAGGCTGGCGAAATCGACGGGCTTCATTGCAAGCCTTTGATGGGGCAGAGTTTAACCTGGCGCAAGCGCGCCGACATTGAATGGGGACCGACCCGTTCCCATATGCTGCTCCCGGATGGGGGGAATTCAGACGATCGAAGTGCGGCTGGAGCCTGCCCATGCCGGCTGGCGCCTCGACCGCGCGCTCGCGGCGGCGGTTCCGACGCTTTCGCGCGAGCGTCTCAAGGCGCTCATTCGTAGCGGCGCAGTCGAAGCCGGCGGCAAGCCGCTGCGCGACCCCGCAACCAAGGTCCGCGGCCAAGAAGCATTGCGGGTCGCGGTGCCCGAACCGACCCCCGCGCACAACCAGCCGCAAGACATCCCGCTGTCGATCGTGTTCGAGGACGAGCATCTGCTGGTGATCGACAAGCCGGCGGGCCTCGTCGTCCATCCGGCCGCGGGCAATCTCGACGGGACCCTGGTCAACGCGCTTTTGCATCATTGCGGCGGTTCGCTGTCCGGAATCGGCGGCGTCGCGCGCCCGGGCATCGTCCATCGTATCGACAAAGACACGTCGGGCCTGCTGGTCGTGGCCAAGACCGACGTCGCCCACGAGGGCCTGGCGAAGCAGTTCGCGGCCCACTCGATCGGCCGCCGCTATCTCGCGATCGCGAACGGCGTCCCAAAGATCAGGGAAGGCACGGTCGATGCGCCGCTCGCTCGGTCGACAGCCAACCGCAAGAAGATCGCGATCGTCGCAGGCAAGCGCGGCAAACGCGCGGTAACGCACTGGAAGCGGCTCGACATCCTGAATGACGCGGCGCTGGTCGAATGCCGGCTGGAAACTGGGCGGACCCACCAGGTCCGGGTCCACATGGCCTCGATCGGCCATCCCCTGCTTGGCGATCCGGTTTACGGCCGCCGGGGAAAGACGCACGACAAGTTATTGAAGGAACTCGAATTTCACCGCCAGGCGCTGCACGCAGCGCAACTCGAATTTACCCATCCGGTGACCAGGCACAGGCTGTCGTTCGATAGTCCCATGCCGGCAGACATGCAGGAACTGTTCAACGCGCTTGGTGTATAAGGATTAACTCGCTAGGGCGCGAAACCGCCCTGCAAAAGGGAGAAAGACGTCTAGAATGGCTACGCAAAAAGGGATTGTCTCGCTCCCCTCGTCCGGTGGGGAGGCCGGACTCAACCGCTATCTCGCGGAGATCAAGAAATTCCCGATCCTCAGCCCTGAGGAAGAATATATGCTCGCCAAGCGCTGGCGCGAGCATGGCGACACCGAGGCCGCGGCCAAGCTGGTCAATTCGCACCTCCGCCTCGTCTCCAAGATCGCCATGGGTTACCGCGGCTACGGCCTGCCGGTCAGCGAGCTGATCAGCGAGGGCAATATCGGCCTGATGCAGGGCGTGAAGAAGTTCGAGCCGGA
>JAICVC010000085.1 GCA_025935515.1 Sphingomonas sp.
AACCGGCTCTCCGAGCATTTCATGACCGGGCTGAACGCCGTCGGCGTGCCGACGCACTTCATCCGGCGGCTGAACATGCGCGAGCAGCTCATCCGGCAGGTCGAGATCGTGCCGATCGAGGTGGTCGTGCGCAACGTCGCGGCCGGCTCGCTGGTCAAGCGGCTGGGCCTCGAGGAAGGTACGCAGCTGCCGCGGACGATCATCGAATATTATTACAAGGACGACGCGCTCGGCGATCCGATGATCGCCGACGAGCATATCGCCTGCTTCGGCTGGGCGACGCAGGACGAGATGAACGACATCGCCGACATGGCGATCCGGGTGAACGACTTCCTGTCGGGCATGTTTGCCGCGATCGGCATCCGCCTGATCGACTTCAAGCTAGAATTCGGCAGGGTGTGGGACGGCGATTATGCGCGCGTTATCCTCGCCGACGAGATCAGCCCCGACGGCTGCCGCCTGTGGGACATCAAGACCAACAAGAAGCTCGACAAGGACCGCTTCCGCCAGGATCTCGGCGGCGTCGAGGAGGCGTACCAGGAAGTCGCTCGGCGGCTTGGGCTGCTGCAGTCCGAAGATGAATCCGCCGTCCTCGACTTCGACAAGCACCGCAAAAAGCGCGGGAGATAACCGCTGTCGGAGCTGGTTTCCCGGCATGACGGCTCCGGCCGCACGGCAATTATCGACAGGGCGGGCGCATCGCTCTGGTTTTACTTGTCGCATCCCAACACGATCGCCCCGTCGAGCGACTGCTGGGTTGCAAATTTGGCCGACCAAACCCCGGACGACCTTTCGGGCTTTCGCGAGGCGGGCTTGCCGCCACCGGCCCCCGCAAGCGTGTTGGAGGAAGGCGCGTCTGGCCTGCCGTCCCGCACCTCCGGATACACCATTAGTTGGTCGGCAGACGGCCAGGCCGTGAGCGCTTCCATCGATGATGAGCCCATCGCCTTCATCATCGCTGACCGAAAACCGGGCTTCCACGCTTACATCAGGACCGACTGTCCCTGGGGACAGCCGTTCGACGCCAATCTGCACCGTCAACTTTTCGGCTAAGGCTCGATCACCTCGAAATGAGTCACTTCGGGTTCCAACTCGAGCAGAAAGTCCGGGTCGAAGTCGTAATATTTCGCCTTGGTCAGCTCGTCGCCGGCGAAGCGGCGGATCGCATCGAGGTCATCCCACAACGTGAACATCTCCACGTGAACGACATCGCCCTCGCGCCGATGCAGGCACCACGCCCCGCGATTGCCTTCGGTTGAGACATAATCGGCAAGGCCGACCTCTTTCATGAGCTTGAGATATTGCTCGGACTTGGGGGCGGGAACCCGCCCGTGCCAGCGTCGTGCGATCATGTGAGACGTCCTTTATCCGGCGTCCCCTCAGCCCACGTCGAGGGTTAGCATTGGTGAATGCCTACGACCACTGTCCTACAGCCGTGCAGCTATGCTCTAAGCGCTCCGATGATCGGAGTGCACCTGCCAATTCATGGCTCGCAACTGGCCTCCCCTCTCGCGGGTGCGTGCGCGCGCACGCGTAGGACCACGAACTTTGTGAACTTTCGCGAGGCATGACCCTGCGCCGAGCTCGTGTCGTCACCTTGAATGCCGCGCTCGGGCCGCTCGATTACCGGGTGCCCGAGGGCATGGCCGTCGAGCCAGGGTCGGTCGTTGTCGCGCCGCTTGGCCCCCGGCAGTTGCTCGGCGTCGCGTGGGAAGCTGAGCGGCTGCCGACCAACGAGGTACCCGACAGCCGGCTGCGCCCTCTGGCGGGCGTCGTGGCGGTTCGGCCGATCGCCGTACCGTTGCGGCGGCTATGCGAATGGACGGCAGATTATTATCTGGCGCCGCTCGCCTCGGTGCTGCGGATGGTGCTGCCATCCTCCGCGGCGCTCGATGGTCCTCGGCAGCTCACCGAATATCGGCCCACTGGCCATGCCCCCGACCGCCTGACACCCCAGCGCGAGAAGGCTCTCGCTGCGCTTGAAGGAAGGCAGGGTACCATCCGTGAGCTCGCCGACCATGCCGGCGTGAGCGACGCGGTGCTGCGCGGTCTGGTAAATGCCGGCGCACTCGAAGCCGTGACGGTCGATGCCGACCGGCCGCTCGCCTGCCCGGATCCCGAGTTTGCACCGCCGGACCTCAACGACGATCAGCGGGAGGCTGCAGCGAGCCTCGCGTTAGCCGTCGGCAATGGTTTCGACCCGGTGCTGCTCGACGGAGTCACCGGCTCGGGCAAGACCGAGGTCTATTTCGAGGCGATCGCCGAATGCCTGCGCCAGGGAAAGCAGGCGCTGGTCCTGCTGCCCGAGATCGCGCTGACCGAACCGTTCCTCAAGCGGTTCGAAGCGCGGTTCGGCTGCGCGCCCGTCGCCTGGCATTCGGACCTGCGTTCGTCACAGCGGCGGCGCGCCTGGCGCGGGATCGCCAGCGGCGAGGCGACGGTCACCGTCGGCGCCCGCTCGGCACTGTTCCTACCCTACCCAAACCTCGGCTTGATCGTTGTCGACGAAGCGCATGAGCCAAGTTTCAAGCAGGAGGACGGGGTCCAGTATCACGCCCGCGACACCGCCGTGATGCGCGCGAGGTTCGAGGGCATCCCGGTGATCCTCTCGACCGCGACCCCGCCAATCGAAAGCCGGCACATGGTCGAGCTCGGCCGCTACCGCGAAGTCGCCCTTCCGGTGCGCTTCGCCGGCGCGTCGCTGCCCAACATTGCCGCGATCGACCTAACGCAGGACCCGCCGCCGCGCGGGCGGTGGCTGGCGCCGCAGCTGGTCAGCGAGATGCAAGCCAATCTGGATCGAGGTGAGCAATCTTTGCTCTTCCTTAACCGGCGCGGGTTCGCACCGCTCACGCTCTGCCGCCACTGCGGCCACCGTTTCCAATGCCCGAACTGCACCGCCTGGATGGTCGAGCACCGGCTGATGCACCGGCTCGCCTGCCACCATTGCGGCCACGTCATGCCGCCGCCCAAGGCTTGCCCGGAGTGCGGCGAGGAAGACAGCCTGGTCGCCTGCGGTCCGGGCGTGGAGCGGATCGCCGACGAGGTGACCGAGCTCTTCCCCGAAGCGCGCACGGCGATCGTCACGAGCGACACCATCTGGTCGCCGCTCCGCGCGGCCGAGTTCGTCGGGGCGATGGAAGCCGGCGCGATCGACGTCGTCGTCGGCACGCAGCTGGTCACCAAGGGCTACCACTTCCCCAACCTGACGCTGGTCGGCGTGGTCGATGCCGACCTCGGCCTCGCCGGCGGCGACCTGCGCGCCGCCGAACGCAGCTTCCAGCAGATCCAGCAGGTCGCCGGCCGCGCGGGCCGCGGCGACAAGCCCGGCCGGGTCTACGTCCAGACCCACGATCCCGATGCGCCGGTCATCGCCGCATTGGTGAAAGGCGATGCTGCGGGGTTTTACGCGGCTGAAACCGAGGCTCGGCGCGAGGCGGCGATGCCGCCGTTCGGGCGGCTCGCCGCGATCGTCGTTTCGGCCGAAGACTCGTCCGAAGCCGAAGCGGTCGCCCGCCGCATCGGTCACGCCGCGCCCGGGGTCGACGGCATGGCGGTCTTTGGCCCCGCCCCGGCTCCGCTCGCCATGCTTCGCGGCCGTCATCGCCAGCGCCTGCTGGTCCATGCCCGCCGTAGCCTCGACGTGCAGGACGTGATCCGCGACTGGCTCGCGGCCCTCGACTGGAGCAGCAAGGTCCGGGTCAGCGTCGACGTCGACCCCTACAGCTTCATTTGAAAAGCGTTCGATCAAAGTCATTTGCGTCCGCACCCTCTCGCGCTAGCCTGGATTCGCCGAAAAGGGGGATCGATGCGTTTTCTGTCCTGTCTCGCTGGCGTCGCCGCCATGGCTCCATTGGCGCCCGCGGCCGCAGCATGGAACATCGCCCAGTCAAAGCACTTCGTCATCTACGCGGACGACAACCCAAAACGCCTGGCCGAGTTTGCCACACAGCTCGAGCGGTTCGACCAGGCAGTCCGCCTCGCCACGAACATGCAGGATCCGGTAATCGGCAAGGGCAATCGTTTGACGGTGTTCGTCGTGCCGACCGAAAAAGACGTTCGGTCGATCATCGGTGACAAAACGGGGTTCTTCGCGGGTTTCTACATTGGGCGCATTTCGGGCTCGCTCGCTTACGTTCCAAGGCGAATGGACACCGATGATCCCGATCAGAATTCGATCTTCTTCCACGAATACACGCACCATCTGATGAAGCAGGAACTCGAGCGGCCATACCCCGAGTGGTACGTCGAGGGTTATGCCGAGTTCTTCTCGACCCCGCAGTTCGACCGGGACGGGTCCGTGTGGCTTGGCCGCGTTGTAAAAGGGCGAGCCTTTGGCCTGATCGAGGGGCCGCAATTGGCCCTCGAGACTCTCTTTAAAGGCATGCAGTCGGGCATGACCAACGCACAGCGCGACGTCTATTACGGACGCAGCTGGCTTTTGACGCATTACCTTCAGCTCGACAGCCATCGGAGGGGCCAGCTTTCGGCATATCTGGCGGCGATGGAGAGGGGCGCATCTTCGCTTGATGCTGCCCGCGAAGCCTTCGGCGACCTTGCTCAACTCGACAAGGATCTCAATGCCTATGAAAACAAGCGGCTCACGATGTTCCAGGTCGCCGCATCGGCCATTCACGTGGGGCCGATTTCGGTCAGTCCCTTAAGCGCCGGTGCTTCGCAGGTCATTCTGGCTCGAGCGCGGATAAAATATGGGACGAAGTCGCCTGAAACCGAGCGCCTGGCGGCTGGGGTCAGGAACGTTGAAGCACAGTTTCCCGGCGACGAACTCGTCGAGACGACGCTCGCCGAAGCCGAACTCGCCCTTGGACGTGGACAGGCCGCGGAAGGTGCGTCCGAACGCGCATTGAGGACCAATCCCCAAAGTACCGATGCGATGGTGCTGAAAGCACGCGCAATGTCGGAGCTTGCCGATGCGAGCGACGGACCGGCGCGGCATGCAAAGTTCGAGGAAGCGCGGCGCGACCTCATTGCTGCCAATAAGCTCGACACCGAGGATCCCGAACCGCTCTATGAATTCTATCGGACATTCCTGCGCGAAGGAATCAGGCCGAACGCCAATGCGCTCGCGGCACTTCATTACGCGTCTGATCTGGCGCCTCAGGATCTTGGCGTCCGCATGAATTCGGCGATCGCTTATCTCAACGAAGGCAAGCCCAGGGAAGCGCGGGCAACGCTGACAGTAGTCGCCTTTTCCCCGCACGTCGGGCAGATGGGCGAAGTCGCGAAACGAATGATCGCGGCCATCGACCAGGGCCGTCCAAAGGAAGCACTCGGCGAACTGAGGCGTCCAATGTCGCCACCGACCGCAAACTAACGCTCCAAGCCCCGCCTCCACCAGGGGTGAACGAGCTGCCCACGCTTCACGGCCAGCCACACCAGCACGACACCGGCCGCGGTGGCGATCGTGATGCTGATCAGTGAGGCTTCGAGACCGAATCCGCCCCCACTCAGGAAGTCCGGGCCCTGCAGACTCGCTTCGACCAGGCCATGGGCATCATTGCCCGAGACGGGAATGTCGAAAATTTCGCCCTGGGTCAGGTTCCACGACGCGTGGATGCCCATCGGAAACCACAGGCGCCTCGTCAGTATGTAGGCACCACCGAGCAAGACGCCGCCCTCGAGCATGATGCCGACGGTGGAAAGGACGTCGGCGCTTGGGTTGTCCATGTGCGACAGGCCGAACAGCAGCGAGGAAAGGAACAGCGCGGCCCAGCTCCCGGCAAACTCTTCGATCCAGCGGAACAGGATGGCGCGATAGATGATCTCCTCGGCGATCGCAGGGAACAGGCCCGTGCGGACGAGCGACGGCAACAGGTCGCTATCGTCGCCGGCACCGTGCAGCCGATAGATTCCAATCAAGGCCGCGACCCCGACGATCAGGGCGAAAAGTGACGCGCCGATGCCCAGCCCGGCTCCCAGCTGGCGAAGAGCGCCAGGGCCCGACAGGTCATCATGCTTTCTCGCGCCGAGGTGCCGGACGACCAGTTTGTAGCTCGCCAGGATCACGACGGCGACGGCGAGCTGAGAAGCGACCGCGGCAATTGTCGATGACGGGAGCATTCTCTCGAGCAATCCGGCCACAAGTCCGGCCGGCGCCATGATCGCGGCGAACGCCAGCAGCATGGTGACAAGCGGAAAGTCGACCACACGCCGGAGGGATGAAAACCATTCGCTCTTAGCCGGATCCGGTGAACTCACGCCCCTCCCCCTTCGGTCCACCCTAAATCCGGCCAGGGTGGCAGGACAAAGTTTAGAGGGGAAGCTCCGGAGCCGGGTCGCGATGGCCCTCCGCGGCGAGGAGTTGCCGCTTGCGATCGAGTCCCCCGGCATAACCGCCGAGCGACCCGTCGCTGCGGATCACCCGGTGGCACGGGATGAGGACGGCGACATGATTGTCGCCATTGGCCGTCCCGACCGCGCGCACCGCCTTCGGCTGGCCGATCGCCGCCGCGATCTGGGCATAGCTGCGCGTCTCGCCGGCGGGGATCTTGCGAAGCTCGCGCCACACCGCTTCCTGGAAGGCGGTGCCGGCGACGTCGATCGGCAGCTCGCGCACCGCGAGCGGGCTTTCGATCGCCGCCAGCGCGCCTTCGATCAGATCGCGAAGGCCGCCCGCATCCTCGACGATCGTCGCGTTCGGGAACAGCCGCCGCAGCGATTCCTCGCTGTCGTCGAACGTCAGCCGGCAAATGCCCTTGCTCGTCGCCGCAATCAGCATCTCGCCGAGCGGGCTATCGAAGTGGGTCCACCGGATCGTCTCGCCGTGACCGCCGTTGCGCCATGCCGATGGGGTCATGCCGAGCCTTTGCTTGGCGTCGCTGTAGAAGCTGCTCGGCCCGGCATAACCGGCTTCGTAAACCGCATCGGTCACCCGGCCGTTGGATTTCAATGCCGCTTCGGTCCGGCGATTGCGGAGCCCGCGCGCATATTCGGCTGGCGAAACGCCGAGGTCGCGCTTGAAGATGCGCTGGAAATGGTGCGGCGCGTAGCCGACCGCGGCGGCCAGTTCGGACAAGCTCGGGACTTCCTCGGCCTGCTCGATCCGGGTTACCGCCTCGGCCACCGCCTCGCGGTCGCGCCCGACCTCGTCGGGCTTGCAACGCAGGCAGGATCGATAGCCCGCCGCGCGCGCTTCCTCGCCGCTCGCGAAGAATTCGACATGCTCGCGCCTGGGCCGACGCGCTGGGCAGCTCGGCTTGCAATAGATGCCGGTGGTCTTCACCGCGCCGATGACTCGGCCGTCCCATGCCCGGTCGCGGCGCATGAACGCCGCCCACGCAGTGTCTGGGTCGAGGCGCGCCACATTGTCCATTTGGCACGATTTACGCTCGCGGAGCGTCGGTGCAAGGCTCGCCATCGTCAGTTCCTTTCGATCTTGGCCGCGAAGCAGCCGCGGGTCGCGTTGTGGGCATGGATCGTATCGATCGCCGGATTGTCGAACAGCTTGCGGATTGCGGCATCAGCTTCGCCCGGCTGGGCCAGGATCGCCTCTTCCATCATCCCATCCTTGTCGAAGCCGCGCAGCGAGAGGATCCGCGGCTCGAACACCGGAGGAACCCGGTCGATGAACTCCGCCGGTTCTTCCGCGCCTTGGGTGACGAAAATCGCATGACTGGCCCGATACGGGTTGGCGACGTCGTGGCTGACATGATTGACCAACAACACCGTCTCGCCGATGTCGCGGTCGGTCAGGCTCACGCGGCACGGGAAGGTCCGGTCGGTGACGGTCATCCGGACGACACCTTCTTTGGCCAAATCCTCGTCGGAAAGGCCATGAAGGTGGCGGTACGGTGCGGGGTCGATCCCTGTGATTCGGTAGGTCATGCGGCGTTTGTATGGCTTCCCGCAGCGGTCCGCTTCCGCGAGGTTGCGGTCAAACCAAAAGCAGGCGGTTGCATCGCCGCGCCCCCCTTGCTAGGGGCCGCGCCATCCCATGGGGGCGTGCGGGGTAACCCCCGACGGCGCCCCGTTTTTTCATGGGGCCAATTACCGTTTCTGGAGCTTTTCGCGCGTGGAGACATCCGGCGGCATTCGGGCCAGCTTAGCAGGGCGCTACGCGTCGGCTTTGTTCGATCTGGCACGCGACCAACGGCAGATCGAATCCGTCGGCAACAGCCTCGACGCGCTCAGCCAGGCCTTACTCGATTCGAAGGATTTCGCGGAGCTGGTCGCAAGCCCGCTGGTCTCGCGCGATGAGGCAGGCAAGGCGTTCGCCGCGCTTGCGCCCCAACTCGGTCTAGACCCAATCACCACCAATTTCGTCGGCGTCCTCGCCCGCAACGGCCGGAAGGGGGAGCTGCGCAAGGTCATTCGCGCTTTCGGCCGGCTCGCCGCCGAGCATCGGGGAGAAGCGACTGCCGAAGTCATGACGGCCCGCCCGCTCAACGACGACCAGCTGGCCGCGCTCAAGCAGCAGCTCCGGACTCGCGCCGGCCGCGACGTCAACATCGACGCGAGGGTCGATCCCGACATCCTCGGCGGAATCGTCGTCAAGCTGGGCAGCCAGCAGATCGACGCCTCGATCCGCACCAAACTCAACCGTCTCGCATCCGCGATGAAAGGCTAAGCAAACACCATGGATATCCGCGCCGCTGAAATCTCCCGCGTCATCCGCGACCAGATCGCGAATTTCGACGCCGAAGCGCAGGTCTCGGAAGTCGGCACCGTGCTCTCGGTCGGCGACGGCATCGCGCGCATCTACGGCCTCGACAATGTCCAGGCCGGCGAGATGGTCGAGTTCGACAACGGCACCAAGGGCATGGCCCTGAACCTCGAGGCCGACAATGTCGGCGTCGTCATCTTCGGCTCGGACTCCGAAATCTCGGAAGGTTCGAGCGTCAAGCGCACCGGCTCGATCGTCGACGTGCCGATCGGAAAGGGCTTGCTTGGCCGCGTGGTCGACGC
>JAICVC010000089.1 GCA_025935515.1 Sphingomonas sp.
CAACGCGCTGGCCGTCCTCGCCATTGCCGAGCATGGCGGCCTCCTCAATGCGCCCGACGTCTACATGCAGAAGCTGGCGATCGGCCCCGGCTATCCCGAAGGCACGATCGATCTTCGCAAATCGCCGGCCGACAATGTCCGCGCGCTTGCCGCGGCCAAGGGCGTGGAACCGAGGGAAATCATCGCCTGCGTGCTCGAGCGCGACCGGCACGCTGGGATCATCGCCGAGCTTCGGGAGCTGGGCTGCGGCATCAAGCTGATCCCGGACGGAGACGTCGCCGGCGTGATCGCAACCGCCGACCCCGAGACCGGCATCGACATCTACATGGGAAGCGGCGGCGCGCCCGAGGGCGTACTGGCGGCGGCGGCGTTGCGCTGCGTCGGCGGGCAAATGCAGGGCCAGCTGCTGTTCCGCAACGACGACGAAGTGGCGCGTGCGCACCGATGGGGGATCGAGGACCTGGACCGCGTCTACACGCTTCAGGACATGGCGAGTGGCGACTGCATATTCGCGGCGACTGGGGTCACCGACGGGTCGCTGCTGAAGGGCGTCCATCGGCGCGCCAGGTACGTCTCGACTGAAAGCGTGGTGATGCGGGCGAGCACCGGGACCGTCCGCCGGGTATCCACAGAATATCACGACCTTAAGCACCGCGGACTCTAGACCCGCGAATCGGCGCGCCATAGGTTCGCCGCGATGGATGCGGCGCTCAACATCGACCGATCGGTGACCGGCCAGCCGTGGCGCTGGCGGCGGCCGCCCGATGCCGGGCTGGGCATGGACGCGCTGGTCGACGAGCTGCTGCTCGCCCGTGGCGTCGCCCGCGAGGATCTTGCGCGTCACCGCGAGCCCCGGATCCGCGATTTCCTGCCCGACCCGAGCTGCTTCCAGGACATGGACAAGGGTGCCACGCGGCTCGCCGACGCGGTCCAGCGGGGCGAGGCGATCGCCATCTTCGGCGATTATGACGTCGACGGCGCGACCAGCGCAGCGCTGTTGGTGTTGCTGCTGCGGCGGCTCGGGGCAAAGCCGATGGTCTATATCCCGGATCGCCTGATGGAAGGCTACGGCCCATCGGGAAAAGCGCTGGTCGAACTCAAGACAAAAGGCGCGAGTGTCGCGGTGTGCGTCGACTGCGGCGCGCAGGCGTTCGACGCGATCGAGGAAGCCAAGGCGGCCGGGCTCGACGTGATCGTCGTCGATCACCACCAGTGCGCGAGCCTGCTGCCGGTGGCTTTTGCGCTGATCAACCCCAACCGGCTCGACGAGAGCGAGGACGGCGCCGCACACGGCCACCTCGCCGCCGTCGGCATGGCCTTCCTGCTCGGCGTCGCACTGCTGCGTGAGCTGCGCGGGCGCGGTGCCTTCGAGGCGCTGGAAGAACCCAAGATCATCGACCTGCTCGACCTCGTCGCGCTTGGAACTGTCGCCGACGTTGCGCGCCTCAAGAGCCTCAACCGCGCGTTCGTGACGCAGGGACTTCGGGTGATGGCGGCGCGGCAGAACATTGGGCTCGGCGCCTTGGCCGAGGCAGCACGGCTCGTGAAGGCACCAAGCTGCCGCGACCTCGGCTTCGCGCTGGGCCCGCGGATCAACGCCGGCGGCCGCGTCGGCAAATCCGACCTCGGGGTTCGCCTGCTGACCTCGACCGATCCCGAGGAAGCGCGCGGGATCGCCGCCGAGCTCGACCGCCTCAACGAAGAGCGGCGCGCGATCGAAATGCTAGTCTGCGAACAGGCCGAAGAACAAGCGAAAGCGCAGGCGGATTCGCCGGTAATCACCGTGATGAGCGCCGGCTGGCACCAGGGTGTGATCGGCATCGTCGCCGGAAGAATCAAAGAGCGCTTCGGGCGACCGGCGATCGTCATCGCCGAGACCGAGGACGGGACCGGCAAGGGCTCGGGGCGGTCAATCTCCGGGGTCGATCTCGGCGCTGCCGTGCTCGCCGCCAAGGACAGCGGCTTGCTCATCGCCGGCGGCGGCCATGCGATGGCCGCTGGCCTCACCTTGCCGCCGGGTGGGCTCGAGGCCTTCCGCGAATTCATCGACGAGCGGCTGGCGGCCGATGTCGAGAAAGCGCGCAGCGACCGGGCGCTGCTGCTCGACGCCCTGCTCGCGCCAGGCGGGGTCGCCGGCGCCTTGTGCGACGCGCTCGATGCCGCCGGACCCTATGGCGCCGGATGGCCCAGCCCGCGGGTCGCCGCGGGACCGGTGCGGCTACTCAAGACCGGGATTGTCGGCGACGGCCATGTGCGCGGCCTCGGCTGCGGCGACGACGGCAAGAGCTTCAAGTGGATCGCCTTCCGAAGCGCCGCGACCGAGCTCGGCCAGGCGCTGCTCTCCTCATCCGGCGACGTCCGCTGGTGGCTGGCCGGGACGATCAAGCGCGACGAGTGGAACGGCGGCAATGCCGCCGAGATGCACCTCGAGGACGCGGCGCTTGCTTGACGCTGCAAAACCCCTCGCCTAACGGCGGGCGGCTTCTCGGAGCGGCCCCATCGTCTAGCGGTCTAGGACGTCGCCCTTTCACGGCGAAAACACGGGTTCGAGTCCCGTTGGGGTCACCACAGATGCATCACAAGGATGCCAGCCGGATGCGGATTGCAGTGATCGGCCTCGGACGCATGGGCGCGAACATCTCCCGCAGGCTGATCGGCAGCGGCCATGAGGTCGTCGGGTTCGACCGCGATCCGGAGAATGTGCGCCAACTGACACGCGAAGGCATCATCGCCGCCAATTCCCTCGAAGACGCCGCGTCGAAGCTGCAGGGTCCGCGCATATTCTGGGTGATGGTTCCGGCTGGCGCGCCGACAGAGGATACTGTCACGGCGCTGCGGACGATCGCGCAGGCCGGCGACGTGGTGATCGACGGCGGCAACAGCTTCTTCAAGGACGATGTCCGCCGAGCCCGGGAATGTGCCGAGCGCGGCATCCACTATGTCGATGTCGGAACCTCCGGGGGCGTCTGGGGGCTGGAACGGGGTTATTGCCTGATGATCGGCGGTGACCGCGAGATCGTGGAAATGCTCGATCCCATCTTCAACACCCTCGCGCCGGGATTGGGAACGATCCCTCGCACCGCCAACCGTTCAGGCACCGACGATCGGGCCGAGCGCGGCTATATCCACGCCGGCCCTGCGGGCGCCGGCCATTTCGTCAAGATGGTCCACAACGGCATCGAATATGGCCTGATGCAGGCCTACGCCGAGGGCTTCGACATCCTCAAAGGCCGGGCGAACCCGCGGCTGCCGGAGGAGGAGCGGTTCGAGCTCAACCTGCCCGACATAGCCGAGGTGTGGCGGCGGGGATCGGTCATCTCGTCATGGCTGCTCGACCTGTGCGCGCTGGGGCTCGCCCGCGATCCTGGCCTCGAGGGGTTTTCGGGAACCGTGGCGGACAGCGGCGAGGGCCAGTGGACGATGCATGCAGCGATGGAGGAGGCGATCCCCGCGAACGTGCTCGCCGCCGCTCTGTTCGCCCGATACCGCAGCCGGATGGATCATAGTTTTGCGGACAAATTATTGTCCGCGATGCGGTTCGGCTTCGGCGGGCACGTCGAAGTGCCCCAATAGGCACAGCCTATTCGTTCCAGCTGATGCCGTCGCGCTCGGTCAGCGCGATTGCGGCCGACGGACCCCAGGTCCCCGCTGGATAGGGCTTCGGGCTCATCCCCTTCTCGGCCCAGGCGGCGCGGATGCGATCGATCCACGCCCATTGCGCTTCGACTTCGTCCCGGCGGACGAACAGGGTCGGGTCGCCCTCGATCAGGTCGAGCAGCAGCCGCTCGTAGGCGATCCGGCGGCGGTATTCGCTGAAGGCGTTGGCGAGGCCGATGTCGAGCGGGATCTCGCGCAGGCGCACCCCCTGCCGGTCGAGGCCCGGCGCCTTGGCCATCAGGTGGAGGCTGATCGTCTCCTCCGGCTGGAGGCCGATGACCAGCTTGTTTGGCCGGGTCGTCGCTCCGCGCGATGCGAAGATCGAATAGGGCACGTCCTTGAACTGGATGAAGATCTCAGTGTCGCGCATCGGCATGCGCTTGCCGGTGCGAAGATAGAAGGGGACCCCTTTCCAGCGCCAGTTGTCGATATGCGCCTTCAAGGCGACGAAGGTCTCCGTCGCGCTGTCGCGCCCAATCTCTTCGTCGTAGCCGGGCACCGGCTCGCCATCGATCGCGCCGCGTGCATATTGGCCGGTGACGGTCGCCAGTTCCGCATCCGCCGCGCCGATCGGGCGAAGCGCGCGCAGCACCTTCACCTTCTCATCGCGCACCGCGGTCGCGTTGAAGTCGCTCGGCGGCTCCATCGCGACCAATGCGAGCAGCTGCAGCATGTGGTTCTGCACCATGTCGCGCAGCGCGCCCGCGCCGTCGTAGTAATCGCCGCGGCCCTCAAGCCCGACCGTCTCGGCGACGGTAATCTGGACATGGTCGATGTGGGTCGAGTTCCACAGCGGCTCGAACATCAGGTTGGCGAAGCGCAGCGCGATCAGATTCTGGACCGTCTCCTTGCCGAGATAATGGTCGATCCGGAAGGTACGGTCCTCGGGAAAGTGGGCTGCGACCGCATCGTTGATCTCGCGGCTGGATTCGAGGTCGGTGCCGAGGGGCTTTTCCAACGCCATGCGCACCGTCGGGCAGGCGAGGCCGGCCGCGGCGAGGCCGTCGATGGTCGGCTTGAACAGCGACGGCGCGGTGGAAAGGAAGATCGCCACGCCGTGGCACGGATCGCCGATGGCTTTCGCCAATCCCTCGAAGCCGGCGGGCTGGGTGATGTCGAGCGGCACATAATGAAGCCGCGAGAGGAACCGCTCGGCGATGCCGGCGGCGTAGAAATCTTCCGGGAGATGCTCCTGCAGCGCGGAAGTCCCGCGCTCGCGGAAACCGGCATCGTCGAGCTCGGTGCGCGCAGTACCGATGATGCGAAGGTTGTCGGGCAGCAGCCCGTCGGAATCGAGGCCGTATAATGACGGGAGCAGCATGCGCCGGGCGAGGTCGCCGGTCGCGCCGAACATCACCAGCGTCGAGATGCGGTCGGCCATCCCCGCGCTAATTGCAGATGTTGCGGTGCATCACAAACGCATCCAGGCGAGCGCGATCGATCCGGCGAGCACGATGATGCTCGCGCTCATCGCCAACGCTGCGGGAAGCCCCTTGCGCCCCGCGTAAACCAGTGTGATCCCGATCTTGACCGCCATGTTGACGATGATCGTGCCGGCGACTGCGATCGCGGCGAGCAGTGGCGTGATCGCCCCGCCCGGCAGGCCGCCAAGCGTGATGATCGCAGTGTCGACGCTCATGCTCCCGATGATCAGCAGAAGGACGGCAATTCCGCTCTGCCCGAACCGCCCTTCGGCCCAGGCGGCAACGACCGCTGCGGCCGCGACGAATGCCGCGAAACCGAGCGCCGGCACGACGGCGATCGGATTGCCGGGCGCCGTCGGAGCATCGGACTTCGGCGCCTGGCGATACAGCCAGAAGCCAGCAGCCCATGCGACCGTGATTGCGGGCAACAGCAAGAGCGCGATCGCCGGGAGCGCGCGGGTCGCGAAGAACGCCATGAGCAGGGGCACGCGCAGGTACATGACCGCCGTCGCAAGCGCGATGCCCGCATTTTCCGCACCGACCTTGCCCTCGCTGCCGAGCCGCTGCGCGAGCGACTGGGTGACCGCGGTGGAGCTGTAGGCGCCGCCGATCAAGGCGGTCGCAATCGTCCCGTGGCGTTCGCCGAACATGCGGTTGGCGACGTAGCCGAGGAACGAGAAGCCGGTGACCAGCACCACCACCAGCCACAACCTCTGCGGGTTCCAAGCGCCGAGCGGGCCGTAAGCTCCGCTTGGCAGGAACGGGAGGACTGCGCCCGCGATCACAGCGTAGCGCGCAAGCGCCTTCACATCCTCTTCATCGAGCTTGTCGAGCAGCCCGTGAAGCTCGGCCTTGAGCGCGAGCAGCAGCGTCACGACCGCGGCGCCGGCAATGGAGAAGCCGGGCTGCCCGAAGCCGGCGATGAAGCCGAGACCGACCGTCGTCAGCGCCGCGACCGGGGTTGTCGCGTCGGGCTTTCGCTTGAGGCCCGGCCGGTTGGCGTAACCGATCGCGAGCACCGCGACCGCGCCGGCGACGAGCGCGCCGGCAGCGAAGGGCTGACCAAACCGTCCGGCCAGGCCGGCGAGGCCGGAAGCGAGGCCCAGCAGCGTGAACGTCCGGACGCCGGCAACCCGCGTTCCGGCACGGAGTGCGCGAAGGTCAAAGCCGCGCTCGATCCCGATCAACAAGCCAACGGCGAGCGCGGTGACGACGCTCAGCGCCGCGAAGCCGAGGCTCACCAAATGGCCCTAGCTTGACAGGCCGATGTCGCCTTCGAGGACTTGCTGCTCGAGCAGGGGATGCTCGCCGACCCGCCACAGCGGCGCAGTGTGCACAACGCGGTAGCGAAGCGGGCCGCCGTCCGGGCGCTCGGAGCGCGTGATCGGGCGCGGGATGCAGACGAATTCGGTCCGCATTTCATCGCCGCTGAGCCGGACCTTCGCATAACCGTGCCCGCCCATATCGACGAATTCGAGGTGCGGCGAGAGCGCCGGGTTCGAAAGCTTCCGCGCCTGCTCGAGGTCGAAGTTCCTGGCATAGTCGAGGCAAGAGCGGACGCCGTGCTTGAGCAGCATGTTGAACGTCCAGTCCGGTTTCGCGCCACCGGGGCGATCGGCGAGGTACAGGGGCCGCAGCGGAAGGTCCTTGGCCAGCCTATGCTCATAGGCCTCCATCACCCCGGGGCTGGCGAGCGAGGCGCCGACGAAGCTCAGGCCGACCGGCTCGAAATTGCCCGGCGGCAATTCCGCGGCTGCATAGCCGGCCCAGAAGCTGTGGCGGTCGCCCGAGACGATCGCGAAGCCGGTGATCTTCGCGTCGCGGACCAGTTCGTAGATTTCCTTCCGCTCCACCCAGGCGCTGCCGTGATCGCCGCCGCCGAGGTTGGCGAAGCGGCCTTTCGGCCACGGCTTCTTGGTGAGCCCCGCCGGCAGGTTCTCAGGGTCGGCGCGCCAGTCGAGGCAGCCGAGCGAGCAGCCCCAGATCTTCCAAGTCGCAGTCGATTTCCGCAGCTTGTCCTTGAACCACGCCTTCTGCGTCGCACCGAGGATCGTCTGTGGGGGCGCGTTGCGCTGGGGGTTCGGGATGCTCTGCTCCTGGAAGCGGATCTCGGCGGGCGGATTGCCGCCGCTGAACGCGCGTCCCCCGTCGAGGATCTGCATCGCGTCGTCGGGGAACATGCCGTTGTAGTCCTTCCAGTCGCCGAGCCTGCCGAGCGAGTGGTCGCTGAATGGATCGGGGCTGCGATAACTGTGCTGGTCGGTGATGATGAGGTCGAGGTGCTTCCCGTAGCGGAGCGCGCGGTAGGCGATCAGGCTGTTGATCGCCTTGAGGTTATTGGGCTCGTCACCCAGCCCGTTCGCATCCCATTTCTCGATCTTGACGTCCTTCACCGGCGGCGGGCCGAAGGTCTCGAAGGTTCCGCTCGGCGCCTTCACGCGCGCTGGCATATATTCGAACCAGGCCTGGTTGGCGGCGACCTTGATGCTCTGCCCCGGCCGCGGCGGGCCGCCCGCCTGCTGGATGCTCTGCCACCCCTGCCAGGAGAATTCGTGATTGTCCCACATGGCGACGAACGGCCAGCGGGCGCGAGCATCCTGCAGGTCGGGATCGGCGAGGTAGCCGCGGTAGACGGCGCGATAGCCGTCGACCGTCAGCGGGTAATGAAGGTTGCCGCTCTTCCCCCCGTCCGGGATTCGCGCGACTTCGTAGATCGTGCGGTCATAACGGGTCTTCACTTCGTCGGGATATTCGACGACATCGTAGATGAAGTCGCCCAGGTGATGGACGAAGCCGAGCTGCTCTTCGGGCGCAGCGTGCTCATCCTCGAAGATCATCCGGCGGTAGGCGTTGAGCTTGCCCTCGTTGACGCTCTGGCAGCTGACGAAGGCGAAATTGACGGGACGCGGATCGTCCGCCGCGGGCGCCGTGATCGTCCGGCCGATACGGCTGCCGTTACCTTTGGCATCGGTGAAGCGATACCAGTAGACATGTGCGGGCTTGAGCCCCCCGACCAGGACGCGCGTCGTCCAGTCCGCCGAAGCGAGGACCGGCGCCTTTGCCTGCGCCACGACGCGGCGGAACGTGTCGTCCTCGGCGACTTCGACGGTGAGGACATGGCGTCTGGGCTCGCCGAATGGCCGACGCGTCCACAGGATCACGCTGTTGGGATCGGGATCGCCCGACGCAACGCCTTCCGGATAGAGGTCGCGCTTCTCGGTCCATTTGACCATGGAAGCGCGGGCCTCTCCGCCCCAGGCCAGCGACGCGCCCATCGCCGCCGCAGTCTGGATGAAAGCGCGGCGACTGATCCTCATCGGCTAATCCTTCAGCAATTTCTCCGCGTGCCAGCCGAGGTGCTCGGCCATGAACGTCGAGATGAAATAATAGCTATGGTCGTAGCCCGGCTGGCGGCGGAGCGTCAGCGGGATTCCGGCCGCCGCGCATGCTCGTTCGAGAAGCTCGGGCCGCAATTCCTTTTCGATGAACGGGTCCGCATCGCCGACGTCGACCAGCAGATCGGGCAGACGCGCACCGTCTTCGATCAACGCGACCGCGTCATGCCGCCGCCAACCGGCACGGTCGTTGCCGAGATAGCCGGTCAGCGCCTGCTGTCCCCACGGCACCTGCCCCGGCGCGACGATCGGCGCGAA
>JAICVC010000051.1 GCA_025935515.1 Sphingomonas sp.
CCGTACCGGCCGAACGCGCGCTCCAGCGCGTCGGAGATTTCGCCGAGCGTCGCGCTGGCACGCGCGGCTTCGACGGCGAGGGCGAGGAGGTTCGTCTGCAATCCTCCCCGAGCTTGCTCGGGGAGGGGGACCGCCGAAGGCGGTGGAGGGGCCCCTCCACCAAGCTGCGCTTGGTCCCCCTCCCCCAGACGAGCTGGGGGAGGATTTTTGGCAGCGTTCGTCAAAGCATCCAGCGCAGCCCGCACCTTCTCTTCATCGCGTGACGCACGCACCTTTTCGATCCGCGCGATCTGCGAGGCTCGGACCTTGGCGTTGTCGACCTCGAGGATGTCGTGCACTTCCTCTTCGCCAGGACGGTAGCGGTTCACGCCGACGATCACCGTTTCGCCGGTATCGACCTTCGCCGCGCGGGCCGCGGCCGCTTCCTCGATGCGGTGCTTGGGCAGGCCTTCGGCAACCGCCTTCGTCATCCCGCCGTGCGCCTCGACTTCCTCGATCAGCGCCCAGGCCTTTTCCTCCAGCTCACGCGTCAAACTCTCGACGTACCAGCTGCCGCCGAGCGGGTCGGCGACCGCCGTCACTCCGCTTTCCTCGGCCAGGATCAATTGGGTGTTGCGGGCGATGCGCGCGGAGAAATCGGTGGGCAGAGCGATCGCTTCGTCGAAGCTGTTGGTGTGCAGCGACTGCGTCCCGCCGAGCACCGCGGCGAGCGCTTCGATCGTGGTGCGGACGATGTTGTTGTAAGCGTCCTGCTCGGTCAGGCTGACACCGGACGTCTGGCAGTGGGTGCGGAGCCGCTTGGACTCGTCCTTCTGCGCGCCCAGCTGCGTCATGATCCGGTGCCACAGCGTGCGCGCGGCACGAAGCTTGGCCACCTCCATGAACAGGTTCATGCCGATGCCCCAGAAGAAGCTGAGGCGCCCCGCGAAATCGTCGATCTTCAATCCGCGAGCCTGGGCGGCGCGGACATATTCCATGCCGTCGGCGAGCGTATAGGCGAGCTCCTGGACCGCCGTCGCTCCTGCCTCGTGCATGTGGTAGCCGCTGATCGAGATCGAGTTGAACTTCGGCATCTCGCGCGCGCAATAAGCGATGATGTCGCTGACTATCCGCATGCTCGGCTCGGGCGGATAGATGTAGGTGTTGCGGACCGCGAACTCTTTCAGAATGTCGTTCTGGATCGTGCCGGTGAGCTGGCCACGCGGGACGCCCTGCTCCTCGCCGGCGACGATGAAGAAGGCCATGACCGGCAGCACCGCGCCGTTCATGGTCATGCTGACCGACATCTGTTCGAGCGGGATTCCGTCGAAGAGCAATTTCATGTCCTCGACGGTGTCGATCGCGACGCCCGCCATGCCGACGTCGCCGGCGACGCGCGGATTGTCGCTGTCGTAGCCGCGGTGGGTGGCTAGGTCGAAGGCGACCGAGAGGCCCTTCTGCCCGGCCGCGAGGTTGCGGCGATAGAAAGCGTTGGACTCCTCCGCGGTCGAGAAACCCGCGTACTGGCGGATGGTCCAGGGGCGCCCGGCGTACATCGTCGCATAGGGTCCGCGGGTGAAGGGCGGCAGGCCGGGATAGCCGCTGTCGATGCCCGCCGCGTCCTCCGGACCGTAGACCGGCGCGAGCGTGATGCCCTCGACCGTGTGACGCGCGAGGTCGCGGCCTTTGGCTTCCTTGTCCGCCAGCGCTTTCCAACCGTCGTTCGTCATCGGGCGATTGCCGTAGCGCGGCCACGAGGTCCTGCCAACGCGCCGCCGAGCCCGCGCGAGCGCAGCGGGATGAATCGACTTGGGGCAACCCCTTGGCCCACAATGTGTTGAGCCCCCGATTCGGGGGGGAGCGAGGCGGGGTCGATGGCCGATCGGGATGGGGGTTCTGGCAGGCGGGCGAAGCCCAAGCCGCGCCGCGTGCCCGCCGAGGCGGACGCGGGCCCGATCAGGGCCGCCATCGACTTCGCAACCCTGCCGCTCGACCAGCTGCCCAGTGGCCTGCCACCCGAAGTGTTCACCGCGCCGGGCATCCTGGCCCTTGCCGACACCCTGCCGGTGATGATCGCCTTCGTCGCTCCCGATTTGTCGCTTGGCTTCGTCAACCAGCCGCTCGCCGACTGGTTCGAAATCCCGCGCCGAGACCTCCTGGGGATGAAGATCGTCGACATCATCGGCGAGGACGCACTGGCGAAGCGCGAGCCGATGTATCGTCGAGCGCTGTCGGGCGAACGTCTGTTTTTCGCCTCGCAGTTCGACCATCCGACGCGCGGCAGCACCGCGGTGCAGAGCCATTTCATCCCCTGGGCCGATGCCGACGGGACGGTCCGCGGCTTCTTCATCCTCCAGCAGGACGTGTCCGAACAGCGTACCGCGGAACGCGCGCTGCGGGAGAGCGAGGAGCGGTTCCGGCGGATCGCCAATTCGGCGCCCGCCTTGATGTGGGTGACGAGGCTCGACCGGTCGCGCGACTTCGTCAACGACGCCTACGCCATGTTTGCCTGCGGGCCAGGCTGCGATTTTGAGGAAGCGCGGACGCTCGACTGGCGTTCGCGGATCCATCCCGACGACGTCGACCGGATCGTCGCCGAGAGCATCGCCGGCGAGGCCTCGCTGCAACGCTTCACGCTCGAGGGCCGGTACCTCAGGCACGACGGCGAATATCGCTGGCTTCGCACCGTGTCGCAGCCTCGCTTCGGCCCCGACGGGGAGCTGGTGGGATTCATCGGGGTCGGCAGCGATATCACGCTCGCCAAGGAAGCCGAGCTCGAGCTCCGCCGCCAGGTCGATGAGCAAACGCGTCAGTTGGCGGCGTCGGAAGCCCAGTTCCGGGCGGTGTTCGAGGCCGCGCTGGAAGTGATGGTCCTGCTGAAGCCCGACGGGACGGTGCTGGCGGTCAACAACCGTCGTGAGGCGTGGCGCCACGAGCACCCATCCGAAGCCATCGGCCACAAGCTGTGGGACGCGCCGACCATGCGCTCCTACCCGCAGCACGCGGCGGTGATGAAGAAGGCGATTGCGAGCGCGGCGCGCGGCAAGGTCTTCACCACCGAGGTGAAGATGGAGCGCGAGGGGATCCGGACCGCCTATCTGGACGTCTCGGTCCAGCCGGTGCGCGGTGCCGACGGAGCGATCATCTATCTGCTGTTCGAAGCCCGCGACATCACCGAATTGAAGGCAGCGCAGGAGCAACTCCGGCAGAGCCAGAAGATGGAGGCCCTCGGCCAGCTGACCGGCGGCATCGCGCACGACTTCAACAATTTGCTGACCGTGGTGGTGGGCGGGCTCGACATCATCGCCAAGCGCGCCGACGATCCCAAGCTCAAGCGCTATGCCGACAATGCGCTGGCCGCCGCCGAGCGCGGCGCCCGGCTGACCGGCCAGTTGCTCGCTTTCAGCCGGGTCCAGCGTCTCGAGGTCCGGCCGACCCATGTCGCGCCGCTGATCCACAACATGCGGCCGTTGCTGCGCAACGTGCTCGGACCCGGAATCAGCAAGCAGTTCGATCTCGACGAAGCGCTGATGCCGGTGATGGCCGACCCGACCCAGCTCGAGGTCGCAGTGCTCAACCTCGCGATCAATGCCCGCGACGCAATGCCCGATGGCGGCACGCTCGTCTTCTCCACCCGCAAGGTCCGGATCAAGGGCGATTCCGATCTCGAAGACGGCGATTATATCGAGCTCACTATCAGCGACACCGGAGTCGGAATGCCGCCGGAGGTCGCGGAGCGCGCGTTCGAACCCTTCTTCACCACCAAGGAAGTCGGCAAGGGCACCGGCCTGGGCCTGTCGATGGTCTACGGCATGGCGCGCCAGTCGGGCGGCGGAGCGCGGATCGAGAGCGCGCCGGGCAAGGGCACCACCGTCAAATTGCTGTTCCGCAAGGCCGATGACGCGGTGATCGAAGCCGCCGCGGGCATCGAGGAGCCGGTCGGCCACGTGGTGCCGCTCGCGCCGCTGTCGGTGCTGGTGATCGACGACGACCCGGATGTGCGCGGCTTCATCGTCAACAGCCTGGACGAGCAGGGCTACAGGGTGCGCGCTGCGAGCGACGGGCGCGAGGGGCTGGCGGCGATCGAGCGCGAGACGCCCGACCTGGTCGTCCTCGACTTCATCATGCCTGGCCTGTCGGGGGCCGAGGTCGCGAGGAAAATCCGCGCCAAGCGCCCCGACCAGCCGATCCTGTTCGTCTCCGGCTACAGCGAGACCGAGGCGGTCAAGCGGACCGCGCCCGACGCGCCGTTGCTCGCCAAGCCGTTCCGCGCCGAGGCGCTGCACAAGGCGGTGCGTGCAGCGCTCACCCCGGCGGGCTGAACGCACGGCCGTTTCGCGCGTTTAGCGCGCGTGGTTCGATTTGCGGCCTTGCTAATTGCGAGCGCGCCCGTCGCCGCGCAGCCGGTGCCGGCGAGCCTCAAGGCGGTGCCGGCCGCGCAGGCGCTGTTCGAACGGGACTGGGTGCTGATGAACTGGGCATTGAAGTTCCACGACCGCGACCGCGATATCCTCCTCGAGCCCGACGAGGCGCAGGCGGCGGCCAGCGAGTTCCGCAGGATTGCCGATGCGGATGGCGACGGCCGGGTCACCCCGCAGGAATATCGTGCCGCCCGCGAATTCATCCTGGCGCGCTATTAACGGAAATTGACTCGGCCTTGGGGCCGCATCTGCTGTATGGTGAACGGGACAACAGGGAGTCGCGTATGACCGGCATTCTCGACAAGTTTCACGTCGAACATGGCATCCACGGTGCGCGGGTGCTGGCGCGAACCCAGCAGCTCAGCGCGTTCTGTACCGAACCAGGCGAAATCGACGGCGCGATCCAGTTGCTGAAGGACGATCTCGACGCCTGCGCGCGCGAGATGAAACGCGTGATCGAGCTCAATTCGCGCGGCGCCTTGTTCGAGGGCTGGGCGGCCGACGTCCAGTAGCCGGGCAGCTCAGGCGACCAGGCGGTAGCCCGCGCCCGGCTCATTGACGATCAACCGCGGATTTGAAGGTTCCGCCTCCAGCTTCTGCCGCAGCGCGCGAACGGCCACCCGCAAATATTCGATTTGGCGTTCCTGCGCGGGTCCCCATACCGTCCTTAAAAGATAGGCGTGGCTGAGCAGCCGGCCTCGATGCTTCGCCAGCTCGGCGAGCACCGCATATTCCTTGGGAGTTAGGTGGACCGGCGCGCCGTCGCGCGACACGGTCCGGTTGAAAAGATCGATCCTGACGGCTTCAGCCTCGATCGGCGGCTGGTCGCCTTCGGGACCGAGCTCGACGAGGTTGGCCACGTAGCGGTCGAGCTGCATTGCCTCCGAGCCAATGGTCGACAGCAGGTCCGTGTTGCCGTTCGCGTTGCGCCGCAACTCGCGCACGGCGCGGTCGATTGCGGTCAGGCGCGGTCTCAAGTCCTGCCCGATCGACGACAGCAGGCTGGTGCGCAGCTTGTCGCGCTCGCGGGTCTCGGCGAATTCCCTGGCCTGGCGTTCGAGCCACGCTCGTTCCAGCGCCAGCGCCAGCTGGTCGAGGAGGTTAGTGAGAAGCAGCAACTGCTGGTCGTCGACGGGCGGCATTCCGTCGTCGCGGGCGAGGCCGGCGGCGGCGATGATCCCGCTCGACGATTTCACCGGGTGGAAGACCCACTCCGCCGGCTGGATTCGAGCCGTGCCACGACCGGCCGCCTCCCCCTTTTCAAGCGTCAGCGCGGCCGCCGCGATATCGCTCGGCGTGAGCCGATTCCCCTCCGGAACGGCGGCAAGCACTTCGGGCTTCGGCAAGCCACTGACGAGGATTGCATTGCAATCGAACAACCGGTGAAGCTCGCCCGAGGCGGTTTCGGCGATCTCTGCCTCGCTGCTCGATGAAAGCAACTTTCCGGCGAAGCCCGCGATCGTCGCGTTGCGCGCGGCATGGGCCCCGGCGAGCCGCCCCTGCTTGCGGATCGCGGCGGCCAGGTGGCTGGTGACCAAGGCGACGATCAGCAGGACGACGACCGTGACCACGTCGGCGACGCGATCCATTCGGAATGTATGGATCGGCGTCGTAAAGAAGAAATTGTAGGCAAGCGCGGCAGCGACTCCGGCGAGGATCGCCGGCCCCAATCCCCACAGCGCCGCGGCAGCGAGGACCGCCGGCAGATAAATCATGTCGACTGGCGCCGTGCCCCAGCGCGGCGCTACCCACAGGCCGACCAGGGTCGATATGGCGACGAGCGCGGTCGCCCCGGCATAGGCCTGGACTCGCCCGACGAGTGATGCGTTCGGAAGTGCCTTGTTCATGGCCGCAAAAATGGTCCCTCCGAACGCGCGCGTCGAGCATGGACAGGGCAAGCTTACCGACTTGTCATGCAATCCACATGGAATCTTTATGCGCCGCGGGCCCACATCGCGCGGCGTGAACGACATCAGCGCCGACAATATTTTGCCGACCGACCAGCCGGCATCCCCTCACGGTCCGAAGGAAACGCTCCCCAAGCTGATGCTCGGAGCGATCGGCGTCGTCTACGGCGACATCGGCACCTCTCCGCTCTACGCGATGAAGGAGAGCTTCCTCGGGCCCCATCCGCTCGCGGTCGACCGGTTGCACATTTTTGGCGTGCTAAGTCTGATCTTCTGGTCGCTGATGCTGATCGTGACCGTCAAATATGTCGCGGTCGCAATGCGCGCGGACAACAAGGGCGAAGGCGGATCGTTCGCCTTGCTGTCGCTGATCGCGCGCAATCTCGCCGGCAAAAAGTGGACTGCGAGCCTGATCATGATGGGCGTGCTCGCGACCTGCCTGTTCTACGGCGACGCAATGATCACGCCGGCCATTTCGGTGCTTTCGGCAGTCGAGGGGCTGACGATCGTCGAAGCGCCCCTCCAGCCGCTGGTCATTCCGATTTCGATTGCCATCCTCATCGGGCTGTTCCTCGTCCAGTCTCGGGGCACGGCCAAGGTCGGAATCTTGTTCGGCCCGGTGATCCTGGTCTACCTCGCCGCCCTCGCCGCGCTGGGCATCACGAACATCCTGGCTCATCCCGAGATCGTCGGCGCGCTGAGCCCAAGCTGGGCGATCCGCTTTTTCATCATCAACCCGAAGCTCGCCTTCCTCGCGCTGGGATCGGTGTTCCTCGCCGTCACCGGCGCCGAGACGCTCTACGCCGACATGGGTCATTTCGGGCGGCGCGCGATCGGTTGGTCGTGGCTGACGCTGGTCTATCCATGCCTGGCGCTCAATTATCTCGGCCAGGGCGCGCTGCTGCTCGGCCATCCCGCGGCGGCGGAGAATCCCTTCTATTTGATGGCGCCCGACTGGGCGCGGCTGCCGCTCGTGTTTATCGCCACCGCGGCGACGATCATCGCCAGCCAGGCAGTGATCTCCGGCGCCTTCTCGGTCACTCACCAGGCGGTGCAGCTGGGCTTCCTCCCGCGGCTCAGGACGGAGCACACCAGCGAGAAAGCCGCCGGGCAGATCTACATTCCAGCAGTCAACTGGGGCCTGTTGTTCATGGTCATCGTGCTGGTGCTCGGCTTCCGCGAATCGGGCAAGCTGGCGTCGGCCTATGGTATCGCGGTGACAGGGACGATGCTGATCACCACAATCATGCTCGGCTTCCTCATATTCCAGGTGTGGAAGTGGAATCGACTGCTGGCCGCCACAACGATCGGGACTTTCCTGCTCGTGGACGGCACCTACTTCGCCTCGAACATCACGAAGATCCCCGACGGCGGCTGGTTTCCGTTGCTGGTTGCCGCCGTCGGCTTCACCGTGCTGACGACCTGGGCCAAGGGGCGGCAGCTGATGCGCGAGCGGCTCGCGGAATCGGCGCTGCCGCTGACGGTGTTCATCAAGTCCGCCGCAGCGTCGGTGCACCGCGTCCTCGGCACGTCGGTGTTTCTGTCGACTTCGGCCGAAACGGTGCCGGCGGCGCTTCTGCACAACCTCAAACACAACCAGGTGCTGCACAGCCGGGTGCTGATCCTCAACGTGAAGGTTGAGGAAGTGCCACACCTGCCGGCGGAAAAGCGGCTTGAGGTGCACGACGCGGGTGATGGTTTCTACCGGGTCATCCTCCACTACGGCTATATGGAGGAGGTCGATATTCCCAAGGACCTCGCGCGCATCGACACCTGCGGCGAGCCGTTCAACATGATGAGCACGAGCTTCTTTCTGGGGCGGCAGAAGCTGATCGCCTCGAAGCGGCGGGCCGGCATGGCGCTATGGCGCGAGAAATTGTTCGCGTGGATGCTGAAAAACTCAGAAAGCGCGATGGAGTTCTTCAAGCTGCCGACCAACCGTGTGGTTGAGCTCGGCAGCCAGCTGCAAATCTAGCGGTCGATCAGTTCGGCCGCGCGGAGTGCGAGCTCGGTCCGGTTCTCGACGTGGAACTTGTCGAAAATGGCATGGAGATAGACCTTCACCGTACCTTCGGTGACTCCGAGCTCGGCGGCGATGTCGCGGTTCCTTAGACCCTGGCGGACGAGCTCGACCAGCTCGCGCTCGCGGCGGGTGAGCGGGGGTGCTGAGGCGGCCTTGGCTTCGGCCTGGCGAGTCCGCTCGGCGATCTCCGAGTCGACCCAGCTCCGGCCGGCGACGACCGTGTCCATGCATTGCATCAGCAGCTCAGGATCGGAGGTTTTGAGGACCATTCCTTCCGGATCGAGATCGGCGGCCCCGAGCAACTGGGCCTCGTCCATGCCGGCGGTGAGGAGGATGACTCGTGGCCGTGACCGTGACCGCGAGAGCTTGCGAAGGACGTCGAGGCCGGATCCATCGGGCAGGTTGACGTCGAGCAGGACGAGGTCGGGCTTGAGCTTCGAAATCTGCCTGTTGGCCTCGGCCACCGTCCGGGCGCGGCCAAGTAATTCATAGTCGCTCTCGCGCAGCAGCATCTCGAGCGCGGCGGCAATCATCGGATGGTCGTCGACCAACAGCACTCGGTTCACGCGGCGGCTCCTGCAAGCGGAAGGCTGATGAGGATGTTGGTCGATCCGGGCTCCGACACCAGCCGGATCGACCCATGCGCACGCTCGACGCGTTCCTTCAATGACCAGGGTTGGGCCAGGTCCTTGCCGGTGATCTCGCGGAAACCCGATCCATTGTCGGCGAAACGCAGCTGGAGGCGGTCCTGCTCGACCGCAAGCCCCACGTCGACCCGGTTGGCGCCGCCATGGCGAACGGCGTTGGCGACCGCTTCGCGGAGCATCTGCTGGAGGTCGAGCTGCAGCCGAATTGGAATCGACGCTTTCTCCCCCTCGGCCGAAATGCGGCAATCGACCGACCATTGCTGGCTGAGTCGCTCGGCGAGTGCACGCAATTCAGCGACCGCGTCTGCCAGTTCGAGTTCCCGGTCGCGGCGGAGGGCCAGCAGGAAGCCGCGGATCTCGCCCTGCTCCTCCACTAGCAGCCGCTTCAATTCATCGAGATCGGGGCCGACCTTAGCGCCGGCCGTGGCCGCCCGCTTGATGGCCTCGACGCGAAACGTGGCGCCGGCGAGGAACTGGACAATGCTGTCGTGGACATCGCGGGCGAGCGACAGCCGCGCTCGAGCGGCGGCGCCGGTTTCGATCGCCTCCAGCAAGGCGTGGCGGTCGAGGATGGCGCCGGCAACGCGGCCCAGCTCTCGCCCGAGATCGATGAAGTCGGTCGAAAGATCCGGGATGGCCCACAGCATCAGCCAACCCTGTTGAGTGCCCGTCCGGACCTCGGCGACGAGGCCCTCGCCGGCCCCGAGACGGATCGCTTCCTCGACTGCCAGCATGCGGGAGGCCGGAACGAAGTGGAAACGGGCTTCCAGCATGCGCGTCACCGCGCGGTCTCTGGAGAGATCGTAGAGAAAGACGGAATAAGCGTCGTCGTGGGCGATCGGCCGTTCGAGGCTGAACGCGCGCAGCCCCGCCGGACCGGTGCTGAAGCCCTCGCATGGCTCTTCGCCGGTAGGCGCCATCATCAACGCGCCGCCCCCGGCATTGCATGCCTGAACGACGAACCCGAGCGCCCGGTGAAGCGGATTCTCTTCCTGGTCAAGGCCGGCGTCATAGTCAGCCACCGTCAGGAAGATACGGCTGAGGCGCTGATGGATCCCGAACCAGATGAGCAGCAGCGACAGGATGATGAGGTGCCCGCTGCGGATGACGAACCGCTCGAGCTCGAAGCTTCCACGGCCCGCGACCAGCACCCCCGCGATCAGGAAGAGCGCGATCAGCGATGTTGCGGTAAGGGCCGTCTCCTTCCACCCCCAGCGGATGGCCGCGGACAGCAGGGGAAGCACGAAGAAGAGGTAGAAGGGGCTGGTCGAGCCGTTGGTCGAAAAGACGATGGCCGTGAAGACGGCCATGTCGACCCCATGCATCGGAATCGCCAGGCGCGCGTCGAGCCACCAGTTGCGCCAGGTGGCCGCCGCAATCCCGACTGCGGCCGCGGCATAAAGGAACAGCAGGGCATATGTCGCAGTCGTCACTCGCTCGGGCTCGCTGCGGCCGAGCGCGAGCGCCAGCAGGAACAGGGTCGCGAGCATCACCCGCCCGAGCGCGATGACTCGCCCGCTTTGATATTTGAACAGGCCCTGCGGCAGCTTCAGCGTCTTCAGAACATTTCCCCCGAGCAGGGCCAGTCTAACCCCAACGCAAGTTAAGGTAAAATCTGGAAAAAATGCCGCGCCTGGCCTGGTTTGGCCAAGTGGTCGGACCCCCGCAGGCCAGCAGACGGCTGCGCGAGCTCAGTCAACGCGCCTGCATAAGTGTGCCTTATCGGCCTGGTCCGTTCTTTCGTTGGCCGCCCGGCCGAATCCCGGACTAGAGCGCCGCGCGATCATGGGCCGACAGGAAAGGCTGAACTTATGACCAATTCCCCCGGCTGGGCGCCTGAGCTCGGAATTCTCGGCACCGGACGCATGGGCTCCCGTCTGGCCGCGATGTTCGCCCGCGCCGGGCGGCGGGTGGTCCTGGGATCGCGCGATTTCGACCGTTCCGCGGCGATCGTGAAGGAGCTTGGCATCCCGACGCTTCGCGCCGGCTGCTACCTCGACGCAGTCCGCGCACCCGCAGTCCTGCCCGCAGTCTTTGTCCGCGACGGCTTGCTTGATCTGCTCGAGCGTTATTGCTCATCGCTCAAGTCCAAGCTGCTGATCGACATCAGCAACCCGTTCAACAGCGATTACAGCGATTTCGTGACTCCCTGGGATTCGAGCGGAGCTGAGGAGCTGCAGCGGCGCTTCCCGCAGGCGCGCGTCGTCGGCGCTTTCAAGAACGTCTTCTGGGAAGTGTTCGACCACCCGCAGTTCGGCGATGTCCTGAGCGACGTGCTGGTGACCGGTGACAGTGCACCGGCGAAGGCCGAATTCCTGAAGCTCGCCGAGGGAACGCCATTTCGCTACCTCGACGCCGGTCCGCTGATCCGCAGCCGCACGATCGAGCGCCTGACCTTCATCACCAGCAGCCTGGGCCAGCAACTGAACAGCTACCCGCGGATGAACTGGCGCCTGCTGACGCAGGCCGCGGCCTAAGGCTAGCCGGCCATCCGTTTTGCGCCCAGGCCCAGGACCATCTGGTTGGCGCGCTCGTACGGGAGCGGCTTGCCGAACAAATAGCCCTGGATGGTGTCGCAGCCGAGGTCGCGCATGCGCTCGAAATCCTCGGCGGTCTCCACGCCCTCGGCGGTGACCGACATGCGGAAGCTCTTGGCGAGCTGGACGATCGACTGGATGATCGCGACGTTCTCGGGACGCGTGCCGGCCTCGCGGACGAAGCTGCCGTCGATCTTCAATTTGTGGAAGATCGCCTTGTTCAAATAGCCGATCGACGAGTAGCCGGTGCCGAAATCGTCGAGCGCAATTCCGACGCCAAGCGCGCGGAGGCGCTTGAGGACGTCGAGCGTCGAGCCGTTGTCGCCGAGGAACACGCCTTCGGTGACCTCGAGCTCGAGCCGGTTGCCGGCGAGCTTGTGACGGCCGAGCGCCTCGCTGACGAGGTTGGGCAAGGACGCCTGGACCATCTGCTTGGGGCTGATGTTGAGCGCGACGGTGACCGGGTCCGGCCAGGTCGCCGCGGCCCGGCAGGCCTCGTCGATGACCCATTCGCCGATCGCCGGCATGAGGCCGCTTTCCTCGGCGACGGGGATGAACACGTTGGGCGGGACCAGGCCGCGCTTTGGATGTTTCCAGCGGATCAGCGACTCGAATCTGATCAGCTTCTGGGTCTTGGCGTTGATCATCGGCTGAAAGAACAGGTGTAACTGCTTGGAGGCGAGCGCGCTGAGGAGATCGTATTCGAGGCGGACGCG
>JAICVC010000006.1 GCA_025935515.1 Sphingomonas sp.
AGGGCGAGCTCGACATTCTCGCGCACCGTCAGCTCGTCGACCAGGTTGAAGCTCTGGAAAATGAAGCCGATGTTGGCCTTGCGGGTCTCGGCGAGCTGGCCTTCGCCAAGGCCCGCGACTTCCTGGCCATTGAAAATGTAAGAGCCGCCGGTCGGGCTATCGAGCATCCCCATGACGTTGAGCAGGGTCGACTTGCCGCAGCCCGAGGGTCCCATGATCGCGACGAACTCACCGTCGGCGATGTCGAGGTCGACGCAGTCGAGCGCGGTCGTCTCAACGGTATCGGTGCGGTAGGTCTTGGTGAGGCCAGTCATGGTCAGCACGAGGGTGTTCCTTTCTTACTCGCCGGAGCTGAAGGTCAGCCGGTCCTTGTCGATGAGGCCGCTGTAGGATGAGGTGATCACGCGCTCTCCGGGCGCGAGCCCGCCGAGCACTTCGATGAAGTCGGCATTGCGGCGGCCGAGCTGGACCTGGCGCTTGGTCGCGCCGCGGCCGCTCTTGTCGACGACGAAAATCCAGTTGCCCCCGGTGTCGTTAAAGAAAGCGCCGTTGGGGATCAGCATCGCCTTCGACGAATCGCCGAGCGTGAGCTTGGTCTGAATGGTCTGGCCGCGCTGGACCGACGACGGCGACGGTCCATCGAACACGAGATCGATCTGGAACTGGCCGTTGCGGACCTGCGGATAGACCTTGGCGACTTTCAGCCGATAGGTCTTGCCGTCGACATCGCCGCTCGCGGTCTGCCCGACGTGCACGCGTCCGAGATAATATTCGTCGACATCGGCCTGCAGCTTGTTGCCGCCCGTGCTGTCGATCTGGCCGATGCGCTCGCCTTGCTGCAGCGACTGGCCGAGCTGGATTTCGAAGCCGCTGAGCTCGCCGGTCACCGGGGCGCGAATGCTGAGCTGGCCGAGGTTGCTCCGGGCGATCCCCATGCTGCTGCTGAGCGACGAGGAGGCGAGCCGCAATTGCTGCAACTGGCTCGACTGGAGCGATTCGGTTTGCGCGATGCTGCGCTTCAGGATCGCGAGGCGCTGCTGCTGGTAGACGAGATCGTCCTTGGTATCGTTGAACGCCTTGGCCGAGACGAACCCCTTTTCCGCCAACGGCTTCTGCAGTTCGTACTGGCGGCGCATCTTGGCGAGATCGGTTTCGGCCTGGTTGAGGTCGCGCAGGTTGGCGTTGCGGGTCTGCGTCAGCGCCAGCTCCTGGCTGCGCATGTTGTTGAGCTGCTGCTCGACCTCGGCCTGCTTCTCGAGCGTCGAGAGCTGGAGCTCGGCGTTCGAGAGAACGGCAAGCATCTGTCCCTGGGTCACGTGCGCCCCATCCTCGACCAGCTTCTGGTCGACCCGGCCGCCCTCGACCGCATCCAGGTACACCGTGACAAGGGGCGTGACCCGCCCGCGCAGTGGCAGAAAGTCGTCGAACGTGCCCGATTCCACGGCGGCGATCGCGAGCCTTTCCTTGCTGACGGACAGCGTGTCGGCGCGCGGCGCGAACAGCCAGAACAGAATGAGCAGGAGGAGCGCGGCTCCAGCAGCGCCGCCGATGAGGGTACGCTTGTCGAGTTTTCTTCGGACGACGACCCGGTCCATCGCCCCGCCGCTTATCGCTTCGGACTGGCTGGGACGGCGAAGCTCCACGAGGCTCACTGTCCACCTTCGGGCAGCGAATGTCCGAAAACGGACAGCGAGCGGCGCCGTCTGAGCGGTCCCGGCTCTCTACAAATGTAGCACGCATCGATTTTCATCGCCCTTGTCGCTGCAAGCGGCGTGCCAATTGAATTGCAAAATTTCAGTCAGCTACTGTTCATTTCCGGACACTACCGCTACAGATGTAGCGTGGACCCGCAATTCAACCTCGCTGTCGTCGTCGACGACGATCCTGATATCGCGCTGGCGGCGCGGCTGGCCCTCCGCGACATGTTCGATCGCGTGGAAACGCTGAGCACGCCCACCGAGCTGTTGCCGATGCTCAGTAACGAGAGCCCGGACGCGATCCTGCTCGACCTCAACTTCCAGCGCGGCGCCACCGACGGCCGCGAGGGGCTGAGCTTCCTCGGGCGGATCATGCAGCACGACCCCGATGCGGCGGTGGTCATCATCACGGCCCACGGCGCCGTGTCGATCGCGGTTGAGGCGATCAAGGCCGGCGCGAGCGATTTCGTCGCCAAGCCGTGGAGCAACGAACGGCTGGCGGCGACTGTGCGCAGCGCGGCGACGCTGCGCCGAAGCAGGATCGACGCCCGCACCGAGCGTGGCCGCGCGTCGGAGCTCGCGCCGACGACCGACACGCCGCTGCTCGGCCAATCCGAGGCGATGCAACGGGTGCGCACGCTGATCGACCGTGCCGCACCGACCGACGCTAATGTCCTGATCCTCGGCGAGAATGGCACCGGCAAGGAAATCGTCGCTCGCGAGATCCATCGCCTTTCGCGGCGGAGCGGGCACCCGATGGTCGCGGTCGATCTTGGCGCGACCGCGGAAACTCTGTTCGAATCCGAGCTGTTCGGCCATGTCAAAGGCGCGTTCACGGGTGCCGACACCGACCGCATGGGCCGGCTCAAGGCCGCCGACCACAGCACCCTGTTCCTGGACGAAATCGGCAATTTGCCGCTCCATCTGCAGCCCAAATTGCTGACCGCGCTCGAACAGCGCGAAGTGGTCCCCGTCGGCGCCAACAAGCCGCTGCCGATCGACGTTCGAATCGTCGCCGCGACCAACGCGTCGGCCGACAGCCTCGCCGACGACAAGCGCTTCCGCCAGGACCTGCTGTTCCGCCTCAACACGATCGAGATCACCCTGCCGCCGTTGCGCGAGCGCCGCGCGGACATCCCGGTCCTTCTCGACCATTATGCAAGGCTCTACGCGCGCAAATATGACAAACCCCAACGCGAGATGCCGCCGCACGTGCTCGATGCCCTCGAGCGCCACGACTGGCCAGGCAATGTCCGGGCGCTCCGGCATGCCGCCGAGCGTGCAGTGATCATGGCCGACGGCGACCATTACCGGGTCGACGACTTTCCATTGCCGCAGCGGTCGGAAGCCGCCTCGCTGTCGGTCGTCGGCGACAGCCTCAACCTCGACCAGCTCGAGAAACAGATGATCGAGCGGGCGCTTCGAATGCATCATTTCAACGTGTCGCTCGCGGCGTCCGAGCTGGGCCTCAGCCGCGGCGCGCTTTACCGCCGCATGGAGAAGCATGGACTTTAGGCGCAAGTTCGAGTTCGGACTCGCCTGGCGCACGATCGTGCTCATCGGCGCGATCCTGCTTGTCGCGAAGGCGGCGACGACGCCGGGTGTGCGCGCCGGCCTGATTGTCGCAGCGATCATCGGCATCGTCGCGCTCGCCAGCCTGTGGAACTTCATCCGGCGCACCAACTTCCTCGTTTCCCGCTTCATCGAGAGCGTTCGCTTCGAAGATTATTCGCAGCGCTTTTCCGACCCGAGCGGCGGCGGCTTCGACGTACTCGGCCAGACGCTCGACCGGGCGTTGAAGACGCTGCAGGCGCGGCACACGCAGGAAAGCGCCGAGGCGCGTTACCTCGCAGCGATCGTCGACGATGCGCCCAGCGCGCTCCTCACGGTCGACAGCGGCGGCCATGTCGAGATTTTGAACAAGGCCGCGCGGCAGCTGTTTGCCCGCCTCCCACTCAATCGGCTCGAGGATTTGGAGGCGCTCGGTCCCGAGCTTGCCGCCGCGGTCAGCCTCCCCGCGGGCACGCGTAAAATCACCCGGCTGATGCTCGACGGGGTACCCCAGAAGGCGATTTTCGCCTCGGCGCAGGTGGCGCGGCTCGACCGGCCGGTGACCGTATTTTCCATCCTGCCCGTGCAAAGCGAACTCGGGGCGCTCGAGGTCGCCGCGCAGGCCGACCTCGTTCGGGTGCTGACCCACGAAATCATGAATTCCCTCACCCCGGTGACGTCGCTGGCGCGGACTGGGGCCGACCTCGTCGCCACCGCCGCCAAGCGCGACAACGCGCTGGCCGACGCCAAGACCGCGACGGAAACGGTGGCTCGCCGTGCCGAGGGCATCTTGCGCTTCGTCGAAAGCTACCGCGAATTCGCCCGAGCGCCCGACATTCACCGCCGCCAGTTCAAGGCCAGGGCCTGGGCCGAAGAAATCATGCGGCTCGCGCTCGCCAACGCGGCCGAGCGCACCATCGATGCGCGGGTCGAGGTCGAGCCAAAGACGATGAGCCTCACCGCCGATCCCGAGCTGCTCGCCCAGGCGTTGCTCAACCTGCTCCGCAACTCGATCCGCGCGACGGCGGGGTTCGATGAGGCGATCGTCGTGCTTGGCCTCGCGCGCGAGCCCAACGGCCATTTCCGCATCGAAGTCCGCGACAACGGCCCTGGTATTCCCGAAGCCCGCCGCGAGGACATCTTCCTGCCCTTCTACACCACCCATAAAGGGGGAAGCGGCGTCGGGCTGAGCTTCGCCCGGCAGGTTGCCTTGGCCCATGGCGGGTCGATATGCGCGCTCGACGCGCCGGAAGGCGGCGCGACTTTGCGCATGGTGATTTGAAGTGACTGAGAAGGCTCCGCCCAAATCCGGACTAAAGCAGGTGCGGCTGCTGCTGTGGCTGCTGGTCGTGGTGGCAATTGCGGGCGCCGCAGCGCTGCTCCTCATTCCGCGCGAACAGACGCGGTCCCAGCCCCAGGCGACCGCCGGACCCGTGAAGGCGAGCTTTGGCGGTCCGTTCATCCTCACCGGCGGCGACGGCAAGCCCTTCTCCAGCCAGGCGCTCGCCGGCAAGCCTTATGCAATCTATTTCGGCTTCACCCGCTGCGGCGACGTCTGCCCCACCACGCTCTCCCGCCTCGTCAAGCTTCGGCGCGAGGCCGCGAACGACCAGGCGCTGCGGATCCTTTTCGTGACCATCGATCCCGCCAACGACGGTCCCCAGGAAGTCGGCCAATATGCGGACCTGTTCAACGCGCCGATCATCGGCCTCACGGGCAGCCAGGCGCAAATCGACCGGGTCAAGAAGCAGTACGGGATTTTTGCCGAGCCCGTCCCGCATGCCGCGATGGGCAAGGAAATGGAGCATACCGCGACGGTGCTGCTGTTCGACCGGTCTGGGCAATTCGCCGGAACCATCGCGCCAGCCGAGCCGGACGCCGACGCACTCGCCAAGCTCAAGAAGCTGGTCGGCTGACGAATTGGAACCCGCGCAGCCTCGCGCCGCTTGAGTGCAGGTGACCAGTTATCGGCCCGATCCAAAAATCGTCTCGCTCGGGCACGATTTCTACGATCCGGTCGAGCCGGCGCGCTTTCCCAAGTGCATTCCGCGCTTTCTCAACGAGCGATGGGCCGAGAGGATCGGACTCGAAGTCGATGAGCAGAGTTGGGCGCGGCACTTCTGCCGGTTCGAATCCCTTCCGGGCAACCTCGCCGAGCCGCTGGCGCTACGCTACCACGGACACCAGTTCCGCGTGTACAATCCGGAGATCGGCGACGGCCGCGGCTTCACCTTCGCCCAGCTGCGCGACGAATCGGGCCGGCTGCTCGACCTCGGCACCAAGGGATCGGGCCAGACGCCCTACAGCCGCCATGCCGACGGCCGCCTGACGCTGAAGGGTGGCGTCCGCGAAGTGCTTGCGACCGAGATGCTCGAAGCGCTGGGCGTCAATACGTCGAAGAGCTTCGCCGTGTTCGAGACCGGCGAGGCGCTCGAACGCGGCGACGAACCCTCGCCAACGCGGTCCGCGGTGCTAACCCGGCTCAGCCACGGCCACATCCGGATCGGCACTTTCCAGCGGCTTGCCTTCTTCGGCCAGGTCGAAAGCCTTGCCAAGCTGACCCGCTACTGCCTCGAAAACCTCTACGGCGAGCAGCCCGACACGGATGATGCCGACAATGCGCTTCGCCTGTTCGAGCTTGCCAGTGCCGCGACCGCGACGCTGGCTGCCTCCTATCTCGCCGCGGGCTTCGTCCACGGCGTGCTCAACAGCGATAATATCAACATCACCGGCGAGAGCTTCGACTACGGTCCGTGGCGCTTCACGCCTTATTGGGAGCCGGAGTTCACGGCCGCTTATTTCGACCATTACGGGCTCTATGCCTTCGGTCGGCAGCCCGAGGCGATTCAGTGGGACCTTGCCCAGCTCGCCGGCTGCCTGTCGCTGCTCGCGGAAGCCCGCAAGCTGTCCGACCTGCTCGCTGCGTGGAACGGCCGCTTCGATCAGGCGCTGGTCGATGCGCTGCTCGACCGCCTCGCCATTGAGCGCGGCGCGAACGATCGAGCGATTGCCGGCGCGCTGATCCGCGCCCTCGCGACCAAGGCGCAAACGATCGACCGAGTGTTTTTCGACTGGCGCCGCGGCCACGATCCCGGTGAGGAATCTTACCGCGCCGAGGAGTTTCGCGAACTGGCGGCGCTTCTCCGGGGTCGCGAACGGCCAAAATCGCACCCATATTGGTCACAAGCGGCGCCTTGCTCGATGCATATCGAAGAGGTCGAAGCGATTTGGTCCGCGATTGCCGATCACGACGACTGGCAGCCGTTTAACGACAAGGTTAAGGCAATTCGTCTAATGGGGGACGCGCTCAATGAGCGCCGAAGGGATTCAGTCGAACAGAATGCACGGACAAGCTGAAAAACTGCCGGATGCGGCGAGCAAGCCGGCGAGCGACAGACTTGTCTCTTTCGACCCGTCGACCGGCAAGCAGGTCTGGTCGGGCAAGATCGGCGATCCTGCGGCCGAGGTCGCGGCCGCGCGCGCTGCCTGGCCTGAATGGGCGGCCCATTCGCATGCTTACCGGATCGAGGCGCTGCGCCGCTTCGCCAACGTCGTCCGCAAGGAGGAGGCGGGCTTTGCCGAGCTCATCGCGCGCGAAACCGGCAAGCCGGTGTGGGAATCGAAGACCGAAGTCGGCGCGGTCATCAACAAGGTCGAAATCTCGATCGAGGCCTACGCCGAGCGCACGCCGCAGCGGCGAATGGAGGCCGCGCTCGGCAACAAGATCACCGTCAGGCACAAACCGCACGGAGTGCTCGCCGTCCTCGGCCCCTACAATTTCCCGGCCCACCTTCCCAACGGCCACATCGTCCCAGCGCTGATCGCCGGCAACGCCGTGGTGTTCAAGCCGTCGGAGAAGACCCCGGCGGTCGGCGAGATGCTGGTGCAATGCTATCGCGAAGCCGGCATTCCCGAGGGCGTCATCCGCCTGCTGATCGGCGGCCCCGACCAGGGCCGCGCGCTCGCCGGCGAGGCCGGGATCGACGGGCTGCTGTTCACCGGCTCGGCGCGGGCCGGAATGGCGCTCCACAAGCAGTTCGCCGAGACTCCGCACAAAATCCTGGCGCTGGAACTTGGCGGCAACAATCCGCTGGTCGTGTGGCACGCCAAGGATATTGAGTCCGCGGCGACGATGACGGTCCAATCCGCCTTTTTGTCCGCCGGTCAGCGGTGCACGGCAGCGCGACGACTGATCGTCGACGACGAAGGGCACGAACCGCTCATCGCCGCGGTGAAGAAGCTCGTCGAGCGAATGATCGTCGATGGGCCCTTCGCCGAGCCGCAGCCGTTCATGGGGCCGGTGATCGATCAGGCGGCCGCGGACCACGTGCAGGAGCAATGGCTCAACCTGATGATGAAGGGCGGCAAGCCGATTTGCCGGCTCGAACGCCCCGATCCCGAAAAGCCGTTCCTCACGCCCGCGCTGATCGACGTCACCGACATCAAGGACCGCCCCGACGAGGAGATTTTCGGGCCGGTCCTCCAGCTGGTCCGGGTCAAGGATTTCGACGCCGCCATCGCCGAGGCCAACAACACCCGCTTCGGCCTCGCCGCGAGCCTGATCGGGGGCAGCCCCGAAATGTACGACAAGTTCTGGGCCAACGTCCGCGCCGGCGTCATCAACTGGAACAAGCCGACCAATGGCGCACCCTCGAACGCCCCGTTCGGCGGCATCGGCCTGAGCGGTAATCACCGGCCGAGCGCGTTCTACGCGGCCGACTATTGCGCATATCCGGTCACCAGCAGCGAGGCCGACCGTCCGCGCGCCGCGATCGGCGAGGGCCTGCGCGACCCGAACATGCAGGAGGATTGAGGGTCCCCGGCTGAAATGGCGGTGGATCGCTTTTGCGACTCCCCGCGTTCAAACGGCCCATGAGTAAAAATAGATGGATCGGCGCGGCCGCGAGCCTCGCCCTGTGCAGCACCGCTCTCGCCTCCTGCTCGGTCAAGGACAATCAATCCGGCCAGCCCGGCACGGGACAGGCCGCGGGCGAATCCCTCAACTGGACCGGGAAAGCGGAAAAGCAGCTGGTCGATGCGATCTCCCAGGCGCCGGCGAATGGGCTGAAGCCCGAGCTGTTCTTGAATGGCGACCTGCCCAAGAATGATTCCCAGCGCTACGCTGCGCTGACCGACGCTGGTCTTCGCTACGCCGAGGCGCTTGCGCACGGCTATGCCGACCCGACCAAGCTGATCGACGTCTACACGATCCCGCGACCCGCGGCGCAGGACCTCCGGCAAGGCCTCGCCCAGGCCATCCAGAACGGCAATGTGGGCCAATGGCTCGCGTCGCTGGCCCCGCAAACCGAAGAGTATAAGGCGCTCAGCCAGGCCCATCTCCATTATCTCCGGCTCGCCGCGACCGGGCGCTTTCAGCCGGTGCAGCAGGGCAAGCCGATCAAGCCCGGCGCCAGCGATCCCCGCGTTCCGGCCGTCGCTGCCGCCTTGACGATCGCCGGCTATCTCGAGAGCGGGGCTGCGCCGCAGGGTTCGCCACCCGCGAAACCCACAGCTGCAAGCGCGCCGAACCGTTACTCGCCGCAGATGGTCGCTGCCATCAAGCAGCTACAGTCCGATTTCGGGTTCAAGACCGACGGAATCGTCGGCGGGGATACGCTCGATGCGCTCAATGCCGATCCCGGCTACCGGGCGCGGCAGACCGCCGTGGCCATGGAGCGGCTGCGCTGGCTGCAGCGCGACCCGCCCAAGACCCGGGTCGACGTCAACACGGCGGCCGCGACGCTCGATTTCTGGCGCGACGGGCAGCACGTGGATCAGCGCAACGTGGTCGTCGGCGAAGGCGACAAGCCGACCCCGCAGCTGCAGGCACCAATCTATCGCCTGGTCGCCAACCCGACCTGGACGGTCCCCAAGGGACTTGGGGACAACGAGCTCGCGGAAAAGGGCCCGGCGTGGCTGGCCGAGAACAATTTCACGATCAAGGACGGGCTGTACGTCCAGGAATCGGGACCGAAGAATTCGCTTGGCCTCGTCAAGTTCGACATGGACGACAAGCAGGCCATTTACCTGCACGATACGCCCGAAAAAGCGTGGTTCGGACTGCCGGAGCGCCACCGCAGCCACGGCTGCGTGCGGGTCGAAAATGCGCTCCAATTCGCCCAGGCGATCGCCGCGAACCAGGGTATAACCGACCAGTTCGGCAAAGCCTTGGCAAGCAACAAGGAAACCTTCGTCAAGCTGCAGGACAAGATCCCAGTGCGCCTGCTTTACCACACGGCGTTCTGGGACGGGCGGCAGGTCCAGTTCCGGCCGGACATTTACGATTGGGACACAAATGTTGCGCGGGCATTGAAGCTCGAGCCGGGCAAGCCCATCCGGCAGAAACAGCCCGAGTCCGGCGACATCGGCCCATGAACAGCTGAGGGCGCTGGAGCAACCAGCGCCCTCAACCCCTCCCCTGCGACCGCGCGCGTAACCGCGGTCACCCCATCATCAGCGCATCTCGGGCATGTAGCCCTCATCGACGAGGTCGCTGAACTTGGTGAACATGCCCTCGAAGTGAAGCGTTTCCTTGCCCGTTGCGCCGTGACGGTTCTTCGCGATGATGACGTCGGCTTTCTTGTGGGCCCGCCCCATGTCGTCCTGCCACTTGGCGAAGTCAGGGTGATCTTCAGCTGGTTGCTTCGAGGCGAGGTAATAATCCTCCCGGTAAATGAAGAGCACGATGTCGGCGTCCTGCTCGATCGAGCCCGACTCACGAAGGTCCGCAAGCTGCGGTCGCTTATCCTCGCGCTGCTCGACGGCGCGGCTGAGCTGCGAAAGGCCGATGACCGGCAGATCAAGCTCCTTGGCCAGCTGCTTGAGGCCGCGGCTGATCTCGGAGATCTCCTGGACGCGATTATCTCCAGCGCTCCCCTTCCCTGTCCCCTGGAGCAGCTGGAGATAATCGACAATCACCATGCCGATGCCCTTCTGCCGTTTCAGGCGGCGAGCACGTGCACGAAGCGCGGCGATCGTGAGGCCCGGCGTGTCGTCAATGTAAAGAGGCAGGCTGTGCAGCTGGTCGGCCGTTCGCGCGAATTCGTTGAATTCCTTCTGCCGCAGATTTCCCGTCCGGATTTGCTCCGCGGTAAGCTTTGATTGTTCGGACAAAATGCGGGTAGCGAGCTGTTCAGACGACATCTCCAAACTAAAGATAGCGACCGGCGCCCCTCCTGATTTTCTTGGCTCGGTCCCGTCTGCTTGGTCTTGCAGAAAGCGCTCAGCGGCGGCGAAACCCATGTTCGTGGCAAGTGCGCTTTTGCCCATGCCCGGTCGGCCGGCGACGATGATGAGGTCCGATCGCTGCAGACCGCCGATCTTGCTGTTGAGACCCTTGAAGCCCGTCGTGATCCCCGTAAGGCCCCCGCCCCTATTTAGCGCAGCCTCTGCGTTTCGGATCGATTCCATCGCCGCTTCGCCGAAGCTCTTCGCCTTGCCTTCGGCGCCGCCCTCCTCAGCCACCCTGTACAGCTCGGTCTCGGCGCGCTCGATCTGAGCGAGGGGGGCAACGTCCTCACTCGTATCGAGCGCGCCCTCCACGAGATCGCGGCCGACGCCGATGAGGGCGCGCAACAACGCGAGGTCGTAGATCTGTGTGGCAAAGTCGCGGGCGCCGATCACCGCCGCGCCCGATCCGGTCAGCTGGGCGAGATACGCCGGGCCGCCGACTTCCTTCATACCCTCGTCGCCGTCGAACAGCGGCTTGAGCGTCACCGGATTGGCGATTCGGTTCGAGTCGGTCAGCTTCAGGATCGCGTCGTATATCCGGCCGTGCAGCGGCTCAAAGAAGTGCAGCGACTTGAGCTTCAGCTGGATGTCCTCGACCAGCCGGTTGTCGATCATCAGCGCGCCGAGAAGCGCGGCTTCCGCTTCGACATTCTGTGGAAGGGCCGGAGTTTCGACTTCTGACGCGGACTCGGCGATGCGGATGACTTCGGCCATGACGAGGCTCCTACGCTCGTGCGGCCCCACATCAAGCGAGGCAGAAATAGCACAGTTGTGGATAGCTTGTGCATGAATCACGCGCCGGTTCGACGGAAGCGCCAGAAACGCGAAACAGCGCTCATCCACAGAAATAATCCGCCCCGATTTGATGCGTTCTGACCGCCCGGTTACGCACTCGGCATGGCGATTTTGTCCGACCGGTGGATTCGCGAGCAGGCCCAAACCAACGGCATGATCGAGCCGTTCGTCGAGGCGCAGCGGCGCGAGGGCTGCATCAGCTACGGCCTGTCGTCCTACGGCTATGACGCGCGCGTCGCCGACGAGTTCAAGATCTTCACCAACGTCGACTCGGCTACGGTCGACCCGAAAGATTTCGCCTCGAACAGCTTCGTCGACCGAAAGACCGACGTCTGCATCATCCCGCCCAACAGCTTCGCGCTGGCGCGGACGGTCGAATATTTCCGGGTGCCGCGCGACGTGCTGGTGATCTGCCTCGGCAAGTCCACCTATGCGCGCTGCGGGATCATCGTGAACGTGACGCCGCTCGAGCCAGGGTGGGAAGGCCATGTGACGCTGGAATTTTCCAACACGACGCCGCTGCCGGCGAAGGTCTACGCCAACGAAGGCGCGTGCCAGTTCCTATTCCTCCAGGGGAACGAGCCGTGCGAGGTCAGCTACGCCGACCGCGCCGGCAAATATATGGGCCAGAAGGGCGTCACGCTTCCCAAGCTTTAGTCTCCGTCGTTGCGAGGAGCGAGGCGACGCGGCAATCCAGCGGCGCGAACTGGAACGCTTCGCTGCGCTCGCAATGACGGAAGAATGATGACCCTCGAAGACACCGCCCACCTCGACGCATCAGATCCGCTCGCCTTTGCGCGCGAGCGGTTCCGGTTGCCGGAAGGAGTGATCTATCTCGACGGCAATTCGCTCGGCGCGCTGCCGGCAGCGGCGCCGACCGCGCTCGCCGAGACCGCCGGGCGACAGTGGGGCGACGACCTCATCGCCAGCTGGAACAAGCATGGCTGGATCGACTGGCCGACGCGGATTGCGGCCAAGCTCGCCCCGATCGTCGGGGCGAAACCGAGCGAGCTGCTGATCGCGGATTCGACCAGCGTCTGCCTGTTCAAACTGCTCGCGGCGGCGGCGCAATCGCGGCCAGGGCGCAAAACCGTCGTCAGCCAGAAGCGCAATTTCCCGACCGACCTCTACGTAGCGCAGGGCCTGGCGGAGATGCTCGGCATCGAGCTCAAGGCGGTAGAACCCGACGAACTCATCGGCGCGGTCGATGCCGACACGGCCCTGGTCACGCTCACCCACGTCGATTACCGCTCGGCCGCGTTCTACGACATGCGCGCGGTCAACGAGGCTGCGCGCGCCGCCGGCGCCTTGGTCGTCTGGGACCTGTCTCACAGCGCGGGCGCAATCGAGCTCGATTTGCGCGCGGCGGGCGCCGAACTCGCGGTCGGCTGCGGTTACAAATATCTGAACGGCGGCCCGGGAGCGCTGGCCTTCCTCTACGTCGCCGAGCCGCTTCAGGATGAGCTGCAGTCGCCGCTCCAGGGCTGGATGGGCCATGCCGAGCCGTTCGCCTTCATCGACGACTACCGGCCCGCGGATGGCATCCTCAAATTCCTCACCGGCACGCCCTCGATCCTCGCGCTCGCCGCGCTGGAGGCAGGGCTCGACACATTCGATGGGATCGCCATGCGCGATCTCGCCGCCAAGTCGCGCTCGCTCTCGCAATTGTTCGTCGAAGAGGTTGAGACCCGCTGCGGCTCCGAAGTCCGGCTAGCCTCGCCCCGCGACCCGATGCAGCGCGGAAGCCACATCGTCTTCGCCCATCCCGAAGGCTATGCTGTGATACAGGCGCTGGTCGCGCGCGGGGTGATCGGCGACTTCCGCGCGCCGGACCTCATGCGCTTCGGCTTCGCTCCGCTATACAACACGCACACGGAGATAGTGCGCGCGGCCGAAATCCTCGCCGGCATTCTCGCCGCAGGCGAATGGGATCAGCCGCGCTTCAAGCAGCGCGCCAGGGTCACCTGATCGGTGCGTTTCGAGTCCGCATCCCGTCGACGCTCCATGCGCCGGCACCCGCGGCGGCCAGGAACAGGAAGATGAAGCAGTAAAGGATCGCCGGCTCGCCCATGTTCACGATCGGCCAGAAACCCTTGGGGAAGTGACCGATGAAATAGGCGGCAGCCATTTCGCCAGCGGCGATGAACGCCGCGAGCCGCGTGAACAGGCCGATCGTCACAAGGAACCCGCACACCAGCTCGATGATCGCCGAGGCGAGGATCATGGTCGGCAGCGGGTTTGGCATCCCCTCCGGAAAGACCGGAAAACCGAGCAGTTTTGCCGTGCCATGCTCGAGGAACAGCAGTCCCGTTATGATCCGCAAAAGCGCGTGCAGCTGCGGCTGCCAGCGCGACAATAAGGTGAAGTCCATGCGAAGCTCCTGCCGATTGGTCCGACGAGCTAAAGGAACGGTTCAATCGCCGCCAAGTGTCAGACGTGTTCCCTGGCTTTGGCCTGCTGCGCCGCGTGGGCACTGTCTTCAGCCAGCAGCTGGCGCGAGCGGAGGATCATCTCCACCCAGTCGTGGAACGCATGGGCGAGCACGCTGATCAAATCCTTGAGCGGCCCCTCCTTCAGGCATCCGCTGTCGTCGAACGCATCGTCGGAGACATGGCCCAGATAGGCCTCTGGCTGTTGCATGACCGGCATGTTGAGGAACACCGCCGCCTGGCGGATCTGGTGGTTGGAGCCGAAGCCGCCGATGCTCCCGGGCGAGGCGGTGACGATGGCCGCCGGCTTCTTGTCAAATACGCTCTTGCCGTAGGGGCGCGAGCCGACGTCGATCGCATTCTTGAGCACGCCGGGGATCCCGCGATTATATTCGGGGCTGACGAACAGCACGCCGTCCGCCGCTGCGATCTGCTCGCGAAAGCGCGTCCATTGCGGCGGTGGGTTCGAATCCAGATCCTGATTGTAGAGGGGCAGCTCGCCGATTTCGATCATCGAGCAATTGAGATTGTCGTTCCTCAGCCGGCAGATCGAGCGGGCGACCTTGCGGTTGATACTCCCTTCGCGAAGGCTGCCGACGATGATCGCGATTTTGTAGGCCACTGGCACCTCCTGCGTTGGAGAGCCAATACTCCGGCCGCCATAAAGTTGCGACGGTGGGTGTGCACCGGACGAGGGACCGCCGGCACACACCCTGGGGAACCTAGCGGGAAACTTCGTCCTGGACCTGCTTCCACTCCTTGGCAGTGAGGCAGGCGCGGTTGGGGAGCCGCGACCCGCTGGTCGGCAGTTGCTTGCAGATTTTCTTTTCCTGGGCCGCCGCGGCGTCCTTGCCGTTCCCGGAAAGCGTGACCGCCTTCTGGGCGTCGGATGGCGCGATCTGAGTGGCAACTTGCGGTGCCGAATTGGCGGGCGCGGCGGCGGTCAGCAGAGCAACGCATGGCAACAGGATCAATCTACGCATCGTACTTCTCCCTCTTTTGGAGCCTCGAATCACTGTTATGCTGATATAATACACCAAAGCACTTATCGATCAAGTCTCGCTGTTTGACGGAGCTTTCCTCAGCCTCAGATGATGCTACATCTGTAGCGCGCCGATTTTCCATTGGCTGGCCCGTTCGATCGCCGATGCGCGGCGCCTGTTGGTCGAAGCGATTTCGACGAACGGCGTTTGTCGATAAACGCCAGATGAACGGCTGATTTCGGCGACGAATCAGTAGCCGACGGCTACCATCTCCGATCAGTGGCTGAGGATCGACACCCCGAGCCCGATCGCGAGCGCAAGAACCATCGCGAGCAGCACCAGGCGCACGCGCGCGAAGCGCTGCCGAAGGTCGATGTCGTATGCGACGACGTCGAGCCAGAAGAGGCCGGGGCTCGCCTCGCGGATGATTCCGCGCGATCGCATCCGCTCGAACTGACGTTGCTGGATGATCCTGTCGGGTCCGAACGATACCGCCCGGTCAGGCCGCACCGCGTCATGGCTGAAGAAGTGATGCTGGATGTCGCGCCGCGCTTTGGCGATCGCGGCTGCTGCGGCTGTGGCCATCACGCTCTCCTACCGGGCCTCATCGTCTTCGGTTGTTATGCCGGATATTCGCCGGCCGTCCACGCTTGCCGCCGCCGCGCGTCCGGTCGCGACGAGGGGGCGACGAACCGCCGCCGTAGCGGCCCTCGGGGAGCTCGAAGCGCAACGAGCCGGTGACCGGATTCGCCTCGGCGAGGCGCAGCGTCAGCCGCTGGCCAACGCGATAGGTCTCGCCCGTCTCGTCGCCGACCAGCGTCCGCGCGGCCTCGTCGTAACGGAAATATTCGCGGCCGAGGTCCTTTGCGAAGATCAGGCCGTCGCCGCCCAAATCCTCGACCGCAGCGAAGAAGCCGAACGGCTGCACGCCGGTGATGCGGCACTCGACCAGTTGCCCGACCTGGTCCGACAAATAAGCCGCGACGTAGCGATCGACCGTCTCCCGCTCGGCCTCCATCGCGCGCCGCTCGAGCATCGAGATTTGCTCACCGATGGGCTCGAACCGCTCCTCCTCGCCCGGCGGCAGGCCGCCGTCGCCTAGCTTGTAGGCGCTGACCAGCGAACGGTGGACCAGCAGGTCGGCGTAGCGCCGGATCGGCGACGTGAAATGCGCATAGCTCGCGAGCGCCAGCCCGAAATGCCCCAGTCGCTCCGGGCCATAGCGCGCCTGCATCTGCGTGCGCAGCAATTGCTCCATGATTTCCTCGCGCCCGTTGGTTTCGCCCAGCCGCTCGATGACCCGGTTGAAAGTGCCGGGCTTGATCACTTGCCCGAGTGCGAATTCGATTCCGAAGGTCTTCAGATAATCCTTGAGCGCGACCACTTTCTCGCGGCTCGGCGGCTCGTGGACCCGGTACATGACCGGCGCCTTCTTCGCTTCGAGGGCCCGCGCCGCCGCGACGTTGGCGGCTATCATGAAGTCCTCGACCAGCCGGTGTGCGTCGAGCCGGTCGCGTGGCGCGATCGAGGCGATGCGCCCCTTTTCGTCGAGCATCACTCGCCGTTCGGGCAGGTCGAGCTCGAGCGGATCGCGCTTCTGCCGCGCCGCGAACAATGCGCGCCAGCACGCCCACAGGGGCTTCAGCGCTTTCTCGACCAGCTCGCTCGACACTGGACCTTCCATCGGCGGCATCGAGCAGGTCGGCGAAGAGACCTCGATCCGCTCCTCGGCGGGGGCATCGATCGCGGCCTGCGCATCCTCGTAGGCGATGTTGGCGGCGATCCGCACCTTCGCGCGGGTGAAGCGCCAGCTCTTGAGATTGCCTTCGCGGTCGATCTTGAGGTGGCAGGCCATCGCCGCCCGATCCTCGCCTTCCTTCAGCGAGCAGATATCGGCCGACAATTCCTCGGGCAGCATCGGCACGACGCGGTCGGGGAAATAGACGCTGTTGCCGCGCGCCCGCGCCTCGCGGTCGAGCGCGGAACCGGGGCGCACGTAGAAGCTGACGTCGGCGATGGCGACGATCGCGTTCCAGCCCCCGTCGGCGTCCGATTCAGCCCAGATCGCATCGTCATGGTCGCGCGCATCTTCCGGATCGATCGCGACGATCGGCAAATGCGTCAGGTCCTCGCGCTCGCCCAGTGGAAGCTTCGACACCCGGTGCGCCTCGTCGATCGCCTCCTGCGCGAATTCTGCGCGAAGCCCATGCTTGTGGATCGCGATCAGGCTGAAGCTGCGCGGCGCGAAGGGATCGCCGAGCACCGCATCGACGCGGGCACTGGCACGCGGCGGCCGGCCGGTGACTTCGCACAGCACCAGGTCGCCAGCCTCGGCGTCCTTCAAATCGGCAATCGCCAGCTCGCGCCGCTCGCGCTTGTCGACCGGGGACAGCCAGAAACGCGTGCCCTCCCGCTTGACGACGCCGAGCACCAGCTCGGCCGCGCGCTCGAGCTTCTTCATCGGATGAGCGATGAAGCCTTCGCCTTTCTGCTCGGTCCGCGCGAGCACGCGGTCGCCGATCCCGAGCGCGTCGCGGCGCCCTCGCTCGATCAGCCGCAGCCGTGGCGGCGGATTCTCGGCATGCCATTGCTCCGGAACGGCCCAGACGGTGCCGCCGTCGTCGACGGCCTGGACCCGAAGCACCGTGACCTTCGGAACGCCGCCCGACTGATGGAAGGCGCGGCCGGGCGAAGAGTCGATCAGCCCCTCGTCGGCCATGTCCTTGAGCAGCCGCTTCAAATCAATCTTGTCCTGCCCCGAGAGCCCGAACGCCCGCGCGATCTCGCGCTTGCCCGCCGGTTGGTCGGACGAAGCGATAAAATCGAGGATCTGCTTGCGGGTAGGCAGTCCTGCGGAACGCTTCCGAGCCATCAGAACTGAGCGCGAAGTGGAAGAATCGGGTCTCCCTCCACTTCGTCCACTTCGTAACCTTCGCGATCGTTCGCCAGGTGCCGGCGGCGGATGCGAAAACTCATAGTTTTGCGCCTAGCCGAGCAGAGCCCCTGTAGGACAGCAGAATCAACGCAGCTGGCTGTCCTTGCTGCCGCGGCGGTTGATGGTGGAGTGAACCACGCGCTTGTCGCGCTCTGACTGGCAGGCGACGCAGGTGCGAACGCCGGGCAGCGCCTCGCGCCGCTTCGCGGGGATTGGTTCGCCGCAATCGTCGCATTCCTCCGCACTCTCGCCCTTGGGCGTCAGCGCGCGGGCGCGAAGGATTGCTTCCTTCACGGTGTCGTCGATCTGGTCCTGCACCGCGCCGTCGCGCGTCCATCCACCGGCCATGACGCAACTCCTCCTTCGTCATTGCGAGGCGCGAAGCGCCGCGGCAATCCAGCAATCAACGCGAAACTGGATTGCTTCGCTCCGCTCGCAATGACGAGCTTACTTCTTCGGTGGAGCAATATAGGGATGGAACGCCCCGCCCGGTACCGCAGAGGCGACTGGGCTCTCGAACCCGTCCTTGCTCACCGAGGAAACGCCGAACACCCAGTCGTCTACGCGGATGTGGGGCAGGGTGACGTCGCAGATAAGGTCTGTCTCGGGTACCAAACCCTGCGGCGTGGCCTCCCGGATTGGTGGCGGGAAACATCCGTTGCCGAGAGGTACGGACATTATGTCCACTTCACGTGCAACCTCCCACTGGTTGGAGTCTGTTCGCCGCCAGCGAACCATGTATCGCCAAGCGCTGGAGACCCGTGGAAAACTGATGTGCGTATCCGTGCTCACCGCGCCTTCAACCTTCGGCTCGGGCGGCGGTGGGGCGCTGGCGATGCTCGCGAGCGCGGCGACGTTCAGCTTGGTCATCTTGGCGAGATAGGCTAAGTCGACATGGTCGATGATGTCGCCGTAACGCTTGCCGTTCTCGGTCCTCAAATCCTGATGCTGCCAGTCGTAATTCTCGATCGCGACGCTGATCCGCGCCGCCGGATAGCCCATCTCGAGGAAAGGAATGTGGTCGCCGCCGCGGCCGAAGCGATCCGTGCGCCAGATCTGCCGCACGTCGAGCCCGATCTTCAGCCTGTCGGCGAGGCTGTCGAGATAGCGCGAGATGTTGCGCGAGGGCGCGTCATTCTCGCCGCCGAGGCTGTGGGTCTGCGCGGCCAGCTCCGCCTGCCCCTGCGAGCGCGGCCCCTCCGACAGTACCCGCGCATGCGTGGAATCGCAGACGCCGTCCGATGAGCATGAATTGCCGATGATGTCGTTGTTGAGCACGGCGACGACATTCCAGCCCTGCGCCTTGGCGTAGTTCGCCAGCACCTTGCCGCCCATCAGCCCCTGCTCTTCGCCAGACAGCGCGGCATAGACGATCGTCCCGGGGAACTTGTGTTTCGACAGCACCCGCGCTGCCTCGACCACTGCGGCGGTGCCGGAGCCGTCGTCGTTCGCGCCGGGCGCCTCCGAGGTGAAGTTCATGACGTCGGTAACGCGGCTGTCGATGTGCCCCTGGATAATGACGACGTCGTTGGGCCGATCGGTGCCGCGCTGGATCGCGACCATGTCGCAGATGCGCGTCGGCGTTGGCACACGCTGGTTGGTCATGATCTCGCACGGCCGAATTGTTTCCAGCCCGAAGCTCTTGAACTGGCCCTCGGTCCAGTTCAGCGCAGCGCCGATCCCGCGCTTCGGGTCGGTCTGACTCGACAAGGTGTGCCTAGTCCCGAAACTCACCAGAGACTCGATCGTGTTCCGCAGCTGAGCCTGGCTGACGGGCGCGATAATCGCTCGGAGCTTCGCATCCACGGACGGAGCCGGCGCGGCCCCGACCAGCAGCAGGCACCCGACAGCAGCCAGTTTACGCATCGCGACTCTCCCTCTCCTCGGCCCGGGCAACTGGCATTTGCGTCTGGCCGGGTCTAGTGCCGCCACCATTCCCACTTGAGACTCCACGAGGACGCGTACCAATGCTTCGCAGCATCGACCATTTCATCGGCGGTTCCACTTTCGCTTCGGGCGAGCGCCAGGGGGATGTGTTCGACCCCAACCAGGGCCAGGTCCAGGCCCACGTCCGCCTCGGCACCGCGGCCGACCTGCAGAAGGCGGTCGACGCCGCCAAGGCCGCGCAGCCGGGCTGGGCCGCGACCAACCCGCAGCGTCGCGCGCGCGTCATGTTCAAGTTCAAGGAGCTGGTCGAGAAGAACATGGATGAGCTCGCGCACCTGCTGTCGAGCGAGCACGGCAAGGTCATCGCCGACGCCCGCGGGGATGTGCAGCGCGGGCTCGAGGTCATCGAATATGCCTGCGGAATCCCGCAGGCGCTGAAGGGCGAATATACCGTCGGCGCGGGGCCGGGCATCGACGTCTATTCGATGCGCCAACCGCTCGGCATCGGCGCCGGGATCACGCCGTTCAACTTCCCGGCGATGATCCCGATGTGGATGTTCGGAATGGCGATCGCCTGCGGCAACGCCTTCATCGTCAAGCCGAGCGAACGGGACCCAAGCGTCCCCAACCGGCTGGCCGAGCTGATGAAGGAAGCGGGCCTCCCCGATGGGATCCTCAACGTCGTCCACGGCGACAAGGAGATGGTCGACGCGATCCTCGACCACCCGGACATCGCGGCGGTGAGCTTCGTCGGCAGCAGCGACATCGCCCAGTACATTTACTCGCGCGGCACCGCGAACGGGAAGCGGGTCCAGGCGTTCGGCGGCGCCAAGAACCACGGCATCGTCATGCCCGATGCCGACCTCGACCAGGTCGTCAACGACCTCGCCGGCGCCGCATTCGGCTCGGCCGGCGAGCGCTGCATGGCGCTGCCGGTGGTTGTGCCCGTCGGCGATGAAACCGCCGACCGCCTCCGCGAGAAGCTCATTCCTGCCATCGAGTCCCTCCGCGTCGGCGTTTCGACCGATCCGGACGCCCATTACGGCCCGGTGGTCAGCAAGGCGCACAAGGAGCGCATCGAGCACTACATCCAGATGTGCATCGACGAAGGCGGCGAGTTGGTCGTCGATGGCCGCGGCTTCACGCTCCAGGGCCACGAGGAAGGCTTCTTCATCGGCCCGACCCTATTCGACCACGTCACGCCGGACATGAAGAGCTACCAGGACGAGATTTTCGGCCCGGTGCTGCAGATGGTCCGCGCCAGGGATTTCGAGGAAGCGGTGCGCCTGCCCTCGAGCCACGAGTACGGAAACGGCGTCGCCATCTTCACCCGCAATGGCCACGCCGCCCGCGAGTTCACCGCCCGCGTCAACGTCGGGATGGTCGGCATCAACGTGCCGATCCCGGTGCCGGTCAGCTACCACAGCTTCGGGGGCTGGAAGCGCTCCGGCTTCGGCGACATCGGCCAGTATGGGCAGGAGGGCTTGCGCTTCTGGACCAAGAACAAGGTGGTGACGCAGCGCTGGCCCGACGGCGGCGCCCACGGCGAAAGCGCGTTCATCATCCCGACGTTCGGGTGAGGCTGCTGGTTCGGCGCGCCGTTTCAAGCTAAGGCACCGCCATCGTTTCGGCGATGGGGGTGAGTCATGATCCTGCTGACGATTGCCGCGGCGGCCGCGATGCAATGGACCGGCCCGCGCACCGTGGAGTATACGGGACCGGGTTATTTTTGCGGCGGCGGCTATGCCGTTCGCCTGGCGCGTGGCGACCGCGCCTTGATCCTTCCGCAGGGACATGGCGGCGCGCAGGGCGCTCGCGTCGTGCTGGCGGGGCGCGAGGTGAATGTCTGGAGCGGCGCACCGCCGCAGCCAGGGCAGCTGGTCCTGCGCTATCGCGGCGGCGCGGTGCGGCAGCAGGCCGAGGGCGGCGGGGTTTCCTATGTCGTCTCCGACCAGACCGACTTCGGGCTCCGGCTGACCAGCGAGGCGTTCCGCGGGTTCAAGCGCGACGGCTGGTTCTTCAGCCGGGCGGATTTCCGGGAAGGCGTCGACGACCGCGTCCCCTGCCTGGCCGCGGTCAGCTACTAGCAGCTCGTCCTCGCATCGGGCTGCAACGGAATGCATGCCTGAACGGTTGAACGGCCGTGATGCGTGTGCCGTTCGCCACTATTGCGCTCCTGTTCGCAGTCGCCGCCTGCGGCGGCCGCGACCCGGTGGACGACAAGGCCGTAGCCGGGACTGCTGGCCTCCCGGACACCAAGGCGACCGCGCCCAGCGCCTCGGGCGGGCCGCGTGCCGATACCCAGCCGGCCAAGCCGCTTCCTCCGCCAACATCCAAAATCCCGGCGGGGCTGCAGGGGCGTTGGGGTCTCACGCCCGGGGACTGCATGACCGGCCGAAGTGACGCGAAGGGGCTGCTGACAATCACCGCCGACGATTTGCACTTCTACGAATCGCGCGCCGTTCCCGCCGCGGGCATTGCCAGCGACGACGATTCGATCAGCGGCGATTTCGCCTTCACCGGCGAAGGCCAGAGCTGGACCAGATATGAGGCCCTAAAGGTCGAAAAAGGGCGGCTGACGCGGACCGAAACCAAGCCAAGCGCGAGCTTCATTTATGCCAAATGCAACTAGGATCCTGACTTTGTTCGTCGGCGCTGCGGCGCTTGCAGGTTGCCACAAGGCGGAAACCAACGAAGCGGCGGCCAACGCCGATATGTCGGTCGAGGGCAACCTGGCGTACGGCCAGCTGCCGGCCAACGCCGAGATCGAGACTCTGCCTCCCGACGAAAGCAGCGAAACCTCGTCGGGCGAGCTCAACGCCGGCGACGACAATCCCGACGTCAACGACCTCGGCAACAACCACTGATCAGGAGGACTCGGCGATGAAGCTTTATTATTCGCCCGGCGCCTGCTCCCAGGCCCCGCACATCCTGCTCCACGAGATCGGCCTCGCGCATGACGCCGCGCGGGTCGACTTGCGCAGCAAGACGCTAGAGGACGGCAGCTCGTACCTGCAGATCAACCCCAAAGGCGCGGTTCCCGCGCTCGCACTCGACAATGGCGAAGTGCTGACCGAGAACGCGGTGATCCTGCAATATCTCGGAGACCGCGCCGGGTCCGATGTCCTGCCCCCGGTCGGCGATTTTCGCCGCTACCGCGTGCTCGAAATGGTCAATTTCATCACCACCGAGCTGCACAAGAGCTTCTCTCCCCTGTTCAGCCGCGACGCCGGCGACGAAACGAAGAAATTCTTCCGGGACCACATCGCCCGCAAGCTCGATTATGTCGAAGGCCGGCTCGGCAGCGGACCCTTCGTGCTCGGCGACACGCTGACGCTAGCCGATCCGTACCTGTTCGTGATCAGCGGCTGGACCGACATGATGATCGGGCTAACCAACTGGCCCAACCTGACCGCATTTCGGGAGCGCTTGATGCAGCGCCCTTCGGTCCGCCACGTGCTTCGGTTCGAAGGATTGCTCAAAGAGGAAGTCGCGGGCTAGAGCGCCCGCGCGATGACCCAGTTCGACCTGACCGACGACCAGCTCCAGATCCAGGAGATGGCGCGCAAGTTCACCGCCGACGCCATTACGCCCTTCGCGGCCGAGTGGGACGAGAAGCACATCTTCCCGCGCGATACGATCCGTGAGGCCGCCGAGCTCGGCTTCGGCGCCATCTACGTGTCGGAGGAAAGCGGCGGCATCGGCTTGGGGCGGCTGGAGGCTGCCCTGATCTTCGAGGCGTTGGCGTACGGCTGCCCCTCCACCAGCGCGTTCATCTCGATCCACAACATGGTCTGCTGGATGATCGACCGCTTCGGCTCGGCCGAGGTGAAGCAGCGGTATCTTCCCGCAATGATTACCATGGACCACATGGGCAGCTACTGCCTGACCGAGCCCTCGTCGGGATCCGACGCGGCGGCGCTCAAGACCAGGGCCGTGCTCGACGGCGATCATTATGTCGTAACGGGATCCAAGGCGTTCATCTCCGGCGGCGGCGCCAACGACGTGATGGTGGCGATGGCCCGCACCGGCGAGGACGGCCCTAAGGGAATTACCGCCCTCGTCATCGAAAAGGACATGAAGGGCGTCAGCTTCGGCGCGCAGGAGAAGAAGCTGGGCTGGCATTCGCAGCCGACGAGCCAGGTGAATTTCGACGAAGTTCGCGTTCCCGTCGCCAATCGCGTCGGCGCCGAAGGCGAAGGCTTTCGAATCGCCATGATGGGTCTCGACGGCGGTCGGCTGAACATCGGCGCCTGTTCGCTCGGAGGCGGCCAGCGCTGCCTCGACGAGGCAATCACCTACACCAAGGACCGCAAGCAGTTCGGCCAGGCGATCGCCGACTTCCAGGCGACGCAATTCACCTTGGCCGACATGGAGACCGAGCTGCAGGCCGCTCGCTACCTTCTCTATGTCGCAGCGGCCAAGGTCACCGCCAATGCGCCCGACAAGACCAGGTTCGCAGCGATGGCCAAGCGCCTCGCGACCGACACCGGCTCGTCGGTGGTCGACCGCGCGCTCCAGCTTCACGGGGGCTACGGCTATCTGATGGACTATCCGATCGAACGCTTTTGGCGCGATCTTCGCGTCCATTCGATCCTCGAGGGCACCAACCAGGTCATGCGTGTGATCGTCAGCCGCGACATGCTTCGGCAATAGTCATGGCGAGCAGCAAGCCGACGCTTCCGTTCGATCCCTTCGCGCTCGCCCAAGCGGCGGGAGAAGCCGCGATGGGGCTCGCGGCGCGGCCGGCGGAATTGCTCAACGTCCAACTCGAGGCCGCCAGGCAGTGGAGCGACTTCTGGACCGGCGCGCTCTCGGGAACGCCGACTGAGAAGCCGCGCGACCGACGCTTCTCCGCGGCGGAATGGCAGGACGATCCCTATTACCGTGCGCTTCGCGATGCGTATCTGCTGGCGTCGAAGCAGCTTCGTGACACGGTCGAGAAGACCGCCGGTAACGGCTCGCAGGGCGCGATGGCGCGCTTTCTCCTCGATCAGTATCTGAACGCGATAGCGCCCACCAACTTCCCGGCCACCAATCCGGAAGTGGTCAAACGCACCAAGGAGACCGGCGGGCAGAATCTTGTGCAGGGCTTCGCCAACCTGCTTGAGGACGTTTCCAGCGGCAAGGGCATCGTCCAGCGCCGCACCGATCCGGATGCCTTCAAGAAGGGCGAGACCGTCGCGGCGACGCCGGGCGCGGTGGTCTACGAAAACGAGCTGTTCCAGCTCATCCAGTACACCCCAACGACGGACAAGGTCGCGGCCGAGCCTCTGCTCTACGTGCCGCCGCTGGTGAACCGTTATTACATGATCGACCTCGTGCCGCGGCAGAGCCTGGTCAAATGGCTGGTCGATGAAGGCCGGACGGTGTTCGTGATCAGCTGGGTCAACCCGGGCGACGAGCACAAGGACAAGGACGTCGGCGACTATGTCGTCGATGGGGTGGTCGAAGCGGCAACCCAAGTTCGCAAGCGCACCGGAACGTCGCCTGACCTGTTCGCTTTCTGCCTCGGCGGGACCGTGGTCGCGATCGCCTTGGCGTGGCTGGCAGCCAAGGGCCGCGCCGACGAGGTCAACAGCGCAACGCTGATCGGTAGCCTCGTCGACTTCTCCGACATGCGCGAATGGGCGGCCTTCGTCCACGAGAGCCACCTCTCCGCGCTTGAAGAGCATCTCGAACGCCAGGGCTATGCGGACAGTTTGGAGCTCCAGCGGCTGTTCGCCGCAATGCGGGCGAACGACCTCATCTGGTCGTCGGTGGTGAACCACTATTTGCTCGACAAGCCCGCCCCGCCGTCCGACCTGCTTTACTGGTTCGAGGACGGCGCCCGCATCCCCGCCGCCTTCCTCAAAAGCTACAACCGCGACCTACTGCTCGACAACAAGCTCAAGGAGCCCGCGGGCTTCGAGGTGCGCGGCACGCCGATCGACCTTGGCGCCATCACGGCGCCGATGCTGGTCATCGCCCTCAAGGACGATCACGTTTCGGCGTGGGAAGCCGTGTACCAGGGCGCGCGCCACGTCGGCGCCGACTTCGTCCTTGGTGGGTCCGGCCACAATGCCGGCGTCATCAATCCGCCAGCCGCCAATAAGCACGGCTATTGGACGAACCGCGAGCAGCCGGCCGACCCGCAGCAATGGGTCGCGACGGCGTCGCGCCATGAAGGCAGCTGGTGGCCCTGGTGGACCAATTGGCTCAGCTCGAAAGGGAGCGGCAAAACCGTGGCCTCGCGCCAGCCCAGGGACCCGATCGAACCGGCGCCCGGCCGCTACGTGATGATGCCGTGATGGACATGCCCGTGACCAGCCAGGATGTACTGACGAAGAAAGAGGGCCTGGCCGGGCGCCTGCGCCTCAACCGCCCAAAGGCGCTGCACAGCCTCAACCGCCAGATGGTCCGCGACATGGCCAGCGCGCTCATCGAATGGCGCGACGACCCCGACGTGCGCATCATCCTGATCGACCATGCCGAGGGCCGCGGCTTCTGCGCGGGCGGCGACGTCGTCGGCATTTCGCAGGACGTCGAGGGACATGAGGCGGCGGCGCGCGCATTCTTCTTCGACGAATATCGCCTCAACCACCTCGAATATACCTACGCCAAGCCCGGCGTTGCGTTCATGGACGGGATCACGATGGGCGGTGGTGTCGGCATCGCTTTGCCCTGCCGCTACCGGGTCGCGACCGAACGCACCGTGCTGGCAATGCCGGAAACGACAATCGGCATCTTCCCCGACGTCGGCGGGGGCCGTTACCTGTCGCGCCTGCGCGGCCGTCTCGCGCAGTTCCTGGCGCTGACCGGCGCCCGGCTGGATGGGGCCGAATGCCTGCGGCTGAGGCTCGCCACGCATTACCTTCCGTCCGAGCGGCTCGAGGAGGCCAAGGAACGGATCATTGCCCAGCCGTTCCGCACCCAGGCCGTGCTCGACGAGCTCAGCGAGGAATATGTCCCCGAAGCGCGGATTATGGGCAATCTCCAGAAGATCGACCGCTATTTCGCCTCCGACCGGCTGGAGGACATCCTCGAAGCGCTCGACACCGGTGCGAAGGGCGGCGACGAATGGGCCGGCACGGAAGCAGCGACCATCCGGACCAAGTCGCCGATTGCCTGCAAGGTCAGCCTCAGGCTGCTGCAGGAGAGCCCCTATCAGCTGCACTTCGTCGACGAGATGCGGATGGAGTACGGGATCATGGTCCGGCTGATCCATCATCCCGACTTCAAGGAAGGCGTCCGGGCGCTGCTCATCGACAAGGACAACAAGCCCAACTGGCAGCCCGCCCGTCCGGAAGTGATCGGCGACCGCGACGTCGAAGCATTCTTCGAGCCCCTTCCGCTGGAAGAGCAGTGGCGGCCGTTCGATTTCTAACGCCATCGTCATTGCGAGGAGCGCAGCGACGAAGCAATCCAGCGGCGCGAAACTGGATTGCTTCGCTCCGCTCGCAATGACGAGTTATGGAGACTGAAATGGGGTACGAAACCATCCTGGTCGAGCAGCGCGGCGCTGTCACGCTGGTTACGCTCAACCGGCCGGAGGCGCTCAACGCGCTTAACAGCCAGGTGCTGAAGGAGTTGATCGAGGTGTTCGGCGCCTACGACGCGGACAACAGCCAGCACTGCCTGATCCTCACCGGCTCGGAGAAAGCGTTCGCCGCTGGCGCCGACATCAAGGAGATGTCGAGCCAGGGCTTTGCCGACATGTATTCGTCGGACTTTTTCGCCGGCTGGGAGAAGGTCACGACGACCCGCAAGCCGTGGATCGCGGCGGTCGCAGGCTATGCGCTCGGCGGCGGCTGCGAAGTCGCGATGATGGCCGATTTCATCATCGCCGCCGACAGCGCGAAGTTCGGCCAGCCTGAAATCAAGCTCGGCGTCACGCCCGGCATGGGCGGATCGCAACGCCTCACCTGGGCCGTCGGCAAGGCCAAGGCGATGGAGATGTGCCTGACCGGCCGGATGATGGGCGCCGAGGAAGCCGAACGCTCGGGCCTCGTCGCGAAGGTCGTGCCGGCGGCCGACCTGCACGACGAAGCGCTGAAGACCGCCGAAGCGATCGCGGCAATGCCACCGCTCGCGGCGGTCGCGACCAAGGAAATGGTCAACGCCGCGTTCGAAATTCCGCTCGGCCAGGGCATCCGCTTCGAGCGGCGGCTGTTCCACGGCCTTTTCGGCACCGAGGATCAGAAGGAAGGCATGGCTGCGTTCGTGGAAAAACGGCC
>JAICVC010000009.1 GCA_025935515.1 Sphingomonas sp.
ACGATCCGGCACGGCTGTTCAACGCGAGTCTCGAAGGCGGCACCCGGCGCGCGATCGACCTGCGCGAAGGCGATACCATCGACGAGACCGCGTTCAAGGCGCTCATTCGCGAGGCCGTAGCGGTCAATTTGTCGAGGTCGCGGCGCTGACGCGCTATCGCGTGCGTGAACGATTGGAGCACTGATGTCGGCTGAAGCTGCCGAGCGGCCGCCTGACCAGCCGCTCCCGTTTTCACAGCTGCTGGGACAGCTGCTCGACGCCCATGAAGGCGATCGGCTGACGTTGAGCGACGTCTCGGCTCACCTGCGCGATCGGGCATGGGGCGGCCTGCTGTTGGTGTTCGCGGCGATCAACCTGCTCCCGCTCCCGCCGGGCGCGACCACAGTCACTGGCCTGCCGTTGCTGATGCTCACCGCGCAGATGGTGGTGGGCCGGCGGCATCCCTGGTTTCCCCGCCGGCTCGACAAACGGGGGATCAGCACCGATCAACTCGCCCGGATCAGCCGCAAGATCGAGCCATGGGAACGGCGCGTGGAGCGCGTCCTGAAGCCCCGGTTGTGCGGATTGACCAGCCACCGCGCAGCGCGTTTCATCGGCCTGGTGGGATTGCTCCTGTCGGCGATCCTGTGGCTGCCGATACCGCTCGGCAATCACGCGCCCGCGCTGGCGCTGTGCCTGTTCGCATTGGCGCTGATCTATCGCGATGGAGTGCTCATAATTTTCGGCTTGCTGGCCACGGCCGCGAGCCTGGCTCTGGTGTCGGTCACTTTCGCCGCGGCCTGGTGGGCGCTGGTGCAGCTGGTGCAGCACCTGCCCTGAAATGCCATGCATCGCGCGGCATGGTGGGCGCTGACGGGCTCGAACCGCCGACCCTCTCGGTGTAAACGAGATGCTCTACCAACTGAGCTAAGCGCCCGCGCGCCGATTCCGTGCCACGCGGGCGGCCGTGCTGCAACCGGTCAGATCACCGCCACCGGACCGATCTCGGCAAAATAGCGCCGAAGCGCCTGGCTCGTTTCGGGCGCCAGCTCGACGAATACCCGGCGCCCGTCATGCGGATCGGCCCGGCGGATGAAGAGGCCCTGCGCGACGAGGGTCTTCAGCCAGCGCAACGCGGTCGTCGCGGGCACCGCCGCCGCGATGCACAGACTCGACACCGGGACCCGCAGTTGCGCGATTTCGGCCTGGAGCAAATCGAGCAGCATGTCCCACGCGGGGTCGGCGAACAGCTCCTCCGAGAAGTAGCGCGCGCGGGTCCGGCGGGCGCGAATGACGTTGCGGACGGTGTCCGCTGACAAGGGTGGAATATCGCCCGCCGGAACCGGCGTCAGCGTGGGGCGGGAGGTTCCAGGTCCGGCGGAGAGCCGGGCGAGGGTCGAAGCGATCCGGCCGACCTCCTCGCTAAGCTGCCGAAGGCGCTCGGCGTTCTTGTCGCTTGCAACGTCGGCGTACCGCTCGGCCCATTTGCGCGACGCCAGTGCCAGGGGAAGCGCCGCCGCTCGTTCCGCATCATCGGCGTTGACGATGATTTCGACACAGGTCTCGTCGATTCGGGCGGCGACGACGTCGAGCATTGCCGCGTCGGTCGACACGACCGCGGCATAGCGATGGTCGCGGACGTCGCGGACGATGACGTCCAGCAATTCGTCGAGCGGGCCGCCGCAATCCTTGTCCAGCTCCAGCCAGACCGCCGTTGCCGCCGGCTGCACGGCTATCCGCTCAGTGGCATCTTCGAGCGGCAATTTTGCGCCGACCCGCAGCCCCCCGTCGATGATGGTGGTTTCGGCGCGCGTCATTGCGGCGTCGCTGCTCGCCACCAGGAGAACTGGCGGGCCGTCGAATTTGGCGGTCGCTGCACGGCTCAGATACGCGTCCATACGGGTTGCCCCTGAAGGAGATGCGGTACCGAGCACGTCCCTGATAACGCGCATTCCGGACAAAAGTCAGACGATTTCGGCTCCATAACGGACGCGAAGACATGGAACCTTCTTCGGCTTGGCGTGCATGATGCCGCCTGCTCGGGGGGATTCGATGTTGGGCGTACCGGCCGAAGTGGCGGCGGCAGAGCGCGCGCGCTGGCTCGCCGAGCTTTCGGACGCGCTCACTCAGGCGCGTCAGCTGCTCATCACGCTCGACCTCGACGCTGAACGGCGCCTGGAAGCGCGCGAGCTCCATTGGCGGATCGAGGCTGCGCGACTGGAGGTCCAGTCACTTCGGCTGAGCCGATCGGTCACCCAACGTCCAGAGAAAACTCCGGAATGGACCGACTCCTTGCCGTGGCGGCTCGGAGGACCCGCGCCGCGCTAAAGCCCCTGGGGCAAGTCGCCTCCTCCGGCAAACGGTTCGAGGTAGCGATCCATGGGCGGCGGCTTCCATCCCGAAGTGGCGACGAATGCACGGTTGAGGAACGCGCGCTTGCCGTAGCGCAGCGGTCGGCCGTCCGGCCCGTCCACCAGCCCGCCGGCCGCGAGCAGCACCGCATGACCGGCGGCCGTATCCCATTCGCTGGTTGGCGAGGCGCGTGGATAAATATCCGCGTGCCCCTCGGCGACGATGCAGAATTTGAGTGACGACCCAACGGCCACGTATCCGCACCCTCCGGCCGCCTGCTGCAGATAATCCACGGTCGCCTGGTTGAGGTGCGACCTCGAGGCAACCGCCGTCAGCAGCTCACCGCGCGGACGCGTCTGGATTGGCGCGCGTCCCTGCCCTTCATCAAGCCAGGCGCCGCTGCCGGCGCGGCCGCCGTGCAGCCGGCCGGTGGCTGGCGCGAAGACGACGCCGAGCCTGGGCGTTCCAGCCTCGATCAGGCCGATATTGACCGTGTAATCGTCGCCGCCGCGGACGAATTCCTTGGTCCCGTCCAGCGGGTCGACGAGGAAGTAGGTATCGTCATGCGCCGGAATGCGTCCCGCCGCGACTTCCTCTTCGGCAATCACCGGCACACCCGGCGCAGCGCGCGCCAGCGCCGCCAGAATCACCAATTCCGCGGCCCGGTCGGCCTCGGTGACCGGCGATGAATCCTGCTTGGCTTCGACTTCGAAGCCGCGCCGCACCACCCTCACAATGGCTTCGCCGGCTTCGCGCGCCGCCTCCGCGAGATCGTCGAGGAGCCGCGCGTGGTCGATCATCAGCGGGGCGCCATCCGGATCCCGCCGTCGAGACGCACCGAAGCTGCGTTCATGTAGACGTTCTCGATCAGGAAGCAGGCCAGCCGCGCATATTCCTCGGCTTGGCCCAGACGCTTGGGAAACGGGACCTGTGCGCCCAGCGCATCCTGAACGTTCGGCGGCATCATCGCCACCATCGGCGTCTTGAACACGCCGGGAAGGATGGTGTTGACGCGCACCCCTTCGTTCATCAGGTCGCGCGCGATGGGCAGCGCCATCGCCAGCACGCCGCCCTTGGATGCCGAGTAAGCGGCCTGGCCGATCTGGCCGTCTTCGGCCGCGACCGAGGCGGTGTTGATGATGACCCCTTTCTCGCCGTCGGCGAGGGGCTCGAGGTCGACCATCCCGAAAGCGGAATTGGCGATGCAGCGGAAGGTGCCAATAAGATTGATCTGGATGGCCAGCTCGAACTGCTGCAGCGGGTAGAATCTCGCGGCTTTCGTCTCCTTGTCGCGCGCAACCGTCTTGGCAGCATTGGCGACCCCCGCGCAATTGACCAGGATGCGTTCCTGCCCATGCGCCGCCCGCGCCTTTTCGAAGGCCGCCGTGACCTTCTCGTCCGACGTCACGTCGACCTCGCAGAAGACGCCGCCGATCTCGCTCGCGACCTGCTCGCCGCGCTGCACGTCGTGGTCGAAAACCGCGACCTTCGCGCCCCTGCGGGCGAGCTCGCGCGCAGTCGCCTCGCCCAGGCCCGATGCCGCTCCGGTGACGACCGCGGCTGCTCCCTTGACCTCCATCTTGCTTCCTTTGCTTGACAGTGGCGGCCTGCCTAAGCCGAACCGCGCCGAAGACAAGACAGTGGGCCGCGAGGTTCATCGTCAATGCAGGTTGGACATGGGATAGTTCTTGCCTAGAATCCTGGTCTCAAGTTGGGGGTTTTGCGGTGAAGCTGAAGGTGAACTTGCTTGGCGTGGCGCTCGGAGCGCTTGTTCCAGCCTCGCCGGCCGCGGCTCAGACTTCGGCTTCGGCGCCGCTTCCCGCCGCGGCGTCGGTCGCTGCTTATTACGCGACCTATGGCTCGAAGCCGATCTGGCTCCGGTCGGGTTATGACGATCCGGCGATTGGCCAGCTCACCGCTATTCTCCAGCGGGCGCCGTTCGATGGCTTCGCGCAGGGTCCCCAGCTCGCTGCGCAAGTCCAGGCAGCAGTGACGCAAGCGCGCAGCGGCAACCCGGCGGACATCGCCGCGGCCGAACGAATGCTCTCGGCCGCCTGGGTGTCCTACGTTCAGGCCATCAGGCGCCCGACGGCAGGCATGATCTACGCCTATCCGGTGTTGAAACCCCAAGGCACCAATGCCGATGAGATTCTCTTAACGGCGGCTGCAGCGCCGTCGCTCGGCGACTATCTCGTCGCGACTTCCGCCGTGAACAGCGTCTATCGGCAGTTGCGCGATGCTGCCTGGGCCGAGGCGCAGGCAAGCGGCAATTTCACGCCGGATCCGAGGCTTCTCGCCAACCTCGACCGCGCCCGCTCAATCCCTGCACGCGGCAAGTTCATGCTGGTGGATTCCGGCAGCCAGCGTCTCACCCTGTTCGAAAACGGCCAACCCGTCGATTCAATGAAGATCATCGTCGGCACCAATGAACTTCCGACGCCGCTGATCGCGAGCATCATGTATTACGTGACCTACAATCCATACTGGCACGCGCCCGATCATCTGGTTCGCAAGACCATCGCCCCGAACGTGCTGCGGCTGGGCCCCAAGTATCTGAAGTCGCGCGGCTACAACGTCATCGAAGCGTGGAGCGAAAATCCCAAGATCGTTGACCCGGCGACGGTCGACTGGAAGGCAGCGGCGGCGGGCAAGACCCACTTGCTCGTCCAGCAGGATCCGGGCCCGCTGAACTCAATGGGAAATCTGAAATTCCCGTTCCCCAACCCGGAAGACATCTATCTCCACGACACGCCCAACAAGGCGCTGTTTGCCAAGGAGTTGCGCAATCTCAGTAATGGCTGCGTCCGCGTCGAGGATGCTCGGCGGCTCGGCCGCTGGCTCCTTGGAACCGAGCCGGTGGCGCCCAGCGCCGATCCCGAGGTTCGGGTCCAGCTGGCGCAGGGCGTTCCGATTGTGCTCACCTACCTCACCGCGCAGGTGACGGACGGCAAGCTTAGCTACACCGACGATTTCTACGGATGGGACAAAGCGCCGCCGACACAGTTCGCCGCGAGCTACCAGGCGGCCAACTAGAAGCGGCCGCGCCGGCAAGCATCCCGCGGAGCCTACTTACTTGAGTCCAAAAAAAACCGGCCCGGGCCGAAGCCCGAGCCGGAATTCTTGCCTGTTCGGTCCGCTTAGAGACCGCGCTCGGGCGCCGGAGGCGGCGGTGGAGGCGGAGGCGGCGGAGCCGGGCAGGTCGCCGTGGCCGGGATCACCGAGCCATCCGGGCACGTCTGCGTCGCCGGAGGAGGCGGCGGAGGCGGTGGCGGAGGCGGCGGAGGCGGCGGAGGCGGTGAATAGAAGTTGTAGATCAGGCTCGCGAGCAGGCTGTGCGACCGGAACCGTGAGCTGACCGCGACCGGAATGCTCGCCGTCGCGCTGGTTGGGAAGCTGTCGTCGAAGCGCAGCCGCGAAGCATTGAAGAAGCGATATTTCAGGCCGAGATCGATGTTCGGCGTGATTGCATAGCGCATGCCAAGGATCGCCTGCCAGGCGAGACGGCTGTCGCTGTCGGAGAAGCTGACCGCGCCAACATACGGGCGAAGCAGCGGCGCATCGAAATTGTACTTCACTCGGGCAACGCCGAGACCGCCGCCGGCATAACCGCTAAGGCCGTTCTCGTCGCCGAAATCGAACAGCACATTACCCATCAGCGACAAAGCGCTGGCATGGCCGTTGGCGCCGAAAACGGTGTCGATCGTGTTGACCGTGTCGATCCCCGCCCGCTTGTAGCCAAGCTCGGCTTCGACGCGGACTGCTCCGAAATCGTACCCGGCAATCGCGTCGACGTCGTACCCGGTCTTATGATCGGTCGTGTAGACTGGATTGGTCGCGGCATCGGTCACGGCGAAGGGCGAATCCTCGACCCACATCACGCCGCCCTCGAGGCCCACGTACACCGAGTGATCCTTTGCGACGGCGGGCGTCGCGAGAGCCGTCGATGCGAGCGCCATCGTAATGGCCAGCTTGCGCATATTTGTCCCCTTTCACATGCGTTCTAAGTATTGAACCGCGGGAACACATTATGAGAGCACTTGTTGCCGCGCAAGGTTGCGAATGCCCTGCGCTGTTGCCGAAAAGCCTCAGTCCGACCGGGTCGGCTGGAAAAGTTTCATCGCCGACACTTCTCAAACCGCGATCAAGCCATGATCGCGAAGCGCCGACAGGATCGCGTCGATTGCGGTTCGGGCCTCGCTGTCGATTACCGTACCGCCGGCCGGCGACGAAATCGGGGCATTTCTACCACCGACCACCTGCTCGCCATCGATGACTAGGCTCGAACCGCGCAAGGTGCCGATTTCCCACGCGCCCGAGCGATAGTTTGCCCACGTACCGCTGGTCCTCACATAGGCGCTCATTCCTTCAATCGGGGCGATGAAACGCCACCCCCCACCTGAGTAGCCGGCCACAAATTGTGACTTTCCTGCCCAGGCTCCCGTCGGCGAGAGTCCGACGATGTAGCAGCTGCCAACGGCGGGGGATGCCGGCGGATCTGAGCGCGGCCCTTCCTCGACCGCCGCCGCGGCAATGAAATCAAGGGTTTGCAGCGCCTCGTTGTGGGTAAATTCCTTTTGCGCTTGTCCTGCGCTGAGGAACGGCAAGCTCAGTCGTGGTGTCGCGCTCATTTGATCGTCCCCTTAGAGTGTAATGGTGATCTGGACCGGGCGCGACGCCGCGAAGTCGCCGATTTGCTGCACTTCAATCGTGGCCGGTCCGACACCAAGCGGCGATACGCGCGGCGAAGGCACAGTCAGATTCTGCTCAGAGGCGGACAACTCGATTGCCGTCAGCGCGCCGGCAATCACGACCCGATATAGCTCGGTCGCTTCGCCAAGCGGCACGTCCACGCCATCGACCCAGGCAAACCCGAGCCGGCTTCGCCGCGTCCATGAAATCAGCAGGTCGCCGTTCGATTGAAGCTCCGCCCACAGGCCGACTGGCGACAGCGGCCGCAAGGATTCTCCGGTCAGGACGATGAACGCCGAACTTCCGGCAATGCTGGCACCGACCGAAGATCCAACAACCCAGTTCGGCAGTTCGACTGCCCGGCATCGCGCTCGGTCGAGGAGGCAGAAGAGCTCATCTGAGGCGTGTCCGGAGCACGCCCATTCGGTGCCGCCGCGGCCGCGCAACAGGTGGTTCAGCCTGAATTTCCCGCCGCCAAGGGCAGTCGCGCTGCCGAATTGAATGAGTTCGCTGCCGAGAACAGCCAGATTGCTGCCGGCGGCAAGCGCGGAGTCGTCGCAGCTTGTCAGCCATTGGTCGGCATCGATGAGTGCAATATCGACGCTGTTCTCGTCGTCGATCAGGTCGGCATTGCCGCCGGCAAGTACGCTGAGGCTGCGGCCTAGCAGGCTTTTTGCGCGCGTTGTTTCAACGGCGAGCTGCTGGCCGCCGAATGCAATGTCCACCAGCCGTTGCTTCCAGCCAGCCATTGCGGAACTCGCGGCGAGCAGGACGGTCGGTGTGCTCGAAAGCGGGCCGAGCACGTTTGGAACATCGAATAGTGCGACGGTGATGGGCCCCGCTGGCATGTCGGAGTTGGAAACGATGCGGCCACCGTCCGCCTGAACCGGTACCGGATCCGTACCGGCCGGCTTGAGCTCCACGATGGTGACGAACCCATCGGTGGTGGCTTTCTCCACGCCCCATCGTGACGGCGACGCGGGCAAATCGAGCATGGTCCCAGGCTCGAGACCCAAGCGTGACGGGGGCAATCGCAGCGTCAGCGTCTCCCGCCTTGCCCAGGCGCGGGAAAGAATTTGCTGCGCCAGCGACTTCGCATCGCCCGCGTCCAGCACGGCCGCCAGTTCTTGGGTCGCTTCGCGTCCGCTTTGTTCACCGGCGCTCGCTCGAGCTTCACCCGTCTGATAATCGCGTGCCGCGTCGTAGTAAGTCAGACGCAACGCTGCCGGCGCGGAGCTGGGCGAAATCTGCTCGCGCTGGAACGACGGCACTGCCTGGCCATCGCTACTGTTCCCGAATTCCCCGGAGCCGATATTGCTGGCAACGGCCTCGGTCGGCTGTCGCAGGATCTCGCCATCGTCGAAGAGCTGGATGCCAAACGCATCGACAAGGGGTTCAATCGCATTCCTGATCGACTGACCGTATGCAGCGAAGCCAGTGACCCTGTTCACCGTGTCCAATGCAAGGAGGTCTCCTGACGCATCGACGAGTATCGACCCGACCGACGGCACCGCCTCGTCTGCTTCGAGCTCGAAGGTCAAAAAGGGAATCCTGTTGCCGAACTCGGCAAGCTCCAAGTCTTCGAACACGGCCAACGCAACACCGCGATAGGCCGGCGTGTTCGCAATCCCTTCGATCGACCCGATGAGCGGATCGATTTCCTGGTCCTCGCTGCCATCGCAGAGCCGGAGGCTTCCGCCGACCTTGAGATCGCCGGCCGCGCCGCGAAGCAGCTTGCCGTCCGCCCAGATCCGTTTCACCGATGTCGCTCGGCGCGACGATAATGCCACCGCCATCGAAACCGTGTAGCTGTAGCTGGCATCCGGCTGGCCCTTGGCGCCGGCGGTTTTCTCGTGCTCGACGAGGTCGGTCGCCCAAACGACGCTTCCGGCAATGCGCATGATCCCGTAGACTCGAGGGATTTGAGTGCCGTAGCTTGAGGTCTGGACGGCGAGATCGCCGACCCGCGGTCCGCGCCTCGGCGGCGCCAGCAGCTGCTGGTCGATCGACTGGCCGACGAGCGCACCGATCGCGCTTCCAACGGGACCGCCGAGAACCGTCCCGACGGTGCTGAGAACAAGCGTCGCCAAGGCTCAGCTGGCCCGTCGCTTGCGATAAACGCCCAGCACTGGCCATTCGGGAGCGCCCGGCGTCTCGACGACGCGCCGAATAGCAGCGTGAGCGTGGACGAAGCCCGCAGCAGTGCGCACAGCGAGGTGCAGCTGCCGTTCCCCAGCGGCGAGGAGCATCACGTCGCCCGGGCGCAACTGCGCCTTCGGGACAGGTCTGAAATAAACAGCTAGCTGCTCGCGGACCTCGCGCAGGTGGTCGCCGCGCAAGTGGTAATCGCGCCGCACTGCGGCCGCTGGGATAGCGAATGTCGACAGCACCACGCCGACGCAGTCGAGTCCGCCTTCGCCGCGGCCTTGTGCGCGAAAACGCGTGCCGACGAGCGCCTGCGCGCGCGCCGCATAGTCGATCGTCATCAGCTTCAAGCTCCGTGGTAGCGGGTGAGCAAGTCGTTGCCGGGGAGGTGCGGCTCGCCGCGAAAGTTCACGGCATTGCCGAAGCGCGTGACGCAGGTCTCAAACCTTTTGTCGCAGCCTTCGCGCAGCTCGATCCGGCAACCGAATTCGACGGCGGCACGCGGCAGATCGCGGATGCGCACCGTCGCGCCATCCGCCGCCAGGATGATCGTTGTTAGGCCGCAATTCGCACCGCTCATGTAACGCAGCCGGCCAAGCACGAACCGGTCGTCGATCTGGCGGTCGAGCGTCAGAGTGCCGTCCACCGCTTCAACCACGCTTGCGCGCAGCGACCTTCCGGCGAGGTCGACCCGACATTTTTTGTCGCCGAAGCTCGCGCGGCATTCGGCGGAGGTGGCGGGGCAAACCGCCTCGGCAAGGCGCGCGGCCGCGCCGTGCAGGTCCGCGGTAAATCCATCACCGTCGACGGCAACTGTGCCGATCTCGCCCCCGAGCAAGGCAATTGCTGACCCCTCGGTGTCATTCCAGTCGACCGCCTCGAGCTTTGCGCGTGCGCCGTTCCAGCGCCCCAGCGCGAGATCCTCCGAGTCGAGCGCCTCGGAGCTCAGCGCACCGGCGACTTCGCCGGAATCGGCTTCGAGGCCGAGGCTGCGCGTGATTGACGCGGGCATCATCCCCGGTGCGGGCTCGAAGGATATTCCATCGCGAACCAGTGCTTGATCGTGGCTTGCCAACGCGATCCCTGCGCCGTCCACGCGCTCCAGCCGCCAGCACAATGCCATGCTGGTGAGTTCACCTTCGGCGATGCCCATGGTCAGTCCTCGCGGACTTCGATCAGCGGCACCGACGGCGCTTCGCCCGCAAGGAAGGTCGCGCGGTTCACCTCGATCCGGTCCTCGGCGAACCGGACGGGCACATCGAACAGGAAGCCCGCGGTCACCGCCGCGCCCGCCGCCGGTGCCGTGGCAAATTCGACGACGCCCTTGTCCTGCAAGGTCCAGCCCGTCGTCAGCTCGGTTCCGTTCAGGGCGACACGGACGCTGCCCGCCACCGGGCGAGTGATCCGCCGCCGCTCGCCTGATCCATAGTCCTTCGTCAGCGCAAAGCGGTCAGTCAGGCCATCGCCGCTGCCGATGACTTGATCGCCGGCGGTCGGCGCCTCGGTCATGCCGTTCGAGCTGTTGTCGTAGGGATCGCGAAAGCGGAATGCGACTGCCGGACCGCGCCGCGCGCGGAAGAAGCCGAGCAATGTCTTGAGCTCGGCGTCCCCGCGCACGCCGGGCCCAGCGTCGAACCGCAGCCGTGCCTGCGCCCAATTCGCGTTGCGCGATTCAAAGCCGCTCGCGCTGGTTACAATGTTGGTCGAAAAGCCCGGCGCGACGCTCGCCTCCTGGCCGATCTCGATCGGAAACGACACGTCGTCGAACGGCGCCACCGCCTCTTCCTTTCCAAAGATTGTCAGGCTGTCGCGCAACACCTGCGGCAATGCCCACAGGAAGACTTCGCTGCAGCCGCGCTTCGCCCGCTCGACCGCGGCGTCGAGGATCAACCGCCATTGGGGCCGATCCACTGCATCCGCGACAAAGCCGGAAAAATAGTGCTGCTCGGCTGTCTCATAGCCCAACCGCGCTTCGACCTCGGCATAGGCCGCTTCGCGCAATCCGGCGCGTCCGCTCGTCAGCCACTCATAATCCTCGAGCTGCAGCACATCGAACGCGGGCTTCGTCCAGCCGACCGGCAGGTTCGCGCGCTTGAGCTCCGGCGCGGCTGGGTCGAGCACGGTCGGCAGATAAACCAGCAGCAGCGTCTTCGCGCTGGCGTCGGCCGCCCTCGCCGCGTTGGCAATCAGCATCGTCGACGCCGCCAGCAGCGCACCCGCCTCATCGAGCAGGTCAAGCTGCGCCGCGGTCAGGCTGCCGCGCACATCCGCAACCTCGACCGGATCGCCACCGAGCGCCGCCTTCGCCGCATCGTCGTAAAGACAGATCGCTCCGTCCGCCCTCACCCACCACCACGGCTCACCGATCTGGACCTGCGGCCGCAATCCGGCATCCCGCGATATTCCGACCAGCTCGAGCGCGACCCGCTTCAGGAAATCGATCGCCTCGCCGTTCGCGGGTGACGCCAGCGCCGACGGCGGCTCCCACGCGGTCAGCGCCGCGCTCCCGTCATACGACCGCTGCTTCCATGCCCCGGGGCAGAGCATGTCGAGGATCTCGTACGAGATCGACCAGATCAGCTCGTACCCGCGCGCCTTTGCCGCCCTCGCCAGATCGCGGTGCCAGGCGAGCGCCGCGTTGTTCAGGGTCCGTGCCGGATCGAGCTCGCCAGCGCCGGTCAGCCCGAAATAATGGCTCATCCCGATGTAGTGGCTGATGACCCCGCGATAGCCGAGCCGCTCCACCGCATCGACGACGCGCTCGGGCGGAACATTGTAGAGATCGTCGTACGCGGTCGCGATGCGAAGGCTGTGCTCCGGCACCACGGCGTCGTTGACGACGAGCACGCTGCCCGACCCGTCGCAACGCATGTCGCTGATCGTCACCGAGCCCGCGATCGGCGCGCCGAAGAGCATCTCGGAGCCTTCGACGTACCCCGGCGCAACCAGGCTGATGAACATCCGGTCGATCCGCATCGGGTCGACCCGGTCCGCATCCGCCGGCAGGCTAAACCCGCCATCGAGCGCGTCGAAGTCGAGCGTCACGTCGGCGCTGGTGGGTGTCCCGCTCGCATAATTCCACAACCGGACGAGCCACGTCCGCGGCTCGCCGACCGCATCCTCTCCCTCGATCGTGAGCGTCGGCCCATTCAGCGCATCCAGCGCCATGAGTCCGCTCGACTCCCAGTGGAAGCTCAGCTGGCAATGCGAATAATCGCGGCTCGTTTCGCGGGCATGTGCGGCGTGCGCCCATTGGTCTTCGCTGTCCCAGATCAGCCCGACCAGGTCGCCCTTGCGCAGGAACTCGCACTCAACGGTCAGCCCATGCGCATCAGGCGTCGTGATGACGCTCGCCACGGTCCCGCGCGGGAAATCGACCGTCCACAGCAGGGGGTCGAAGCGCTTGATGTGCGTGCGCACGATCTTCGCTCCAGGGCGCGTGAACCACAGGTTCATTGCCCCTCCCTCAGCGCCGCGCGCACCGCCCGCGCTACTTGCCGGCTCGATTGACGCAGCACCTGCGGATCGGACGGGGCCGGCGACTGGATCGCAATCGCCACCCGCACATCGCGGCCTCTCCCGGCGACTTGCTCGATCCGCCCGCCGCTCGACGGCACGAACAGCTCGGGTCCGCGCTCGCCGACGACATAGGATCGCCCGGCGCTCACCGGCCCGCCGGTTGCACGCCCCGGTGATCCGAATAGCGAGGCCACCAGGCTCGAAAGACCATTGATGATCCCGGATCCCAGTCCGCTTCCACCCACCGAATTGAACAGCCCGCGCAGCGACGCCTGCGCGATATCGTTCATTGCTGAAAGCGCGACTTTCTTGAGATCGTCGAACCCGACTTTCCCGGTCGTGATGGCGCGCGCCAAGGCATTGTCGATCATCCGCCCCGCTCGCCCGGCGCCAGATACCAGCGGCCCCTCGAGCTCGCCGCGCATCGAAGCAACGTCGCGCGCAAAACCCGCGGTGTCGGCGCGGACGCTGACCACCAGCCGCTCGATTTCCTCGTCCATGACACCCTCGTCATCCCGGACTTGATCCGGGATCCACCTTTCTTGTTTTTCGAATCCCCGGGATCGTCAGTCCGGGAAACGCCGCTTCAATTCTTCGATCGTCGCGAGGTCCGGGGTATCGGCCTGGGCACCCCACAGGTTCAGCGCGATCGCCAGCTCCGCCGGCGTCGCCTCCCAAAATTCCGTCGGACGCCAGCCGAGCACCATCGCCGCAGCGCCGCTCAGGCGCGCAGCCGATTCGCCGAACGTCACCGTCCCTGCAGGATCTGTGTCAGCACCAGCTTGAGCGCCGGCGTCACTCGGGCCAGCCCCATCTCGACCACCGCCTCGCCGATCCGCTCGCGCGTGATCGCTTCCGGTCGCCCGCGCGAGAGATGATCGAAGAGGGTTGCGATCTGACCCAGTTTCAGCGAGCCCTCGGCGGCGCCCTCGACGAGTTCGAACAGCGATCCCAGCTCCTCCTCGGCCGCAACCAGCGCACCAAAACTCGGCCGCAGCATCAATTGCTCGCCCCCGACCTCAATGCTCGCCTCGCCACGGTGGACATTCGGGACACTCACAACGGCACCACCTCGCCCGAGCTTTCGAGCGCCAGGGTGTAATTGCGCTCGCCATTGAAATCGCCGGCATATTCGAGGCGCGTCACAAGGAAATCGCCCCGCATCCGATCTCCGCTCTCGAAGCTCAGCTCATAGCTTCCGAGCGCGCCAGATAGGGCCAGCGCCTTCACCTGCGCCTCGGCTCCGCTGCCCGTGAAAATCCCGCTCGCAGCGACCGACACTGACCTGACGCCGGCGCCGGACAGCAACTCGCGCCAGCCGCCGCTGCCCTTGTTGGTGATCGCCACCGCATCGCCGTTGATCGATAGCTGCGTCGTTCTCAGCCCCGCCACCGTGACGTAACTCGGTGTGGCTGCGCCATCACCGATCTTGAGCAAAAACGCACTTCCGCGCTCTGCCGCCATTTTCATCTCCTTCGGATTCACAAGAAAGCCCCTCTCTCCTCGCGGAAGAGGGAGCGACCCACTGCGGAGCAATGGAAGGGTGAGAGCGCGTCAGACCAGCGCCAGCATCCGCGCCCGGAAATCGATCGCCGCCGCCCATGGCCCAGCGACGTCGCGCACCACTCGCCTCCGGACCAGCCGCATCGTCACCAGCTGCCAGCTGTCGGCGCCGCCCAATTCCTTGAGGTTCGCCTCGACCTCGTCTGCCAGCTGGTGCAGCCGCACCGGCTGGTCATCCCAGACCGTGATCGCGATCAGGACTTCGCGGCCGTCGCCGCTTTTGTGGCTCCAGTCATTCTCCGTCGTCGCGTCCAGCGCCGCATAGGGATAGGCAGCGCGTGCCGGCGGGCCGTCGAACACGCCTGTCAGATCCTGGACATTGGCAAGGGCGGCTGCGATCGCCGACTGCAACGCGGCGCCTGCGCTCATTTCAATCCTCCATTGAGGAAGCGCAGGCTCGGATCGATCAGCCAGCGTTTGATCATCCCTCGCCCGCGCACCAACACGCGCGCTTCCTCGACCTCCACCGCTGCGCCGCCGAACATCGCTCGCAATCGCTCGGCGACCGAGTGCACCATTTGCCGCTGCGCATTTCGGGCGAGCCGTTCGCCGCGCGTGACGAGCCGATCCATCATCCGCGCACCTCCTCGCAGCGCATCACGATGCGATCCTTGGTTCGCGGGTCGTCGAGCAACTGGCGGACCATCAGGCTCCGGCCGCTCCAGCGCACCCGCTGGTTGAGCGCGACACCGTCGCGCTTGCGGATCGTGACCCGATAGCGCGGCATCGCACTCAGCGCCTGGGCCTCGCTCTCCGCGCCCACCGTTTCGAGCACCACTGCGCCGAGGCAGCGGCACACTTCTTCCCAGCCGGGTTCCTGCAAACCCATCGCGTTGCGCAGCGAGACGGGTCGTTCGATCACCAGCCGCTCGCGCAGCGTTCCCGCGAATTCGGTCATAGCTGCCTCCGGTTGGCGTGGGTGGAGGCAGCCATCAGGAAACTCGCCTCCGGTTGGTGTGGATGGAGGCGGCCATCAGGAAAGCCGCATCCTGCGATGGGGCCGCCATAGCGCAGTGACGGCCGCCGGCACTTCGCCGCCATCGCCGTCACGGGCGGTGAACAAATGCGCGACCAGGCGCAGCACGCCCTGGCGAAGGGGCTCGGGGACTCCATTCTCATCTTCGGCCATGCCAGCGCGCCCGCCGACCCGCAGCCTCGACGCATCCACTGCTTGTTCGAGCCGGACCCACCCGTCGCCGGCGAAATCCACGTCGAGCGCGTATCCACCGCTGTCCAGCGGCGTGACGACACCGGCGGCATCGACGGCGGCCACCGTCGTCATCGACCGCACCGGCGTGATTGGCAGCCGCTCCCAGGCTCCACTTGCCGGCAAGTCGAGCTCGAATTCGCGCGCGACGACCACCTGGTTGATGAATGCTTCGCAAATCGCACTCGCGGTGCGGATCAGACCCGCCACAAGCGCTTCCTCCTCGCCCGTCTCGATGCGGACGTAGGCCTGCGCCTCGCTCATGGTGACGATCGGCTCGGCCGGCGTCGCCATCAGCGCTTCTCCACGCGAAGCACGATCGACCGGTCGTCGGTGCGCCCCGACTGGGTAACGACCCTGTTCGACAGCCGATACAGCCGCCCGGCTGTCCCACCGCTGGCCTGGACCGTCGACACCCGATCGCCGAGGCTGCTGTTCACGATCTCGACACCGCCGGTCTCGTCGGGCTCGACCGCCCAGACGCTTTCCATCAGGATGTCGTCGTCGTCGAGATAATCGACGCCCCAATCGATGGCATAATCGAGAACCGCCGAAGGGTCCTTCAAAAGCAGTGTCATTGGTCTCTTCCGTTGCTTGGCTCAGCGCGCTTCCGGCTGAGCGACCCTGTCCGGCTGGACGATGATGGTGCGTTTGCGTGGCGGCGTTCCGCGATTGCTGACGCTTCGGTCGGCCTGCGCCGCAACCGGCGCTTCGCCGATGCTTTGCGCGCCAATGCTCATGCCGCCCCTCCGCTGAGGAGCGGCGGTTCGAACGCTTCCATGGCTAATCTCCTCTGTTAGAGAGGCGGACGATGATGTTCGTCGAGCGCGATTGCTGCCCAGCCTGCAAGAGCGGCCGGTCGCGAACCCTCATGACGGCCAAATTTCACGAAGGCCCGCTCGGGGACTTTCTTCGAACCTTCTACCGGCGCGAGCCTTATGAAGGGACCTACCAGCTCGACGAGTGCCTCGATTGCGACCTCATCTTTCAGCGCTTCGTCGCCGATCCCGAGCTGATGGCCGACCTCTACTCGGGCCTTGCTCGGCCTGAGGTCGACGTGCCGATTCCTGAGCACGCCGGGGACACGCATGAGCTACTTTCCCTATCCGCCTTCCTTCACAAGCCGCGGCTCCAGGTCCTCGACTACGGCACCGGTTGGGGCGCCTGGCCCATTTCGGCCCGAAAGCTCGGCCACCACGCCTTCGCGACCGAGCTCGCTCCCCACCGTGCCGACTGGGTCGCGAAGCAAGGCATTCGCGTCATCGCTGACGCCGAAATCGCATCCCACCAGTTCGACGTCATCAACCTCGAACAGGTTCTGGAGCATGTCGCCGAGCCGCTCGATTTGCTCAGCCAGCTCGCGCCGTCTCTTCGCGGCGTCATCAAGCTCTCGCTGCCCAACAGCCGGCGCCGGGTCATTCGTGAGCTGCAGCGCCGCGACTATCGGCACATCATGCCCTTCCATCCGTTTGAGCACGTCAACAGCTTCAACCATCGGTCCTTGCGCGAGCTCATCCACCGGGTCGGGCTGAAAGAGGTGCGCCCCTCGCTTCGGCATCTCTATTCCTTCCGCTCGCTTTCACCGAAGGACCTCGCGCGGCCCATCACGCGCTTCCACAATCCCGCGAACCTCTATCTCTGGGCTATGAAGCAATGAGGCCGTGCGCGCGAAGCGCCGACAGGATGCCGTTGACCGTGCCCTGGTTGGGGGCGCCGGAGGCATCGTTCGCGATCGGGGTCTGCTGAGCCGCAACGACTTGCGTCCCGTTGACCTTGAGGACCTTGCCCGCCTGGATGTCCATGCCGGCGGAATCCATGTTCACGATGCCGGCGCCGTTGACGCGGAAGCGGTGCGCCCATCCCGCGTTCTGGACGTCGTGGATGGTCCCGAAACCGTGGACGTAGAGGACGCTTGCGACGTTGGTCGGCCCGCCATTCCAGTAGCGGCTCTGGAACCCGGCATAGCTATTGGTGTGGTCGAGGTAGAATGTGGTGTCGGTCGCGAGGCCCGCCTGTGGCCCAAGGTTGTGCGAATTGCCGAGCGCGACCAGCGAACCGGCCGCAGTGATCCCGCCGGTCGAGCTGATGTTGGTGCCGCCGCAAAGCACTGACACGCCCCTTACGCAGGGGCTCATCATCCCGCCCAGAACCAGCGTCGGCGCGGTCAGCTGCGCGAACCCCTGCCCGCTCTCGTGATAGCAGCCCACCAGCACGGTCTGGGCGTTGGGATCGTCGGTCCGATAGGAGCCGCCGGTGCGGAGCGTCATCCCGCTCGACCAGGCGACGATGTTGTTCGCTGAATCGGCGCCGCCCGAACCCATGAAATACCACCAGCCGTTGTCGCTGGCTGTGCCCGTCGGGGAGTTCGACGCCGCGCCCACCTCCTGGCCGACCTTCACGCAATAGCGATTCCCGCCTTGCGTCACGACGGACGCGATCGTTCCGGCAGTGAGCCCATTCGAGTCCGAGTGGCACCCGACATAGGTGTTGCCGAGGAATGACGAATCCCAGAATCCCCACTGCCGGTTCGCCGAGGCGTCGCAGCCGTGGAGGATCCCGGCATTGTCGTTGTCGCCGTCGATGAAGAAGCCGTTGCGGTTCTGCACGCAGCGCACCTTGCGGAACGAGAACAGGTTGGCGTTGCCTTCGACCGTCGCCGATCCGGCAACGGCATTGATATAGATTCCGTCCCCCTCGAAGGTGGTGACGATCACATTGTCGAGGATGGCCGACGCCCGCAGGTGGATGCCGTGGCACTCGGCTTCGGTTCCCGCATAACCGCCGCGCAGCCTCAGGTTGCGGATGATCGAGCGGTCGGCACCGACCGCCGGCGCGCGGGTGGCGCTGACCCCGCTGGTGTTGAACCGCTGGACCCGGATGCCGGTCACTCCGGCGGGGAACTTGAACGTCGTCCCGGCGCCGTCGGCGACGCCTGCGCCCTCGATCGTGAAAGTCCCGTCGCTGAGCTCGATCGTCGACGCGAAATTGAACTCGCCGGCCGCGAAGTTGACCGGCTCGAGCCCGTCGTAGAAGCTGAAATCGGCCGGCCGCGACACGCGTGCCTTCAGGGCCGCGAACAGCGCCGCGATGGCGCTGCTGTTGGCCGCTCCCGGATTGGCCGTGGAAATGCCGAACCAGCCGGCGTTCACCGCACCCGAGAATTGGCGCGCCCAGGCCCCCGACGAACCGGTCGGATCGTTCTGCGGCGCAACGTAAAATCCCTGGTCGGCGTCCGCCGCCACTTTCGCCGCGAGGTTCGATGGGTCGAACCGGAACAGCCCCTCGCGGCCCGCCTCGCTCAGGAACACCGCCTGACCCTTGGGCCCGACCGCAGCCAGCGCGGAACGAGTCGCCGCCGCTCCGGCGCCGGCCTGCACCTGCGTGAACCACTCCGCCGCGGCAATCAGCGCGATCGACTTGGTCCCGTTCGAGAAGTTCGTCCGCACCCCGCCGATCGGATCGCGGCTGATCGCACCGCCGGCGAGCAACGTGCCGCGGCCAACCTCGCGCTCAGACGGCCGGTCGAGCCCGATCGCGGAATAATAGAAGCTGTCGCCGACCGCGCACGCGCTGGTGAAGCTGTTGTAGCCGGCGACCGCCGGCCCGAGGATGAAATTCCCGGTGCCGGCCGTCGTCGAGATGTTGCGCACGAGATCGACGAACCTCGGCTGAAAGGCGTCCGCCATTGCGGCTCCCCAAGTCATGGAAACAGATCCTCCCCGGCACGGGGAGGGGGACCATCCCGAAGGATGGTGGAGGGGGCCCGGTGCAGGGGACAACGAGCCCCCTCTGGCGTCAGGCGAACTTCAGCAGCTTGATGCTTTCCGAATTGACTACCTGCCCGCCGATCCGCTTGGTCGCGTAGAAATGAACGTACGGCTTGTGCGTGTAGGGATCGCGCAGGATCGTCGTCGCATTGCGCTCGGCGATCACATAGCCCGCCTTGAAGTTGCCGAACGCGATCGACAGGCTGTTCGCGGCGATGTCCGGCATATCCTCCGCCTCGATCAGCGGATAACCGAGCAGGCTCGCCGGCTGCCCCGCCGCCAGGCTCGGCTGGAACATGAACGCGCCGTCCGCGGTCTTGAACTTGCGCACCGCCGCCGCGGTCGCCGAGTTCATCACGAACACCGCGCCCTGCCGGTAGGGCGAGCGCAAAGTCTGGACGAGGTCGATCAGCTTGTCCGCCGGATTGCTCGCAGGGAACGCGCCCGGCGCGCCGGTGCCGATGAACTGCAGCGTCCCCATCGGCCGCGCCGAGTCCACCGTCGCCGCATTGGGCGAGCTCAGGAACCCGAGCGGTTGCGTCACGCCCGTACCGCTGACGAACGCCTTGCCCTCGGCCCGCGCGAACTCGGTCGCGATCTCGTGCGCAAGCCACTTCTCGACGTCGAACATCGCATCGTCGAGCATCTGCTGCGACGCGGCCGGATTGGCGTAGAGCTCTCCACTCGCCGGCACCACCTCGGTAAACGACGGCGTCCCGGTTTCCGGCCGAGCCGCCTCGAACCCGACCCAGCCCGACGGAGTCCCGCCGCTCGCGATCAGCTTGCGATAGCCCGCGCTTCCGACCTTCACGACATTGGCGATCGCCCGGATCGGCGAGATCGCCACCAGCGTCTCGTCGATCACCCGGTCGATCTCTTCCGGCACCGCATAACCGCCAATCGCATCCGACGAAGACCCAATCGCCTTGGTCTCCAGTCCCGCTTCGATCCCGCGGCGAAGATACTGGTCGACGAAGCTCGCCGCCTCAGCCGACTTCACGCCATCGAGCGCCGGCCGCTGGGCCGCGATCGCGCCGCTCGCGATCTTCGCCTTCAGCAGCTCCAACTCCGCGCGGAGCGCCGCGACGCCATCATCCTCTTCGAACTGCTCGAACGACTCCTCGAGCACATCCGCTTTCACTTCCACCATTCACTTCTCTCCTTTGGGCAACACTTCACCGTCACCCCGGACTTGATCCGGGGTCTGCCTTCTCTTCCTTCGTCTGAATTGTTTAGGTCTGGACCGCGTGCACCCGCGCCCGCGGCTGCATCGGGTTCGCCACCAGGCTGACCTCAATCAAATCGAGCTCGATCAGCTCACGATGGGCGCCTGCGCTCTTCGCCTCGCGCACCCGATAGCCGAAGCTCAGCCCATCGACCTTGCCGCTCCCGAGCAACCGCGACGCCCGCGCGTCGCCCACCGCCGCAATCACCCGCAGCCCGCGCGCATCCTCGCGCAGCTGCTCGATCCGCCCGATCACCGCGCCGGCCTTGTGTTGCCACAACAGCGGCACTTCACCGCCCTTCTGAAGCGCCCGCAGGAACGCGCCCTTGCGCACGATGTCCCCGCCCTTGTCCGGCCGGTCGAACACCGCCGCGTACCCCGCGAACCTTAGTTTCCCCTCTCCTTTAGGGGAGGGGGTCAGGGGGTGGGGCAGTCGCTTCACTGCACCACCAGATCCGTCAGCCGCAGCCGCACCGCGATCCCGATCAGCAGCATCGCCAGCATCAGCCGCACCGCCCAGGTCACCACCGCCCGCCACGCGCTACGCTTGGCGTCGCGCCACGCCGACAGCAGCTCGCGCAATTCATCCATGTCCCGCCGCGCCCGCTCGTCATCCAGACCGAGCGACGCCAGCGCCCGCCGCGCGCCTGCCTGGCTCGACTCCTCGACCAGCGCGCGGAGCGTGATTAGGTCGACCCCGCGGCCCTCGGCCTGCGCCATCAGGCTCGCGAGCAGCGCTTCCGCGCTCAGCGCAACATTTGTCATCCCGATACCTTTGACGTCGTGAAACCAAGCATATCGCGCTTCTCGCTGTCGCTGAGGAAACCCGCGGCCCCGACCTGCTCCCACAATTTCGCGCGGTCCTCGGCGAGCTCGCTGATCTGGTCGGTATCGACGCTCAGGTTCACCGGCCCGAGCCAGTCGCTCAGCATCTTGCCGAGCCCCTCCAGGATGAGCCCGGCCATCGGCAGGATCGTCTGACGGTACAGCGCCCGCCCAGCCTCGCGCGCATTGGCGTAGGTCGCGTCGCCAGGAAGTCCGACCAGCACCGGCGGCACCCCGAAGGCCAGCGCGATGTCGCGCGCCGCGCCTTCCTTCAGCGCCACGAAATCCATGTCCGCCGGAGTCAGGCTCAGCGCCTGCCACTTCAGCCCACCCTCGAGCAGCAGCGGCCGCCCGGCATTGCCGCTGCCCGCAAATTCCTGTGCCAGCTCGTCTTTCAGCCGCTTGAACTGCTCGGCCGACATGACGGCGCCATCCGCCGGCTCGTAGCTCAACGCCCCGCTCGGCCGCGCCGCATTGTCGAGCAGCGCCTTGTTCCAGCGGCTCGCCCGGTTGTGCACGCTCGCAGCGGCAATCGCCGCCTCGATGCAGCCCATCCCATAATGGTCATCGCGCGGGTGCAGCGCCTTCAAATGGGCGACCTGCATCCGCTCCAGCCCATCGGTGCGCTCGATCCGCACCGCCTGGCCGGCCGCGCGGTAAAGATAGGCGACCGGCCAGCCGCGCTCGTCGCAGATCGCACTGACCCGCTCTGGCCGAAGCGAGATCAGCTCCTCGGGCGCGTCGCGCCCGTCGGCGAGCAGCTGCACATACGCATTGCCGTGCAGCAAGAGGTTCGCCGCGATCGCTTCCAGCAGCCCGTCACCCTTGACCAGCGCCACTGCGCGCTCATCGCCATCCACGGTCAGCGAGCCGAGCATCCCAGCGACCAGCCGCACCGCGCGCTGCCCCACCGGATTGCGCCGATACACCTCCTCGAACTGCTCGGAATAGGAGCGAGCGAACCCCACCTCCTGGCTGTCTGTATTCAGCCCAAGGGACGCCCAAACTGGCACAAACGGCCTAGCGTCCGCCGGCGCGCTCTTGCGCCCGAACCACCACCCCATCGCTCGCTCCTAAGCTTGAGCCGCCGAGCATAAGCGGCAAATTCGCGCAGCGATTTGCTGCTTATTTCGAAGAGTCGGCGAAAGCCGGCCAGCGGGTCGCCGCCACGGCGAACCCGACTGACGTCACGCGATTCACTCGCGTGACGGCTACTTCCGAATGTAGTTTGCTACCTTGTCGCCCACTTCGCGCAGCGTCGCCTGAACCCTATTCAAATGCGACACCTTTCCTGCCATCTCCGGCCCATAACGCATGATCAAATATTCTCGCGCTTCTGACAGATGCCCCAAATGCGCAGCTGTTTTCTTGCGCAGGGAAAGCCCCTCGTCAGCTGCCAAGCGCCGCCGACGCGCAAGATCATGATTGAAACCCCTGAGACTTGAGGAGGCATGTCCGCGCATCATCAAGAATGCATTCAAATAGAGTTCAATCGCGTGGATTGCTGCCAGTCGATATGGCGCTCGGCTCAAGGGCTTGCCTTTACGCCCTTTTGTAAGAAGCACTTCAGCGGCGCGGCGATACTCATCCGCAAGCTCAAGGACTTGATTTGGGCTCGCCTCGTCACCGGGGAAGAATTGTTGAACTTCGACCGACATTCCTCCGATCTATCGGCGCATTGTTCAAATACGGTTTATAACCTCCGCACCCGCGGAACCCCTGACCGGGTCTCACCCAGCACCGTCATCGCCCACACCATCGCATCCGCCCGGTCCGGCGACCGCCCGGGCCCATCGTAACCTCCGCCGGCGATCATCCCACCGAGCTCGGCCTCCAATTCCGGAAACTCGCCCGCGAAAAACGCCTTCCCAGTCTCGAACTTGAGCGCGATCGGCTCGGCCCGAGCGGATTTGCCGCGCGACGCGTGCACCAACCGCACGAACAGCCCGAGGTCGGCTGCGTTGAGCACGCTCTGCACCATCGACCCGCCATTGTTTGCCTCGGCGACCACCTGGGCCGTGTCCCAGCGCGCGGCGGCGGCCGCGACCCTGCTCGACCAGCCTTCGGGCGAAAGCCCGCGCACGCTCGCATCCTCGAGCACGTAGAGCTTATTCTCCCTGGAGCCGCACACCACGATCCCGCACGCGTCCGAATTCTCGCCAGCCCCCGCCGGCGGATCGACCCCGACCAGGATCCGATCAAAGCCCCTCTCCCCCTGAGGGAGAGGGAGGGGCCCGCCGCGAAGCGGCGGGAGGATGAGGGCGTGAACCCGCGCCCGCTCAATCATCTCCCGCGTCCACAGCGCCCCCTCCACATCTTGCAGCAGCACGCCATCCAGCTCCTGCGCGCCGATCCGCGTGCCGCCGTAGGTCGCCCTCATCACGTCGATGAATCTTTCGTCGAGGTTGATGTTGTCGCTCGTCCTGCCCGTGGTCGTCACCGTCCACTCGCCGTCCCGGATCCGTTCGAGCAGCGGCATCGGCCGCGGCGTCGTCGTCACCAGCGCCCGTGCCCTTTGGCCCCGCCTGAGGCCGAACTGCAGATTGTCCCACGCCGCTTCCGCCTGCCGCCACTTGGCCAGCTCGTCCGCCCACGCAAAATCATGTTCCGGCCCGCGCAAACCATCGGCATGGTCGCCGGAGAATAATTGCGCCTCGCTGCCGTTCGGCCATTTGATCCGCCCCAGGCTCGGCTCCCAGTGCAGCCGCCGGCGGTACCGCCGCGCGATGCTCAGCAGCCCGCTGACGCCCTCGACCATGATGGTGCGCGTGTCAGCGATGCTCGCCCCGACCAGCGCGACGCGGACCTTGGGCTTCCCGTTGGCGAGCCGGAAGATCCATTCCGCCCCCGCCCTCGTCTTGCCGAACCCGCGCCCGGCCATCATCAGCCAGACGCGCCAGCCCTCGCCACCCGGCGGCAGCTGGTTCTCGTGCGCCCACATCTCGAAGTCGGCGTCGAGCTTCAGCATCTGCTCGACCGTTGCGGTCTCAAATATCTTGCGCTGCTGCTCCTCCGTCGCCGCTTTCAGCATCCCCTTCTCGTGGCGCAGCACCCCGTAATCCGGCTCTTTCCGCTTCCTGCTCTTCATCCCGCTTCTTCAATCGCTGGAGCTTGCGGACCAGCCGCTCGCGAATTTCGTCCACGTCCTCGGCCGGCAGTTCGCTGTCCGCCTCGATCGCCGTTTCCCGGTGCATCTTCAGCAGCTGCAAACCGAGCTGGTTCGAATATTCGAGCATCCGCTCGATGCTGCCGTCCTTGCGCGTGACCACCTTTTCGGTGCCATTGAAGGCGCGGTCGAGCAGCACCAGCTCGAGCCGCGAATAGGCACCGGCGAGCGTCTCGATCCAGTCGGCCCGGAACCCCGCGTCCATCTTGCGGCGGCGATAAGCCACGGTCATCCGCACGCCGCTCCGCCGGCACGCCTCGCTGACGTTGCACGTCGTGCCGAGCACGCTCAGAAACTTGGCGGCTTTCTCCTTGGACCAATCGCGTTTGGCTCGCTTTTTGAGCTGCGGCTTCCTTGCCGCGACCAGCGTCAGCTTCGCCTTCCGCCCCAATCGACCCATTCCCTTTTCGTCATCCCCGCGAAGGCGGGGACCCAGAATCAAAATCGGGCCGAACTCCCTCGAGGGAGTGGCCCGACTCGCAATTCTTCACTGTGCCTGACGTGTACCGAATCAGCGTGACGGTGTCAACAATTATTTTACCTATTTGGTTCTCGATCTCACACGAGGTGCTCGCTGTGGCCATAGACCAGGATGGTCATGTAACCCTCGCGTGCTGCCGGCCGCGCGTGGGGTTCGACGGCGCTCGCCTCGAACCGTTCGGCGGTGGCTTCGTCGCAACCATATTGCGGAGTCACCGATCCCGACTTGGCGACCACCCGGCAATGCTCGACCGCGCCCTTGCCGTCGATCGCCAACGCCATCACCTGGCCGCTCAACAGCAGTTCTCCCGGCTGCAGCTCGGGCGCCTTGGGCATCGCGCCGGGGCTGAAGCGGCGCTCGAAGGTGAGGCGGGTATATTGGTTCTTGGCGCTCGCCGAGCTGCTGCTCTTGGTCATCGCCGCCTCGCTGCCGGTGACCGAGCAGTCCTGGCCCTTGCCGGCGCCGAGGCTCGATTCGTAATGGCAGGACTGGGCCTTGCCGTCGTCGGTGACGGTGACCGTCACTTTCTCCCACCAGGGAGCGGTCGAGGTCAGGGTTGC
>JAICVC010000021.1 GCA_025935515.1 Sphingomonas sp.
GCCGATAACTTTGGAAGGTCAGTGGTGCACCAAGCTGAAATTGGTGGCGGTATCTATGGTGGTTCGACCGCTTTAGCCAAGCAAGATTGGTTGGGACTTGGTCTTGACGTCGCCGGATTTATACCCGGAGCGAACGACATCGTCACTGTAGCGCACTTAAGCTACGATGCCTATAGGACATGGAAGAGAGCTGCGGCATGCCGTTAAAATCAGACGTCAGGAAGGACATTAGGGCGGCCCAACAGATTCGTCCGCCTTTGTGGTTATTATTGTCCATTGGCGTGCTCTGCTTTCCATTATACTGGGGCTTTGACCGCGTTGGAAAACTCAACGATGCGATACCAATTATCGACAGTGCAGTTGCACTTGGTTTTATTGTGTACGTCAAGTGGAATCTTCACCAGAAATCGTGGTTCTGGATCACATTTGCTGTGCTATCGATTATCCATGGTATAGTAATTTGGTTTGTTCCGTGGACATCGGGATGGACTCCGGCCCTCATAGCTGGAGTTATAGTTTCAGCGGACATCTCTCTCATGTTGTGGATTGTTGCTGTGATCCGACGCCGTGTAGAGGGGGATTACGGGAACAGCGTACTCAATTCGGAGAGAAATTGAGGAAATTAGGGGGCAGGGAATGATGGGAATTACGGTGACAGTTTAGAAAACGCACAAATTGCCTGCTGAATGCCCAACAATAGGCATCGGCTAGGCAAAATCTGAGCAGGCTTTCCTACAGGGTTAAGGACGCGATAATCAGGCGGCTCCGTTTCGAGGAACGCCGCATTCGTGCTTCACCTCTCGCACCATGCAACGCAACCCCTCTGCCTCATGCGCGCATTCACGCGCGCGCGCTCGCACGCGCACGCGTAGGACCATGAACTTTGTGAACTTTCGCGGCTCGCGCCCGCGGGCGCGCGCACGCGTTGAGGCGTCAACTTTGACAACTTTCGCGCCGACTTCGGATCAATGGTGGCGGGCTAACGAAGCTGGAGACGAAGGAGGACTTGAAAAAGACGCTGACTAAAGCCCCGCCATTTGCCGCGCCTGGGCGCGGTCCTTGCCGTAGAAATCGTCGAAATAGACGATCGAGGTGCCGCTCGGCACCGCGGTCAGGTAGGTGATGTACAGCGGCACCGGCTCGGGCAGGTTGACCTTCTGCTCGGGCCGCGCGCCCTTGGGGCTCGGCGGGCGGCCGTTGAACAGCCAGCGGGCGAAGCGCGGCGCGTCCTCGAGCCGGACGCAGCCGTTGCTCTCGAGCCGCGCGGCGTCCTCGATCTTCTCGCGCTCGGGGGTGTCGTGCAGCCAGATCCCCTGCTCGTTGGGGAACATGAACTTCATCCGGCCCATCGAGTTGGCGGGCCCCGGCCGCTGCCGCATGTGGACCTGGACCCGGCCGGCGACGACGCCGTGCCAGTCGACCGACATCGGGTTGAGCACCTGGGCGGTCTCGCCGAACCGGTCGACGATGTCATAGCCCTTCTCGTTGAGGTAGGCGCGGCCGCGTTTCAGCACGTTGGGCGCGAGCTTGCGGGCGGCGATGTCGGGCGGCGCGTTCCAGTAGGGATTCAACGCCTCGAAGCGGATGAAGGCGTTCATCATCGGCGTCTGGGCGATCGGGTCGGGTCGGCCGGCGACGACGCGCATCGAATCGACCACCTGCCCGTTCTCGTACATGTAGAGCCGGGCCGCGGGCGGGTTGACGATCACATATTTGCTGCCGCCGGCGGGCAGCGCCCGCGCCCGCTCGAGGTTGAGCTGGAGCAGCCGGTATTCGGCGGCGTTGCGGTAGAGGCGGCTGGCGATGGCCTGGCGGAGCTTGCCGTAGATCGGGTTCATCCAGCCGAGCTGCTGGACATAATCGGCGAGCGACGGCGCCCGCGCCGCGGCGGCGAGAAGCTCGCTCGCCGAGGGCGGCGCCGGCTTCAGCTCCTTGTCGACGTAGATGATGCCGATCGCGGGATCGTGGCGGAGGTCGCGGGCATAGGTCACGAACGCGCTGCTCAGCATCGCTTCGGCGCGCTGGATCGCGGCGGGATTGCCGGTGCGCGCATCGGCGACCACGCGCTGAAGCGCCCGCGCATTGTAGCGGCGGGGGTTGAGCCGGTCGGCCTGGGCCGTCGCCAGCAGCTGGATCAGCTGCGGCGCGGCGGCGCCAGCATTGGGCGCGAACCACAAGGGCGCTCCGCCGCGCGCGCGGTAGAAATGGGCAATCTCGCCATCGAACGGCGAGGAGGCGGCTGCGGCAGCGGGCGGCGTTCCGGTCGGCCCCGAGACAACCAGTGCGAGCGCGGCCGCAGCACTTCCCGCCGCGAGGAAACCTCTGAGCGGCAATCCGCCGCGAATGCGCTTACCCATTACGATCCTTCATCCTGTCCAATGCGCCGGCGGCTGCGAGCAACCAGAACGCACGAATGGCCGATGGGTTTAGAAAGGGGAAGCGCTGACCGCTTGCTGAACGCGAAGAAAAGAGCGCCGGCGTGAACCGGCGCTCTCCCTTTGCTCAGTTTGGCAACCGCTAGCGGCGGTTGATCCGCACGTCGTAGATCGCGCCATTGGGCGCGACGTCGCAGCGGAAGCTCAAGTCGGCGGCGTTGGCATAATTGTAGCCGAGCGCGCCATACGCGCCGACGCCGTACGGGCCGTAGCCGTTGGAGGCATAACGCCCGCTGCTCGCGAGACCGCGCACGCGGAGCAGCCCGTTGCTGCGCTGGTTGACCTGGGTCACCGAGAGAACCCGGCCGCTCGGCGTGTTCGCCCCGAGCAGAACCCCAAGGATCCCGCCGATGCTGGTGCGGTTGTACAGGCGGTTCTGAACGGCGGCGGTGCACTGCGAAGTGGCAACGCTGGTGTTCATATAGCCGTAGGGCTGAGCGTAGCCGTAGGACTGAGCACCATAAGGCTGGGCATAGCCGTAACCATAATATTGGGCCGATGCAGGGGCCGCTGCCGCAATCGCGGCAAGACCCGTGCCGAGGCCAAGGATTTTCTTCATCATCGACATGACTCTTTACCTCCGTCTGATGGATGGAGTCGCTGTCGATAAAACGTCCCGCCGGGGCTTGGTGGTGCGACATTCGTCGCGGCCAGCCTTCGGGTCGTCGTTGCAAGGTGAACGTCGCCTAAACGACGAAAATAAAGAGGGCGGCCGCCGCGGCGACCGCCCTCCCAACGCCCACTTAACCAGGCTTATTGATAGTCGGCGGTCAGCGCGAACAGCGCCGAATAGGTGCCGTTCGGCTGGTTCGCGGCGATTCCGAAATCGCCGCCGACATAGACCGAGAAGTTGCCGCCCGCGCCGATGACCCGCGTCGTGGCGCCCGACTGATCCAGCGACATGCTGTTCACGGCAACGCTGTTGGTGCCGCTGACCAGCACGTTGCCGGTCGGCGGAGTCAGGGTCAGGATGACCGTCTGGCCGGCCTGGCCGAGACCGTCAAAGCGCGCGCGGGTCGGAGTGCTCGGGACGGCGACAACGCCGCCGCCGACGGTGCGCAGGCCGGTGTCGGCGTCAACCGCGACGTTACCCGCCGTGGAGCTCGAAGCGACGGTTCCGAAGTCCAGCGCTCCGTTGTTGACGAGGCTGAGCGGCGACAGGACGACGCCGCGCGCTTCGCCCGAAGCAGTACGCTGTTGGGCAACGGCCGGCGTGGCCGCGACGAAGGTGGCGGCAAGCGCCGCAAGGCAGACATTCAAACGCATCTTGGTTCCCCACTAAAGAAGTTGAGGAAGCCCCAATGCCCCAGGTCGCCTTCACACCAGTTGAAAGCTTATGGTTCCCGGAAAATTTACCTTTTTCGCCAGCCATGACCGTCTCGCGCGCGCCGCATACGCGGAAGAGGAACTGCCTGGATTCTCCGGTCAGGCGGTAGTGACCAACCGCATCTGTCCACGACGGAGTTCGGCCTCGATCGCCGAAATTTTTTCGTCGTAGCAACGCTCGAGCTCGAGATGGATGCCGCGGACCTTGCTGTCAGGCGATTCCGCAGCGGCCTTCGATTCCTCGACCGACCGGCGCCGATAATAGTTCAGTTCCGCTTCCATAGCCGCCACCCCCCGATGGCACGGCCAGCCTTACGCACACGCGATTCGCTGAACCGAAGTTTTGCGAATAGCATTGCTAAGGCAATTAACCGACTCACTTAAGTCAAGCCGTTGAAAATAAAGGCCAGTCGGACGCCACGGTTGCACCCTGCCGCCCTTCCCTTCTCAATGAAGCGTTTACCCATCTCGGTTATGCCGTTGTCATGGATCAAAGTGGCCTCAGTCAGAACCGGCGCTCGAACCGCTCGCCCGTGCTGCTCAGCGCGAAGCTCGGCCCCGATGGGTCCGAAGTCGCGGTAGTCCTTCGCAATCTCTCTTCGGAGGGCGCCCTCGTCGAAGGCTCGCCTTTGCCGATCGAAGGGGCGGCAACGGTCTTCAAGCGCAATGAGCTCAGCGTCGCGGGCCACGTAGTTTGGGTAGCGGGCCGCTACGCTGGGATCGCTTTCAACCGCAAGCTCGAACCGGCCGAGGTCCTCCGCCATGTGCCGCGACCGCGGCAGAAGTTCGACCCGGAGTTCCGCCGTCCCGGCCTCGCCTGCCAGCCGCTGAGCGATGCCGACCGCAATATGCTCGAGATGTGGGCAACATCGGCTGCGGTCGCTCGCCCCGGCGAATAGTCGATCTAGAAAGCCTCCGCCGGAATCTTCATCAGCGTCTCCGCGCCGGCTTCGATCTTCTTCCTGAGTGCGGTGGACAACGGCAGCTCGCGCAGCGCGTAGAAGCGGGCGGTCGTGAGCTTGGCCTCGTGAAACGGCCGGTGCTCGGCGCCACCGTCCAGCGCGCGCTGCGCGGCCGCCGCCATTTTCAGCCACATCCAGCCGAGCGCGACCAGCCCCATCAAATCCATATATGGATAGGCGGCGGCGCCGGCGTTGTCTGGATCGGCCACACCGTTCTGCGCCAGCCACATGGTCGCCGCCTGGAGATCGGCCACTGCGGGCTCGAGCGCGCCCGCGACTCCCGCCGGGTCTCCAGCAGCTTTGGCGTCCCCGATGTCGCCGCCGACGAGCGCAAAAAAGGCACGAACCGCTCGGCCGCCCTCCCTCGGCAGCTTGCGGCCGACCAGGTCCATCGCCTGGATGCCGTTGGTTCCCTCGTAGATCTGGGTGATGCGGGCATCGCGGACGAATTGCTCCATGCCGTGCTCACGGATGTAGCCATGCCCGCCAAACACCTGCTGCGCCTCGACCGCGGCCTTGAAGCCCTTGTCGGTCAGGACACCCTTGATGACGGGGGTGATGAGACTGAGCAGGTCGTCGGCATTCTGCCGTTCCGCCTCGTCTGGCGACCGGCGCATCAGGTCGACCTGGAGCGCGCCCCACAGCACCAGCGCTCGCCCCGCCTCGTTGTAAGCGCGCGCCTCCATCAGCATCCGCCGGATATCCGGATGGACGATGATCGGGTCGGCCTTGGCATTGGGGTCGCGCTCATCCTGCTTTAGCGCGCGGCTCTGGCGGCGGTCGCGGGCGTAGGCGGCGGCGTTTTGATAGGCGACCTCACCCTGGGCAATCCCCTGCAGGCCCACTCCGAGCCGCGCCGCGTTCATCATGATGAACATCGCTGCCAGCCCTTTTTCCGGCTCGCCGACCAGCCAGCCCTTCGCGCCGTCATAGTTCATCACGCAGGTTGCGTTGCCGTGGATGCCCATCTTCTTCTCGAGCGCGCCGCAACTGACCGGGTTGCGCTCGCCCAGCGATCCATCCTCATTCACCAGGAACTTCGGCACCACGAACAGCGAAATGCCTTTCACATTGTCGGGCGCGCCGGCGATCTTGGCGAGCACCAGGTGAATGATGTTCTCCGCGAGATCGTGCTCGCCCGACGAGATGAAGATCTTGGTGCCGGTGATTGAATAGCTGCCGTCTTCATTGGACTCGGCGCGGGTCTTCAACAGTCCGAGGTCCGTGCCGCAGTGCGGCTCGGTCAAATTCATCGTCCCGGTCCATTTGCCGGTGATCATGGTCGGCACATATTTCTGCTTGAGCTCGTCGCTGCCCTTGACCAGCAGCGAGGCGATCGCGCCAGCGGTCAGGCCTTGGTACATTTCAAAGCTGTGGTTGGCCGAAAGGATATATTCGGTGACCGCAGTGCCGATGACCTGCGGCAGCCCCTGCCCGCCATATTCCTCGGGCCCGGTGAGCGTCGGCCAGCCGGCCTCGCAGAATTGCTCATAGGCTTCCTTGAACCCTGGCGGGGTGACGACCGAACCGTCATCGTTGCGCTTGCACCCGACCTCGTCTCCGATCCGATTCAGCGGCTGCAGTACTTCCGCCGCGAACTTGCCGGCTTCTTCCAGGATTGCCTCGACAATGTCGGAGGAGGCGTTCGTAAAGCCCCGCAGGTTGGAATAGCGCCCGATGTCGAGAACCTCGTTCAGGACAAACTGCGTATCGCGCACCGGCGCATTATAGGTGGGCATTGCTTACCTCCGTGTCAGCAGCGTCTTTGCCTCGCCCGGCGGCGTCCGTCCAGCATCTGTAAATGTCGGATCGGCAACATTAGATCGCGCCCGAAAGGAAACGTTGATGAAGCTGGCTTGGATTGTGGCGGCTGCTGCGATGGCCGCGGTGCCTGCCAATGCAGCACCGAGAAGCGAGACGGCCGTGCTCGCCGGCGGCTGCTTCTGGGGCATGGAGGCGGTGTTCGAGCATGTGAAGGGCGTCACAGACGTGGTGTCGGGCTATGCCGGCGGCAGCCCGAAGGACGCGAGCTACCAGAAAGTGAGCGCCGAAGGCACAGGGCATGCCGAAGCCGTGCGGATTACCTACGACCCCGCGCAAATCAGCTACGCCCAACTGCTGCAAATCTATTTCTCGGTGGCGCATGACCCGACCCAGGTGAACCGCCAGGGGCCGGACGTCGGCTCCAGCTACCGGTCGGCGATCTTTCCGCAATCGCCGAAGCAGGCTGCCTTCGCCAAGGCGTTCATTGCCAGGCTGAATGCCACTCAGGTCTACAAGGCTCCGATCGCGACGAGGATCGAACGGGGCGGCTTTTATGCGGCCGAGGCTTATCACCAGGACTTCGCGAGGAAGCATCCCTATTTCCCCTACATCGTCGTCAACGACCGCCCCAAGGTCGTTGCGCTGAAGAAGAAATTTCCGACGTTTTACAAAGCCTAAGCGCTGCTAAACCGTTAGGATTTCACACTTTATTCAGGCCGGGGGCGACAAGCGCATGTCCTCGCCCTATATGCGGCCTGCCAAGGCAGGGGCTCGGGAGCTGGCATGCTGACGACGAATCCGTTCGACCAAATTGGACTTGATGGGGACAAGCTCAAGGAGGAATGCGGCGTGTTCGGCATCTGGGGTGCCGACAATGGGGCAAGCTTCGTCGCGCTGGGGCTTCACGCGCTTCAGCACCGCGGGCAGGAAGCCGCTGGCATCACAACCTTCGACGGCAAGAATTTCCACTCGCACCGGGCGATGGGGCACGTCGCCGGCAATTTCGACCGCGACGACGTCATCCGTCGGCTCGGCGGCCGGGCGGGCATCGGACACGTCCGCTACTCGACCACCGGCGAAACCGCCCTCCGCAATGTCCAGCCTCTCTTCGCGGAACTCGCCGAAGGCGGCTTTGCGGTCGCGCACAACGGCAATCTATCCAACGCGATGAAGCTCCGGCGCACGCTCAACCGCCGCGGCTCGATCTTCCAGTCGACCAGCGACACGGAGGTTATCATCCATCTGGTCGCGACGTCGGACCGTTCGAACATGCTCGATCGGCTGACCGATGCCTTGAAGCAGGTCGAAGGGGCTTATTCGCTGGTCGGTCTGACTGAAGAAGGGTTGATCGCCTGCCGCGACCCGCTGGGCATCCGCCCGCTGGTGATGGGCAAGCTGGGCGAAGCGACGATCTTCGCCTCCGAAACCGTCGCGCTCGATGTGATCGGCGCAAGCTTCCTTCGCGACGTCGATCCCGGCGAGCTGATCATCGTCAACGACGGCGGCATCCGCTCCTACCGGCCGTTCGAGCAGCTCGCACCCCGCCCCTGCATTTTCGAGCATGTCTATTTCTCGCGGCCGGATTCGATCGCCGAAGGTGTTTCGGTCTACGAAGTTCGCAAGAACATCGGCGCCGAGCTTGCGCGCGAAGCGCCGGTCGCCGCCGACTACGTTGTGCCGGTGCCCGATAGCGGGGTGCCCGCCGCGATCGGTTTCAGCCAGGCGAGCGGAATCCCGTTCGAGCTCGGAATCATCCGCTCCCACTACGTCGGCCGCACCTTCATCCAGCCGACGCAGGAAGTCCGCCACCTCGGCGTCAAGCTCAAGCACAATGCCAACTCGGCCCTGGTCGACGGCAAGAACATCGTCCTGATCGACGACTCGATCGTCCGCGGCACCACGTCGGTGAAGCTGGTGCAGATGATGCGCGATGCGGGCGCGCGCGAAGTGCACATGCGGATTGCCTCGCCGCCAACCCGGCACAGCTGCTTCTACGGCGTCGACACTCCCGAGCGCGCCAAGCTGCTCGCGGCGCAAATGAACGTCGAGCAAATGCGCGATTATATCAACGCCGACACTCTCGCATTCATCTCGCTCGAGGGCCTGTACCGGGCGCTTGGGGACGAGCGCGACGCCGCTCAGCCGCAGCGGTGCGACGCCTGCTTCACCGGCGCCTATCCAACTACGCTCACCGACCCCGCCGAGAAGGAAGGCGGCTCGCCACTCTCGTTGGTCGCAAGCCGCTGAGCCGCTAGAGGCGGCGCCATGAATGATTCGAAACTCCTGGCCGGCAAGCTTGCGCTCGTCACCGGCGCGAGCCGCGGTATCGGCGCCGCCACCGCTGAAGCCCTAGCGGCAGCCGGCGCGCACGTGATCCTCGTCGCCCGCACCGCCTCCGCCCTCGAGGAGGTGGAGGAGCGGATCCACGCGGCGCGCGGCATGGCGACCATTGCACCACTCGACCTCACCGATGGCGAAAGCATCGGCAAGCTGGCGGGCGCCGTCGCCGAACGCTGGCAGAAGCTCGACCTGCTCGTGCTCAACGCGGCGATGCTCGGGTCGCTGACTCCGGTCCCGGATATCGACCCGAAGGAATATTCGCGGCTGCTCAGCCTCAACCTGCTCGCCAACCAGGCGCTGATCGCAGCGTTCGATCACCTGATGAAGAAAGCTGAGACCGCCGATATCGTGGCCCTGACGTCGTCCGTAGGCTCCGAGCCGCGGGCATTCTGGGGCGCCTATGGATCGTCGAAGGCCGCAGTCGAGACTTTGCTCGGCGCCTACGCCGACGAGACCGCCTATACCGGCCGGATCCGCGTGCACATCGTCGATCCGGGCGCAACGCGGACGCGGATGCGCGCGCTCGCCTTTCCCGGCGAAGAACCCGAAAGCGTGAAACCGCCGGAGGTGGTCGCATCGGCGATCGTCGAGCGGCTCACGGCCGACGCTCCGACGGGCGAGAAGGTCCGCATCGAGGCCTGAACATTCTTCACTTCCCGTTAAACGACCGTTGCCCGACTCACGGTTAATCCCTATGGCGGTCTCGGTATTCGCGCCGGCAGCGCGAAGCGGGTGACGCACATCGTCGAGACTTTTGAGGATCAGACGCCGGGCCAGGGGCCTTCGAGTAATTCGGATTGCTCGGTGCAACGTTGCCCCTGTGCCGAGCACGGGTGAGCCCTGCTAAGGCTTCATGCCCCCGGCAGAGCTCACCCGACCTACCTCGGACGCAGGTCAACATTTCGTCATCGTCACCTGAGCGACGTCGATTGCGCCGCCGCGAAATCCACCTTCGCAATACATGAGATAATAGCGCCATAGATCGTGGAACGGTTCGGCGAAGCCATTGAGCGCGCCGCGTGCAACCGCCTCGTCGTAGCGTTGCCGCCAGCGCCTGAGCGTTTCGGCATAGTCCCGGCCGAAGCCCTGCCGGCCGTCCCAGCTCAGGCCCCGCTCGCGGGCCAGCGATTCGAACTGCGGCTCATCGAGCAGCAGGCCGCCCGGAAAGATGTAGGTCTGGATGAAGTCGGCGTTATGCGCATAGCGCTCGAACAGGCAGTGATCGATCGAGATGAACTGAAGCGCCGCGCGGCCTCCGGGTTTGAGGTTGCGGGCGATGCTGTCGAGATAGGCGCCCCACCAGCGCCGGCCCACCGCTTCGACCATCTCGACGGACGCAACCGCGTCGAACTGCTCGGCGGTCTGCCGATAATCCTGGAGGCGGATCTCGATCCGATCGGTCAGGCCTTCTTTGGCGATGTTCCGCTCGGCCCAGTCCTTTTGTTGTTTCGACAGGGTGAGGCCGACAACCGCGACGCCGCGGCGCGCGGCCTCGGTCGCCAGCGTTCCCCAGCCGCACCCGATTTCGAGCAGACGCTGGCCCGGCCGTAAGTCCAACCGGTCGAGCAACGTCTGCACCTTGCGCCGCTGCGCCTGTTCCAGCGTCTCGCCCGACGAAGCGAAGCGGGCGGACGAGTAAGTCATCGTCGAGTCGAGCCAGGCCGAATAGAAATCGTTGCCGAGATCGTAATGCGCGGCGATGTTCTTGCGGGCTTTCCGCGGCGCATTGTCGCGAAGGCGGTGCGCGACCGCGTTGATCCAGCGGAACGGGCCCTTGGCGCGGCCGATCTCGCCGAGCGGCACGGCGTTGGCGGAGAAAATTTCGAACACCGCGACCGGGTTCGGGCTCGACCATTCGCCCAGCGTCCATGCCTTGTACCAACCGACCGATCCGGAAGTCGCGAGCCTGACCAGTGCCAGCCAGCTCGACAGCCGCACCACGGCTTTGGGCCCTTTGGCCCGGAACCCAAGCCGCCGCTTCGAGCCATTGGGAATGGTTACTTCGATCCCGCCGCAAACGAGCCGGCGGTCGATCTCGCCAAGCACCTTCGAGACGGCCGGTGCTGCGAGCCGCGCAAAGAGGCCGCCGCCGGTGGCGAACCGGCGGTCAGCCTGCACCAGATGCTCTCCGCGGGTGCTCATGCGGGGGAGTTATGAATTGGTTTACCGCTTGTCGAGCGGGACCATGAAGGTGACGCGGCGAAGCGCCGGAAAACGCTGGTCGCTCAAATAGGCGCGGCCGTCGACGTGGATCACCATCGGCATGCGCGACCAGAACAGGAAGTTGCGGACGTCGGCGTCCGTCCGCTCGGCGGCGGCGAGGCGCGGGTCGTCGAGGTTGAGCGGCACGATCTTCGCGTCGAGCCTCGCGCCGGCGAACGGATCATAATCCACCGATCCGGCGAGCTTGGCGCCGCGCCACATCACCTGGCGCTTCCAGAAGGTCAGTGGGACTTCGCCGGCGACGATCATGCGCGGTGGCTCGATCCGCTCGATCAAGGGACGCGACGCGGCGACGGCCTGCGACGAGACGATGCCGTTCAAGCCGATGTAAGCGAGGACCGCGCCGAACGAGTAGATCGCCGGCCGCTGCCAATTACGCGCCAGCCGCTCGGCCCGCCATGAAAATTCGAGGCCCAGGATCAGTGCGATCCAGATCCACGGGTCCATGATGAACAGCGTGTCGCCGTAGAACCAGCGATCCGACAGCGGCTCAAACAGCCGCACGCCGTAGGTGTTCATTAGGTCGAGCAGCGGGTGGCTGAGCGTCCCGATAAAGCAGGCGAGAAGCAGGCCCCAAGGCTTGATCGGCCCTTCCTTGCCGGGGCGCAATCTTTCCCACAGAAAAATTATTGCGACGGCGACAAACGGCATGACGAGCAGGCCGCCGACGCCATGCGTGAAGCCGCGGTGGAATGTCCGCCCCGGAAGGCCGAGCCAGGGGGCGATCCAGCTGTCGATGTCCGGCAGGTTGGCGGAGATGATCAGCGCCGGCATCGCGCGCGGGCTCAGGCGCTTGAGACCCATGCGCCCCAGCACGGCGCCGGCAAGGCTGTGCGTGAGATTGTCCAACGATCATCCTCCTCACGATTTCGTGGGGAGGGTGACCAGCAAAGCCGGTGGTGGGGTGTTTCCGCAACAGACCCCTCCACCGCCTCTGGCGGTCCCCCTCCCCGGCAAATGCCGGGGAGGATGTTCGTCGCTCACAGCTTGTGCGGCTCCTTTTCGACCATCCAGGTCTGGCCCTTGCTGACCAGCGCCTGGAGGTCGGGCGTCTTGCCGGACGCCGCGGCCTTGTTCTGCTCGATGACGGCACTTTCGAACGTCGGTGCCGGGTTTTCGTAGATGACGCCGAGGGCGACTGGGAACGCCTCCGGCATCAGGATCAGCATTGCCGCAATGCCCCGGTTGGTCGGGTCATGGACGATGACCGACGGATCGTTGCCCTCCACCACCTTCAGTGCGAGGCGCTCGGTATCGAGCGCGAGGCCTTTCGCGCCGCCCGCGAACAGCATCTTCTCGCCGGCCTTAAGCCACAATTGCTTTTCGGCCGCGACCTCGCGCTCGGTGAAACCCGCGAACACATCATCGTTATAGACGACGCAATTCTGGTAGATTTCGACGAAGCTCGCACCTTTGTGGGCGTGCGCGGCCTTGAGGACATCGGGCAGATTCTTGTGGACGTCGATGCCGCGGGCGACGAAGCGCGCACCCGAGCCAAGCGCGAACATGCATGGCGTAACCGGCCGGTCGACCGAGCCGAACGGGGTCGAGGGCGAGCGCGTGCCGACCCGGCTGGTGGGCGAATATTGACCCTTGGTGAGCCCGTAAATCTCATTGTTGAACAGCAGGATCTGGCAGTCGAGGTTGCGGCGCAGCACGTGCATCGTGTGGTTGCCGCCGATGCTCAAGGCGTCGCCGTCGCCGGTGATGATCCAGACGTCGAGCTCGGGATTGGCGAGCTTGACGCCGGTCGCGATCGCCGGGGCGCGGCCGTGGATCGTGTGGAAGCCGTAGGTCGACATGTAATAAGGAAAGCGGCTCGAGCAGCCGATGCCGCTGACGAACACCGTCTTCTCGCGCGCGACGCCGAGGTCGGGCATGGTGCGCTGAACCGCTTTCAGCACCGCATAGTCGCCGCAGCCGGGGCACCAGCGTACCTCCTGGTCGCTCGCCCAATCCTTCGCGGTGGTGACGGTAGTCATTTCGTTCATCAGCTACGGCCTCAGCCAGATTACGAGCAAAACGATAACGATCAGCATCGTCAGCATCGGCCAGACGTTGATCCGTTTCATCGGATCGTTTCCAACAAAGTTGACGAAATTGACGCCATATGAGGAGTCATCCCGCCACCAATTGCGCATCGATCGCGGCTTCGATTTCGGCGATACGGAACGGATGACCGGACACCTTGGTCAGCGGCTGAGCATCGACCAGGAACTGATCACGCAGCACGGTCTTGAACTGGCCCATGTTCATCTCGGGCACCAGGATATGTTTGAAGCCCTTCAATAGGACAGCCATATTTTTGGGCATCGGCCAGATGTGGCGGACGTGGACGTGGGCGACGTCCTGGCCCTTGGCGATCGCGCGGCGAACCGCCTGGTGGATCGGCCCGAAGGTCGAGCCCCATCCGACCACCGCCAGCTCGGCGCCCTCGCGCCCAACGCAGATGTCCTGGTCCGGGATCGAATTGGCCACCCCCGACACCTTGGCATGCCGCGTGTCGGTCATCTCCTGGTGGGCTGCCGGCGAATAATCAATGTTGCCGGTGCCCGGCTGCTTCTCGATGCCGCCGATACGGTGCTCGAGGCCGGGCGTCCCTGGCCTGATCCACGGCCGCGCGAGGCCGTCGCCGCGGGCATAGGGCATGACCCCCTGTCCTTCGGCCGGCGGCGTATCGAAGAACTCCACCGGGAACGGCTGGTAGCCGCTCATGTCGGGCACGCGCCACGGCTCCGCGGCATTGGCGATATAGCCGTCGGTGAGCAGGATCACCGGCGTCATGAAGTGCGTCGCGATCCGGCACGCCTCGATCGCGCAATCGAAGGCGTCGGCGGGCGAGCGTGCCGCGATCACCGGGAGCGGCGAATCGGCGTTGCGGCCATAGACGGCCTGGTAGAGATCGGACTGCTCGGTCTTGGTCGGAAGCCCGGTCGAGGGCCCGCCGCGCTGCGAGTTGATCACGACCAGCGGCAGCTCGGTCATGATGGCAAGCCCGATCGCCTCGGTCTTGAGCGCGATTCCCGGCCCCGACGACGAGGTGATTCCGAGCTGGCCGGCATAGCTCGCGCCGATCGCTGCGCAGATCGCCGCAATCTCGTCCTCCGCCTGGAAGGTCGTAATCCCGAATTCCTTGAGGCGGGCGAGATGGTGGAGCAGCGGGCTCGCCGGCGTGATCGGGTAGGAGCCGAAGAACATCGGCACGCCGGCGAGCTGGCACCCGGCGACGAGGCCGAGCGCAAGCGATTCCGCGCCGGTGACCGTGCGGTAGAGGCCGGGTTCGGCGGGCGCGGCGGCGATGTGGTGCTGCTTGAACGGCGCGCCCATCTCGACCGTCTCGCCATAGGCATGGCCGGCGTTCAGAGCGGCGATGTTGGCCTCGGCCAGCTCGGGGGCCTTGGCGAATTTCTGGTTGAGCCAGTCGACAATCGGCTGGCGGTCGCGATCAAACATCCAGAGGGCCAAGCCCAGCGTCCACATGTTCTTGCAGCGCAGCGCCTCCTTGTTGCCGAGGCCGAAGGGCTTCACGGCATCGAGCGTCAGCTGCGAGATGTTGAAGTGGACGACCTGCCATTTCGACAGGCTGCCGTCCTCGAGGGGATTCTGCTCGTAGCCGGCCTTGGCGAGGTTGCGCTGCGTGAACTCGCCCTCGTCGGCGATGATCAACCCGCCCTCGCGCAGCGCCTCGGCGTTCACCTTGAGCGCGGCGGGGTTCATCGCAATCAGCACGTCGGGCTGGTCGCCGGCGGTCTCGATCGCGGTCGAGCCAAAATTGATCTGGAAGGCGGAGACCCCGAAGGTCGTGCCCTGCGGAGCGCGGATTTCCGCCGGAAAATCGGGGAAGGTCGCGAGGTCGTTGCCGGCAAGCGCGGTCGAGAGCGTGAACTGGCCGCCGGTCAGCTGCATGCCGTCGCCGCTGTCGCCGGCGAAGCGGACGACCACGGCTTCCTGCGGCGGATGCGCCGTCGCTTCCTTGTCGGTGAGGAGGTGGGTGGCTGTCGCCACGAGCGGGTCCTTACAAAACGCGTGCGTTGCGAGTTGCCGCCTCTTTAGGCGCGTGAGGGCGCTTTCGCCACTTTTATCCGCGTTCCGTCCGTCGTCGGACCGCGATGCTAGAAGTAGCCGACGAGCCGTCCGAGGATGATCGCCCCGAGCCACAGCAGGATCGAGGCGCCTGCAGCGAAGGCCGTCCCGTGCCTGGATGCGGTCCCGCGCCGCGCGCTTGCGCGCAACAACAGCGCGTTGCCGATCGCCAAGCCGATGATCAGGATCTTGGCCTGGAACAGCGGAGAGGCGGCATAGGCCCTGGCATCCGTCGCGAAGAGCAAGAGGCCGGCCGGGATCGCCAGCAGCAGCCCGCCGATCGCGACCGGCACCAGTAGCCCGGCACAGCCCTCGGCTGGTCCGGCAGCCCGGCGCAAGCCGAGCAATCTCAAATCCAGGGCGACAATCGCGCCGAACAGCAGGCCAATTCCGATGATGTGAACGGCATTGATCAGCGGATAGGCCAGATAGGAATCGCGCAGAGCGACAATCGGCCGCGCTGCCTCGATCGCTTCGAGCACACCGTCCAGCGTTGAGCCCGCGCTCAACTGGGCCGGTCGGGATAAAGGTTGTAGCTCCTGCCGGCGATGACGATGCGCTCGGCCTTCATCAGCCGCTCGCCATTGCGCGCCGAGCGATGGCCATGGACAAGCAGCCGGATTCCCGGCCGAAGCAGTTGCGGCGTCAGCCCCGCCTGCTCGTTGCGCCAGGGCTGGCCGATCTCGACAGTCCATTCGCCCGAGGCGGTCGTCAGCAGCATGATGCCATGAGGATTGCCGTGTCGAACATGCTTCACGGTGCCGCTGAGCTCAAATTCCTGGGCGGTTGCCCACGCCCAACCGTGGTGGGCGATGGCTGGCGTGGCCGGAGCCAACCCCAGGATCAAGGCACCCGCGATCGTCCAAGTGCGAGTCATGCTTCCTCTCCCGTTCCGGCAGTCTCCTTACTCCGGCGAGAAGGCGAGAAACAGGCGCAGGCTGGCCCTCGCCCGCGAACGCGTCGCCGGATAAGGGGTCCGGATGCGTGATGACCCCCGCTACCGCCGCGGAGTCGGCGTGATGCTGCTCAACCGCGAGGGCAAAGTCTTCGTGGGCGCCCGCATCGATAATAGCGACGACGCCTGGCAGATGCCGCAGGGCGGAATCAACGAGGATGAGGAGCCGTGGGCGACCGCGCTCCGCGAGCTCGAGGAAGAAACCGGAATTCCGCCACACCTCGTCGAGCGGATCGCCGATTGCCCCGAGCGGCTGAAGTACGACCTTCCCGAGGGGCTCCGCGGGAAATTGTGGGGCGGCAAATGGCAGGGCCAGGACCAGGACTGGTATCTCGCCCGGTTCCTCGGGACCGACGCCGACGTCAACATCGCTACCAGCGATCCCGAGTTCCGCGAATGGAAGTGGATCGACCCCGGGCAGCTTCCCGAGCTGATCGTGCCGTTCAAACGCGATCTTTACCGGCGATTGGTTCGCGAGTTCGCCGAGTATCTGTAATCAGCGAGTTGCGCGCCAGTGACCTGTCGCCTGCTCATCCTCAATGCTAAAGTCGTCGCGCGCCACCGACCAGGAGATGCTCCATGAACGCATTGCTTTTGGCTTCAGCGCTCGCGATGGCGGCGATGGATCCCGGGCATTCGCACGAACATCCGCCACAGCTCGGCAAGCTCGCGTTTGAAACCACCTGCAGCCCCGCCGCACAGGCGGCGTTCGGCCGTGGGCTCGGCTGGCTTCACTCGTTCGAATATCGGCGGGCAGAACAGAGCTTCAGCGAGGCGGCCACCGCTGACTCCGGCTGCGGTATCGCCCAGTGGGGCGTCGCGATGAGCTATTACCATCCGCTGTGGGACAAGCCGACCCCCGCCGAGCTCGAAAAGGGCAAAGAGGCAATCGAGAAGGCCAAAGCCGTCGGCGCGAAGAGCCAGCGCGAAAAGGACTATATCGCGGCGCTCGATCGCTTCTACGGCGACTCCGATCGGCTCGACCTCAAGACCCGCGCGCTCGCTTATTCGGACGCGATGGCGAAGCTTCACGACCGCTACCCGGCCGACGACGAGGCTGCCGTTTTCTACGCCCTGTCGCTGATCGCGGCCGGCACGATGGACGGCGATCATGCTTTCCCCAGGCAGAAGCGGGCGGGCGCCATCCTCAACCAGGTCCTGGCGAAGAATCCGGACCATCCGGGCGTCGCCCATTATCTGATCCACAGCTTCGACTATCCCGCCCTGGCCGAGCTGGCGCTGCCGGCGGCGCGGCGGTACGCGGGCATCGCCCCGGACTCGGCACATGCCCAGCACATGCCCTCGCATATCTTCACCCGGCTCGGCTTGTGGGACGAAGCGATCAGCTCGAACCGCGGCTCCGAAGCCTCGGCGCGGGCCTATGCCAAGTCGAGCGGGCTTCCCGGTGCGTGGGACCAGGAGCTCCATGCGATGGACTATCTGGCCTACGCTTACCTCCAGACCGGCCGCGATGCCGAGGCAAAGCAGGTCCTCGATGAGCTGAAGCTCATCCGCGCCGCGGATCCGCCGACCCGCACCGTCGCTTATGCGGTGACTGCGATCCCCGCGCGGCTGCTACTGGAGCGCCGGCGCTGGAGCGAGGCTGCCGCACTCGAACTGCCGCCCAACCTCGCCGCCCTTCCCGCGCTCGCCAATCACAAATGGGCGGTGACCCATGTCCATTTCGCCCGTGCCCTCGGCGCGGCGCGAAGCGGAAAGCCGGAGCTCGCCCGCGCGGAAATCGAGAAGCTCGCAGCGCTCGAGCAGTCGCTGACCATCGGTCCTGGCGATTACGACTGGCGCAAGCAGATCGCGATCGAACGCCAGATCGCGGAAGCTTGGCTGGCCCATCGCGCCGGCAACGACGATGATGCGTTGAAGTCGATGCGCGCGGCGGCCGATCTCGACGATGCGACGGAGAAAAATCCGGTCACACCCGGGCCGATCCTTCCGGCGCGCGAACAGCTCGGCGAACTGCTGCTCGAGCTTCACCGTCCAGCGGAAGCGCTGAAGGAATTTGAAGCGTCGCTCGAACGCGCTCCCGGGCGGCTCGCCGGGCTTTATGGCGCGGCACAGGCGGCAAAGCTCGCCGGCGATCCTGTGAAGGCACGCCGCCATTTTGCCGAGCTGGCGAGAATGACCGTGCAGGGCGACGGCGACCGCGCTGAAGTGAAGGCTGCGCGGACTTTCCGGGCGAGTTTGGAGCCAGAGCGGCGATGACGCTGCACTGTCCCTGGAGCAGTCGATAGGGACGCAAGTCCGTCGTCGCCACCTTCTGACGGTGTGGCCTTCCTGATGTTGCCCGGCTAGAGCCGTCGCCATGGCGGAACTATCGTCGAGCGAGCGCGCGGTCGTCGAACGCGCGGGCGCCGAACCGATGCTCGATCAGGTGCTTTCGTGGGCCGCGGTCAACAGCGGCTCGCGTAACCTCGCCGGGCTGGAGCGAATGGCCGATTTGTTGGTCGACGCATTCGCAGCGCTGCCGGGGCTGATCCGGCTCGAGCGGCCGGCAACGGTCAAGAGCGTCGATTCCGCCGGACGCACGGTCGAGATCGAGCACGGACGACACCTCCATCTGACGGTCCGCCCGACCGCGCCGCTGCAGTTGCTGTTCACCGGCCACATGGACACGGTCTACGGGGCCGATCACGCGTTTCAGGAGACACGCCGGCTCGAAGGCGGCGTGCTCGGCGGTCCCGGAGTCGCCGACATGAAGGGCGGCCTGGCGGTGATGCTCGCGGCCTTGAAGGCGGTCGAGGAAAGCAAAATTGCCGACCGCATCGGCTATGAGGTTTTGATCAACAGCGACGAGGAGGTCGGGTCGCCGGCCTCGGCGGCGCTGCTGGCGCAGGCCGCGGAGGGCAAGAGCGCCGCGCTGACCTATGAACCGGCCGCGCTGCCCGACGGGACGCTCGCCGGCGCGAGGCCGGGCAGCGGCAATTTCGATTTCGTCGTCAAGGGCCGTTCGGCGCATGCCGGCCGCAATCCGGAGGAGGGCCGCAATGCGATCGTCGCCGCGGCCGAGCTCGCGCTTCGGCTCTCGATGTCAAAGACTCCGGGCCTGTCGATCAATCCAGCCCGGATCGAGGGCGGAGGCCCCAACAATGTCGTTCCCGACCTCGCGATCCTGCGGGTCAACCTGCGCCCGCGGACGACCGACGACCAGGAGATCGCGGCGCGGCTGATCGCCAAGGCGCTCGACGAGACTGCCAGCGAGCACGAAGTTTATATCGAGGCGCACGGCGGCTTCGGTCGTCCGCCCAAGCCGCTGACCGAAGAAGCCGAGGCGTTGTTCAAGCTGGTCAAAGCCGCAGGCGCGGACCTCGGCCAGGACATCGCCTGGCAACCGTCCGGTGGTGTCTGCGACGGCAACAACATCGCCGCCTGCGGAGTCCCGGTGGTCGACACGATGGGCGTGCGCGGCGGCAAGATCCACAGCATGGAGGAATATCTGATCGTCGACAGCCTCGCCGAGCGCGCGGCCTTGAGCGCGCTAGCCGTGTTGCGGCTGGCAGCGGAGGCGGCATGAGCTTTCGGGTCCGCCCCGCGACCGGCGAGGATTTCC
>JAICVC010000132.1 GCA_025935515.1 Sphingomonas sp.
GAGACGGCGACAAGATCGGGACCCTTGCACAACTCCACTCGCCCAAGGCCCTGGACCGCGTCGGACAGCACCAGTGCACCGGCTTTGTGGGCAAGCTCCGAAATGGCGGTGAGCGGTTGCCTGACGCCGATTTCGTTGTTGACCATCATCACCGCGACCAGAAGCACGCGTTCATCGAGCTCGCGCTCAAGCAACTCGAGGTCGAGGCGGCCCTCCCGGTCGACCGGCAGGACCGTGAGGTCAACGCCGTGGTCGGCAAGCCACTCGCAACTGTCCAGCACCGCAGCATACTCGGTGGCCACCGTGACGATCCGGTTGCGGCCCTTCGGTGCCTTTTCCACGGTCCCCTTGAGCGCCCAGTTGAGCGCTTCGGTCGCGCTGCCGGTGAAGGCCACGCTTCCGCCCTTCAGCCCGATGGCCTTTTCGATCCGCTTGCGGGCAACCTCGATCGCTGCATCGGCCTCGTGGCCCAAGCGCGACGGCGAATGGGGGTTGGCGAACTTCTCCTCGATCCACGGCTCCATCGCCTTCGCCACTTCAGGCGCGACCGGCGTCGTCGCCTGATAATCGAGGTAGATCATGCGGCCCTGGCCTGCGCGCGGGCCGCGACACGCCGCCATTCGGCGAGAAAAGCGTCGACCTCGGCTTCGGCGGTGGCGGGCCCGAAGCTGATCCGCAGGAATCCGTCCGCAACTGCTGCAGGCACGGCCATGGCCTCCAGGACATCGCTCTTCTTCATCTTGCCCGAGGAACAGGCGCTCCCCGCGGAGACCGCGAAGCCGGCAAGGTCGAATTGCACCAGCAGGGAGGCGCTCGACGCGCCGGGCAGCGAAATCGCGCCGATGGTGGCAATGCGCGGACTGTCCTCGGCAATGATCACGCCGCCGGCGTCCTTGACGCCCGCTTCGAGCTGCCGCCGAAGCTGCGCCAATCGCTCCATATCGTAGGGCTGCGCCGCGAGCGCAGCGGCAAAGGCGGCAGCTGCCGGGGCATCCTGGGTTCCGCGCCGGTAGCCCTTCTCCTGGCCGCCTACTGGCTCGAGGGTTGCAAGATCGCGCACCAGCAGCACGCCGATGCCCGGCGGCCCGCCGAGCTTGTGCGCGCAGGCTGCGATGAGATCGGCATCGGGCAACGGCAGCTTGCCTGCACTCTGCGCACAATCGGCGAGCAGCAGCGAGCCGGCGTCGCGGATCCTCGCCGCCAGTCGATCGAGCGGCTGGATCACGCCGGTCTCATTGTTGACCTGCTGAATGGCGACGAGCGACGGCCCCTCGGAAAGGACGGCGTCGAGCGCCTGCTCATCGATGAGACCATTGCTCCCGACCGGGATCTTGCGAGCGTTCAGTCCCATTGCGTGAGGCACGATCGGATGCTCGGTCGCACCAAAAGCACGCCCGCGCACCTTCGCTCGCCCGGCCGCGATCTCGATCGATTCGCTCGCTCCGCCGGTGAAGATGACGTCATGGCGCCATCCGAGGCTATGGGCGATCGCGGAGCGCGCCTCCTCGAGCAGCGCTCGCGCAGCGCGGCCTTCGGCGTGCGGCGAGCTGGGATTGGCCCAGATTTCGAGTCCACGCTGCAGCGCCGAGCGCGCTTCGGGCAGCACGGGCGTGGTCGCGGCATGGTCGAGATAGATGCGCTCGCCCTTGTTCAAAACCACCGGATTCCTGCCAATTGCCACATGAACAGCGGCCCCTATATAGGACCCAACGCCGCAGCGCACCCGCGCGCGGGCCACTTATTCAAGAGCACCGCCACTTTTCATGCCCGAAGTGATTTTTCCAGGCCCGGAGGGACGCCTCGAAGGACGTTTCCATCCCGGCACCCGTCCTCGCGCGCCAGTCGCGCTGATCCTGCATTCGCACCCGCAGGCCGGTGGGACGATGAACAATAAGCTCGTTCAGCTGCTCTACCAGACCTTCGTCAAGCGCGGCTTTGCGACGCTGCGGTTCAACTTTCGCGGCGTCGGCAAGAGCCAGGGCGTGTTCGACAACGGCATTGGCGAGCTGAGCGATGCCGCAAGCGCGCTCGACTGGGTGCAGTCGATCCACCCGGAGGCCGAGACGACCTGGGTCGCCGGCGTCAGCTTCGGCGCCTGGATCGGCATGCAGCTGCTGATGCGCCGACCGGAAATCCGCGGTTTCATCTCGATCGCTCCGCCAGCCAACATGTACGACTTCAGCTTCCTCGCGCCCTGCCCATCCTCGGGAATCATCATCCAGGGCGAGGCCGACGAGGTGGTCACGCCGGGCGCGGTCCAGAAGCTCGTCGACAAGCTTCGCACGCAGCGCCACATCACCATCCATCATGACTTGATTCCAGGCGCGAACCACTTCTTCGCCAACGAGCTCGAAATACTGATGAAGTCGGTCGACGATTATCTCGATATGCGGCTCGCCACCGACCCGATTAAGCCGGCTATACCGTCCAGATCATCACGTTCATGACGAGGACCAGGGCGGCGACGATCATCAGGATCCCGCGACCCCTTGTCTGACGGTCCAGCGCGAGCTTCACCCCGCCGGCAAACAGCAGGAAGCCGGCGATCATCGCCAGCGCCATCGCGCTTTCCGAGAATTTATCCATCGATAAGCGCCAACTTCACCAACACTTAACCAAAGTTCGCCAAGGTGCGAGCCATGCCAAAGGCTGACCAGCAGGCGCGCCTCGACGAGGCGTTCGAGCGGATCGAGGAGACGATCCTGCCGTGCATCGCGATGATGCTCGACACGCTGATCGACGCCTCCGAATCGGTCGCCGAGAACGAGCGCCGCTTCCTCGCCGCCGAGCTCAAGACCTTGGCCGCCGAGCTCGAGGAGCTAACCAAGGCGGTCGAGCGCTCGAGCCCGGCCCATGTCGAGCCCGGCGAATATAAGACGCGCAACGTTGCCTAAGCCGCTTCGGCGATGATCCGCGCGTGAAGCGCCGGATCGATATTCCCGCCCGATAGAACGACCACCGTATCATCCTTCGGCTCGATCTTGTCGGCAAGCAGTGCCGCCAGCCCCACCGACGCGCCCGGTTCAACCACAAGTTGATGCCGCGACCACGCGAACCTGATCGCATCCGCCACCTCATCGTCGCTGACCGAGGTCGCCTTCGCAGCGCGGTCGCGCAGGATGCCGAGGGTGAGCTGCGACACGCGCGGAGTCATGATCGCGTCGCAGAAGGTATCCGGCGCATCGGCGCCAACGGGGACGATCTCGCCGATCTCCAGCGAGCGCGCCATATCGTCCCATCCCTCGGGCTCGACGACGACAACCTCGGCATCCGGAACGGCCAGAGCGATGCCCGATGCCAGCCCGCCGCCACCGCAGGGAATCACGATCCGCGCCGGCAGCCGCCCAAGCTGCTCGATTATTTCTAACCCTACCGTCCCCTGCCCGGCGACAATCGCGGGATCGTCGAAGCTCGGAACGACCGTCGCACCGCTCTCGCCCGCGATCTTCGCGGCGATTTCCTCGCGGCTCTCGGTCCGCCGGTCGTAAAAGACGATCTCGGCCCCTTCGGCGCGGGTGCCATCGACCTTCACCTTCGGCGCGTCGGCGGGCATGACGATGACCGCGCGGATGCCGAGCCGCCGGGCGGCAATGGCGACGCCGCGCGCGTGATTGCCGGACGAGAAAGCGACCACTCCCCGCTCCTGCTCCTGTGGCGAAAGCTGCAGCAGCCGGTTGGTCGCGCCCCTGAGCTTAAACGCACCCCCGGTTTGCAGGCATTCGAGCTTCAGCCAGACGCGCATTCCGCCGACTTCGCTCTCGACCAGCGGGGTGCATTCGACCTGCCCTGCGATCCGCCTGGCAGCGTCGAGCACGTCTTCGCGGCTGATTCGCGCGATATCCATTAAGCCGTTGATAACCCTGTCCTTTCGCTCAACCGTTGCAGTTTGACGACAGAATTCGCGCAAAGTGAAGGTCGGGGTCCAAAGTAACTTTACAGGGGAAACCCCCATACATATATCGCGCTTCGCTGCCCCATGGGACTTCCAACCGCAAGGCAGCTGTTTGGTGGAAACGTACCTGTTGGAGGTCCCTTGAGTTGCACAAGCATCATCGCGCGCTGGGGCTAGCGACCGCCCCAACCGGCAGCCGGGGGGCTGCCGCTATCGCTATGCTGCGACCGGTCCAGCCGGTCACTCTCCTGCGTCCGCACGCCGCGCGCCGCGCCGCCCGCTACTTCGTCGAGAAGTTCCCGGGCCGCTCGCTCTATGCGGTGAAGGCCAATCCGTCGCCCGATCTCTTGCGTATCCTCTGGGAGGCTGGCGTCACCCACTATGACGTGGCGTCGATCGGCGAAGTGCGGCTGGTCCACGCGACGCTGCCCGACGCGGTGCTGTGCTTCATGCACCCGGTGAAAGCCGAGGAAGCCATCGCCGAAGCCTATTTCGAGCATGGCGTGAAGACCTTCAGCCTCGATACGCTCGACGAGCTCGAGAAGATCGTCCGCGCGACCTCGACAGACGGCGTTGCGGCGAGCGACCTCAACCTCCTCGTCCGCATCCGCGTCAGCTCGGATCACGCCAAGCTCAGCCTCGCCTCGAAGTTCGGGGCCGACCCGCGCGATGTCGCGTCGCTGCTTATGGCGGCCCGCCAGGCGGCCGATGCGCTCGGCATCTGCTTCCATGTCGGGAGCCAGGCGATGACTCCAGCCGCCTTCGCCGAGGCGATGACCCGCGTCCGCCAGTCGATCGTCGAGGCCGCGGTTACGGTCGACATCGTCGATGTCGGCGGCGGCTTCCCGTCGTCCTATCCTGGCATGGAGCCGCCGCCGCTCGACACCTACTTCGCGGTCATTCACCAGGCGTTCGAATCGCTGCCGATCAGCTATTCGGCCGAGCTTTGGTGCGAGCCGGGCCGCGCTCTCTGCGCCGAATATGCGAGCGTCCTCGTGCGCGTCGAGAAGCGCCGCGGTGACGAGCTCTACATCAACGACGGCGCCTATGGCGCGCTGTTCGATGCCGCGCACATCGGCTGGCGTTATCCGGTCCGGCTGATCCGCGACGAGGACTCGCACGTCCGTTCGATGCCCTTCAGCTTCTACGGCCCAACCTGCGACGATCTCGACCAGATGGCGGGTCCGTTCGAACTCCCTGGCGACGTCGGCGTCGGCGATTATATCGAGATCGGCATGCTCGGCGCCTACGGCTGCGCGATGCGCACGCAGTTCAACGGCTTCGGCGTGGTCGATTCGGTGATCGTCGACGACGAGCCGATGGCGAGCCTCTACGGGGCTTCAGCGCCGGCTCGCACGAACGTCGTGAAGCTTTAAATTGCTTGTGCTCCCGCGTAGGCGGGAGCCCAGCCCATGGAAAAGGAAAGTCTGGGCCCCTGCCTTCGCAGGGGCACAGCCTGCTTCTGGAGCATGAAATGGAAACGGATACGCTGAACAAGGTTCAGGACGCGGAGCGGATCAACGACACCCGCAAGGCGGAGCTGCTCTCGAGCCCGGTCGAGCATATCGACATTACGAGCTTCGACGCCCGCCCGATCATCGATTCGATGGGCAAGATGAGCTTCACCAGCCGTGACCTCGCACGCGCCACCGGCATCTACAACCAGATGCTCGAAGACCCGGCCTGCTCGATCATCCTGGTGATTGCGGGTTCGACCTCGGCCGGCGGCTGCATGGATCTCTAC
>JAICVC010000161.1 GCA_025935515.1 Sphingomonas sp.
ATTGCGACCCTCCCCGGCCCCGGGGCATTTATTACCTTTGGCGCGAATCCGCGCGCAATCACGTTGTTCGATTTATCCCCAGCGAAGTTTCGGGTGTGTGAATCCGATCGTCAGGAAAAAGTCAGAAATGAGTAGCGAATCGATACTTGAACTATCGGCTGGTCGCCTGAAGCTTGAGTTAAGCCCCTGCATTGGCGGCGCGATTTCGGCGTTCGAATGGGTCGATGGAGAGGCGTCGCGGCCGATATTGCGCAAATGCCACAGGCCGCTCGAAAAGGTTCTCGATGCGCCCAGCTTTCCGCTGGTTCCCTACGTCAACCGCATCCGCGGCGGCCGTTTCCGCTTCCGCGGCCGCGATGTGCAGATTGCGCCGAACATGGCCGGCGACCCGAGCCCGCTGCACGGGCAGGGTTGGTTGAACCCGTGGAGTGTCGACGAAGCAGGTAAGACCCGCGCACGCTTGAGCTTCCGCCACGAACCCGGCGAGTGGCCGTGGCGTTACGAGGCGGAGCAGGAGTTCGCGCTCGACGATGCGCGGCTGACCGTCAGTCTCTCCTGCCGCAACCTGTCGGACGAGCCGATGCCCTGCGGTCTTGGCCAACATCCCTATTTTCCGTGCGGCTCCGAAACGCTGCTGGACACGAAGGTGACCGATGCCTGGACGATCGACGATCACGTCTTGCCGGTCGCGCGGGTGCCGGCCGAGGGCCGCTACGACCTTCGCAGGCGACTGATTTGCGGCCAGGACCTCGACAACGGTTTTGCCGGCTGGGGCGGCCTGGCGTGGATGTACGACCCGAGCTGGCCTTACGAGCTTCACCTCACTTCGCCCGATGCGGCCTTTTTCCAGGTCTATTCGCCGTCGAGCGGGGGAATATTCGTCGCCGAGCCGGTGAGCCATGCGAACGCCGCGCTCAATGAGCCTGAAGAGCAATGGCCAGAGCTTGGGATGCGGGTGCTCGAGCCCGGCGAAACGATGAGCCTGAGGATGCGGCTTGCCGTCGTTCCGTCAGGTTGAAGCTTTGGAATCGCGCCACTATAGCCCCGCTTCCTGGGCCGCGCTCGGAGACGTGGGTGAGTGGCTGAAACCAGCGGTTTGCTAAACCGCCGTACGGGGAATTCCCGTACCGAGGGTTCGAATCCCTCCGTCTCCGCCAGCGGTTTAAGCCATCAATATGGATGCCCGGTCGATCATGACGAGTGAACCGCGCCTCGTGTGGGATCTCAAGGCCGATCTTGGCGAAGGGCCGGTCTGGGTCGAGCGCGATCGCGCGCTGTGGTTCACCGACATCAAGCGCCAGAAGATCTACCGGTTCGATCCGCAAAGCGGGGAGCAGGCCGCGTGGGATGCACCCGAACAGGTCGGTTTCTTGCTTCCGGCGGAAGGCGGCGGCTTCGTCGCCGGGCTGCAAAGCGGGTTGCATCATTTCGATCCGGACAGCGGACAACTCAGCCTGATCGCCAGGGTCGACGAGGACTTGCCCGACAACCGGCTCAATGACGGGGTGGTCGATGCGAAGGGTCGCATCTGGTTCGGCACGATGGACAATTCGGAGCGTGCCAGGAACGGTGCTTTTTATTGCTTCGACCGCGGCGAGCTGAAGCGGACGCATCTCACCGGCATCGCCATCACCAACGGCCCGGCGGTCTCGCCCAACAGTGACCGGCTCTACTGGGTCGATACCATAGGGGGCACGATCTCCGCCTGCGACATCATAGCCGACGGCGAGCTCGGCCCGTCGCGCGAGCTCGTGAGGATCATGCCTGGCGAAGGTCATCCCGATGGGCCGACGGTCGACAGCGAAGGCGGCATCTGGATCAGCCTTTATTCGGGTTGGGAGGCGCGGCGCTATTCGCCCGACGGCGAACTGCTGGAGAAGGTGGCTTTCCCGGTCTCCAACATCACCAAGATCGCATTCGGGGGCCCGGACTTGCGGAGCGCCTTTGCGACGACCGCGCGCCATTTGCTCAGGGCCGATGCTCTCGAACAGCAGCCGCTCGCCGGTGGCCTGTTCCGGTTCGAGGCCGCCGTCGCCGGCGTGGCGTCGCCGCTCGTGGCGCTCTGAACAGGTTACAGCCGCAGCACTTGCACCGTGTCGCCTGTTACAAATGCGGGAGAGTGGGCGCGCTGGCGGACGAGCACGTCGGCGTCGGCGAGCGCCTTCTGGGCGTGCGATTCCTGAAAGCCGACTAGCGAAACCTGATCGCCGGCCAGATGCGCGCGGTGAAAGGTTTCGCGCTGATCGCAAGCCGGAATGGGCGTCGCGAGGCGAGCCGGTTCCCAGCTCAGCGCCTGGTCTATCTGCCGGCCTTGCATCGCAGTCAGCAGCGGCGCGAGCAGCAACCGGCCCGTCACCAACGCCGACGTCGGATTGCCGGGGAGGCCAAGCACCAGCTTGCGGCCCGCGCGGCCTAGCCACGCGGGCTTGCCCGGGCGGATCGAGATCTTGTCGAAGAGCAACCCGAGCCCTTGGTGCGAGAACATCGCCTTGGCGAAATCGCGCTCGCCAACCGACGCACCGCCGATGACGACGACGAGGTCGGCGGAGGCAAAAACGGCGCTTGCCGCTGCGCGCATCTGCTCGAGGTCGTCGGGCAGGCGAGTCCGACTGACGATTTGCGCACCCCATTGATCGGCAAGCGAAGCGACCCCAGGCGATGCGCTGTCGGGGACCGCTAGCGCTGATTTACGCGCTTCCCCGGGCTGGACGAGCTCGTCGCCGTTGCTGAGAACGACGACGCGGGGGCGCTCGAAAACCTCGACCTCCGCGACATCCGCGCCAGCGGCTGCGATCAGCGCGGTGGGATCGAGCAGGCGACCCGCGCGCAGGATTTCGCCGGCGGCACAGAAATCCTTCCCTCGTGGCCTTACCCAGGTCGCAGGGCCGGGGTCGCCGTCGATGGAGATCTTGTCGCCGTCGCGACGCACGCGTTCCTGGATGACGATGCGGTCGGTGCCGGTAGGAAGTGGCGCGCCGGTGAAGATTCGCACGCACTGTCCAGCCTCCACCGTTCCGGCCCAGCCGGCACCCGGCAAACTTTCGCCGACCAGCTTCAGCCCAACGGGATACGGCCCGAGGTCCGTTCTGCGAACCGCATAGCCGTCCATCGCCGAGACGTCGGCGCGCGGGGAATCGATTGCGGCGACAACCGGCTGCGCGAGGACACGACCCGCCGCTTCACCGATGCCGACGCGCTCGGTGCCGAGCGGATCGGCCGCCGACGCGATGAGCGCAATCGCTTCGTCGAAGCTGATCATCTTCGCGCTGTTTCCCCGCCCGGGCTTAACGTCAACTACGCCGAAGCGCGCGCCGGCTGCGGCGGCTCGAACTTCCCAGGACTCGCAACAGGCGGATCCTGCGTGGTGAAGGTGGGAGACGCGAGATGGGCTGGTGCATTGGTCGAACCGAGGCGATGGCGGACCCGGTTGCAGCGCGGCGCAAGGCGCTCGCCAAGCTGCGCGCGCTGGAGGATATCGATGAC
>JAICVC010000020.1 GCA_025935515.1 Sphingomonas sp.
CGCTCGTGTTTGAGGAAGCCAACTTCGGCCTGCAGAAAATCAATCAGTGCGTCGGAGCGAGGAACAACCGGCCCTTCGATGACCTGCTCCTCCAACATGGCCTTCATTAACTCGTGAGAAGCCATAACAGTGCGTGCCAGCCGCTTCCCGACCACTCGGCGTAACCTCCACCACGACGCACTCAAAAGGTCGGAAAGCGTCGGGAATTCTCGTAGAAGAGAACGAGCTGTGGTTGCTGGGTCGGCGACACCCAAGGCATCGAAGAATTCAGCGAGCGCCTTAGCAGACGAATTCCATTCAACAGCCTCAGCCTGCCTTAATGATGGGAGCTCAGGTCGATTCTTGAAGTTGAAGGCAGGTCGGTCACTATCTCTAAGCGATAGGTCGCTGTCATCGTTTTTGATCACGTACCGTCCATGGTTCCGGGTTCTTGCGCCCGCTCGATTCGGCTTAGTCGGTTTTGGAGATAAATTTCTTCAAGTCAATTGATTCACATAATTGAGTTATTCTCAGAAAAGCCGGTTACTCTATTCAACACGGAAGGAGAGGAGAACGAACCGCGCCGGTGCAGTCGCATAGAGACCATGACCGAGGCCAGTTCCGCCGCCGAATGTGAATCCGATTCGGTCAGCATTGTCTTTGGCCTTTTGGAAATCGGATGGATGTGTGGCGGCTGTCTTTGTCATTACTGACGTCCAGGGGCCATCCAGCTGGACCGTCAGCTCATGCTCTCCGGGGGTGATCGGCATGGGTGACGCATATGAAGCCCACCAACGGTATCCATCGGTATCCCAGTCGTCGCCCCTTCGTTGAATGTACGGTGTCGGACCCACGGAAATGTACTCTGGGCAGCAAGGCGGAACGAGCAGTGTCTCGGGGTCCATCTCAATCCGGTATTTCATCACAAAGCGAGACCTCCCGCTGAGTGACCCAAAGCGGAACGTGACGTAGTGAACCGATCCCGGACTTAGCGGGAAATCGAAATACCAGTGGTCTCCGTCCTGGTATGGACGCAGCGGTAATCCGGACGAGTAATTCTTCCCGTCGATAACCGGGCCGATTTCCCAAGCGGCAGCGTTCGTCGCCAATTCGACCGGCACCGCGGTAGGCGTTGGTGTTGGCGTAGGCGTAGGCGTAGGCGAGGAAGTTGGCGTGGGTGTCGCCGGATCCGAAATCGGAGCCGGCGCACTTGGGCCGGTGCTGCTGCTTCCGCCGCAGCTAAAGCCGGAAAGTGCGAACCCAACGGATACGATCTTAAGGCCAAGCTGTGCTGGCCTGTATTTAGATAATAATAGTCCCACGCAAACATGCGTAAAACTCGTCTCGAAAATAAGTAATTGGAATTGAGTCCGAATTGACTCGTCTGTGTATATCTATAGTAAAAATTGGTCGAAAATGGATGTATTTACTTAAGTTCTGTCCAATTCAGACAGCGCGTCTTCCCGCCTGCGCAGCGACGCAGTGGTCGGGCACAGTCCAAGGTCATGAAATAGAAAGCCTCGACCTACAGCCCATCTAAAGGCGCTCGGTGAGAGTGACTTCGCCGGCGGTTTACGAGGGCCCGTGCGTATCTCACCGAGAAGCACGATGAGCTAGTCGAGGTCGCCGCTGCTCAAGCGCGCCGGCGAGTTCGCGACATTCTTCAGAGCCGAAAGAAGTCTCGGCGGATCAGGTAGGGCTGTTTGGTGTCGGAACAGGCGCGGCGCCGCCCGAGCCGCTGTGGGTCAGCGCGATTGCGATCAGCGCGAACCAGATGAGGACGCCGATGAGCTCACCGGAGATGGCCGGGCCGCCGGCAGCATAGGCCGCGGGTGGTGGCGGCGGCGGGACGTCGGCGGGTTGGGCGGCTGCATTGGCTCCGCCGAGGGCAACCGCCCGGGTCGAGCTCATCGCGCTCAGCATCATCCACGGGCTCGGGGCCTGGGTCTGTACCGCCGGCGCCGGCGCCGGCGGCGCCGCGGCGACTGCAGCGGTCGAGGTTCCGACCAGCGCGGCCGAAACGAGAACGGAAGTGATCAACCTTGGCGTCGAACGCATCTCGTCACTCCTCGGGACAGCGAACCCTTACTCGTTTGCGCAATCGTTATCGACCGGATTTGGCGTGAATAAAGCACAATCCAACGTCGATGAAAACAAGTCCGTTCTGAAGTTTCTAATTACGGAGGGTCACCAAGCGGTTAAGCGGCGCCGTTGAACCGCTGGCGGCAAGCAAACCACAGACCGCGGCGGGGGGCATCCTGAAGAGGGGAAGCCCAATGAGAAATCTCCGGCTTGCTGTGGCCTTCTTGCCTTTGCTCATGAGCGCGCCTGCCGCGGCGGTGTCGATCACCGTGGCCGACCCGGTCGGCGACATCCTGCCCAGCTTCATCGGCAGCGGCAGCGCCGATCTCGACGTCACCAGCTTTTCGGTGAGCCTCGATCCGAGCGCCACCACTTTCTCCCTTGGCGCTGTGCTGGCGGGGGACATCAATCCGGCGCTTGCCGGCTTTTACGTGATCGGGGTCAACACCGGTGCCGGGGCAATCCGCCCGTTCACCGGAATCGGCGAGCCGAACGTCACCTTCGACCAGGTCATCATCGTCCAGAAGAACGGCACCGCGACGGTTGGCGGCACTTCGCTCACGACCTTGATGTCGGGCAACCAGTTCATCGTCAGCGTGCCGCTCTCGCTGCTGCCGTCTACCGGCGCGACGCCGCAGAATTACGGGTTCAACATCTGGCCGCGTGAGGGCGCGGTGGTCACCAACAATAGCCAGATCACCGATTTCGCGCCCAACAACGCCCTGCTGGCGGTCAACGGCGTGTTCGTGCCCGAACCGGCAAGCTGGCTGATGATGCTGCTCGGCTTCGGACTGATCGGCGGGATGATGCGGTTCCGGCGCAAGAGGCCCCTGGCGCAGATCGCCTGAGCGATCTTACAGCGGCACGCCGTAGAGGTCGTGCTCGTCGCTGTCTTCGACCCTCGCTGGCACGATGTCGCCGGGTTGGAGCCCGCCGGCGTCGCGCAAGTGGACTTCGCCGTCGATTTCCGGAGCGTCCGCCTTCGACCGTCCCGTCGCGCCGCCCGTCTCCTCGTCGACCCGGTCGATCAGAACGTCGACGGTCGAGCCGACCTTCGCGGCCAGCTTTTCCGCCGAGATTCGCGCGGACAGCGCCATCACGGCCTCGTAGCGCTCCTGCTTGGTATCCTCCGGAACCTGCTCGGCCATCGACGTCGCGGGCGCGCCGTCGACCGCCTCGAACTTGAACGCGCCGACGCGGTCGAGCCGGGCTTCCTCGAGCCATGCCAGCAGGTAGGCGACATCCTCATCGGTCTCACCGGGGAAGCCGACCACGAAGCTTGACCGAATCGCGAGGCCGGGCACCTGCTCGCGCCAGGAGCGAATGCGCTCCAGCACCTTGGCGTCGTTCGCGGGGCGCCGCATCGCGCGCAGCACCCTGGGGCTCGCGTGCTGGAACGGGATGTCGAGATAAGGAAGCACGAGCCCGTCCGCCATCAGCGGGATCACGTCGTTCACATGGGGGTAGGGGTAGACGTAGTGCAGGCGGACCCAGACGCTTCCTGAAGCGCCGCCGAGCTTGCCGAGCTCGCGCGACAGGTCGGTCATGTGGGCCCGGACTTCCTCGCCCTTCCACAGACGCGGTTGATGGCGGATGTCGACGCCGTAGGCCGACGTGTCCTGGCTGATGACCAGCAGCTCCCTGGTGCCGGCGGCGACGAGCTTCTCGGCTTCGCGCAGGATCGCGTCGGGACGGCGGCTGACCAGGTCGCCGCGCAGGTGCGGGATGATGCAGAAGGCGCAGCGGTGGTTGCAGCCCTCGGAAATCTTCAAATAGCTGTAGTGACGCGGAGTGAGCTTCAGGCCGGCTTCCGGCACCAGGTCGATGAACGGGGAGGGGACGGGCGGCGCGGCCTCGTGTACCGCCGCGACCACCTCTTCGTACTGTTGCGGGCCGGTGACCGCGAGCACGTCGGGGAAGCGGTTGCGGATGACGTCGGCTTCCTTGCCCATGCAGCCAGTGACCACCACGCGGCCGTTCTCGGCGATCGCTTCGCCGATCGCCTCGAGGCTCTCCTCCTTGGCGGAATCGAGGAAGCCGCAGGTGTTGACCAGCACCACGTCGGCGCCGGCGTAATCGGGCGACATGTCGTAGCCGTCGGCGCGCAGCTTGGTCATGATCCGCTCGCTGTCGACCAGGGCCTTGGGACAGCCGAGCGAGACCAGCCCGACGCGCGGGGGCTTTGGGAGTGTCGTGACGTTCATTCGGAAGGGCCGCGCCAATATAGGCATTTTGCGGCGAAAACTAGGCGCTTGATGAGGCCTGGATCGGCGGGGAAAAAGGGCGCCCGTTCGTCACGGAGCCCTTTCGTTCAGGCGGCGACCCGGGCGAACCTGCCCGAGTTGAAATCGTCGATCGCCTGCCGGATTTCGGTTTCGCTGTTCATTACGAACGGGCCATATCCGACGACGGGCTCATCGATCGGTTCGCCGGTCATGACCAGGAGGAGCGAATCGCCGTCGGTACGGACTCGCGCCCCGGCGCCGTCGCTCGAGAAGCGCGCGATCTCGGCTTCGCCCACGGCCTTGCCGCCGATCGTGACGTGACCCGAGAGAATCGCGATCATCGCATTGTGCCCCTCGGGCAGCGGCAGCTCGACATCAGCGCCGGCTTCGAGGCGGATGTCCCAAAGATTCACCGGCGTGAAGGTTGTCGCGGGGCCCTTGGTACCGGCGAAGTCGCCGGCAATGATCCGAGCCTTGCCGCCGGTCAGATCAACCGCCGGAATGTCGGCGCTCTTGATCGCCTGGTAGTGCGGCGGGGACATCTTGTCCTTTGCCGGCAGGTTAACCCACAGCTGGACCATCCGGAACGGCCCGCCGGTCTTCGTGAAGCCCTCCGAGTGGAACTCCTCATGGATGATCCCGCCCGCGGCGGTCATCCACTGGACATCGCCCGGACCAATGGTCCCGCCGCCACCGGTGGAATCCTTGTGGCTGACCTCGCCGTCATAGACGATCGTCACCGTTTCAAACCCGCGGTGGGGATGGCTTCCGACTCCACGGGGTCGCCCGGCCGGCTCGAACAGATGCGGCCCGGCATAGTCGAACAGGAGGAACGGGCTGACGGCCGGCGCATCGCCGTTGTACCCGAACAGCGATCGGACCGGGAAGCCGTCGCCCACCCAATGGCGCCCTTGCGAGCGAAGGATTTCGAGAAGCTTTTTCATGGTGCGGATCCTTTTTCCGGCTTGGCTGAAGCCCATGTGTGGGGCATGAGCGAAGCTGCAAGTACGGTCATTGGAGATACTGCATTGAACGACGCTGGTTGCCCCGCCGAACGCATGATCCGGCTCCTCGAGGGGCGATGGCGGCCGATGGTCATTCATTGGCTGCTCCAGCGCAAAATGCGCTTCAACGAGCTGCAGCGGGCGCTCGGGCCCATCACCCACCGAACGCTGTCGCGAACCTTGAAGGAGATGGAGTCGGACGGGCTGGTGGAGCGGCGCGACCATGGCGAGATTCCCCCGCGGGTCGATTATAGCCTGACCGCGCGCGGGCGGTCCATCGAGCCGGTCCTCGTCGCGATGCACGAATGGGCGCTCAACAATCGCTGACGACCGCGCGGGCCTTGGGCGTTGAGGAACCGGCGCGATAGCGGCTAAGAGCCGCCGGCTTACCACCGAAGGAAATTCCTAAAATGCGTATCGCGATGATCGGCACCGGCTATGTCGGGCTCGTTTCCGGCGCCTGCTTCGCGGATTTCGGCCATCACGTCGCCTGCGTCGACAAGGATTCATCCAAGATCGATCGGCTCAATGCGGGGGTCATGCCGATCTGGGAGCCGGGGCTGGAGGGGCTGGTCAAATCCAATGCCGAACGGGGTCGGCTGACCTTCACCACCGACCTGCCTGGCGCCGTCGAAGGCGCCGAAGCCGTGTTCATCGCGGTGGGGACGCCGGCGCGCCGGGGCGATGGCCATGCCGATCTGACTTTCGTCTTCGAAGCGGTGCGCGAGTTGGCAAAGGTCATCAAGCCCGGCACGGTGGTCGTGACCAAGTCGACCGTTCCCGTCGGCACCGGCGACGAGATCGAACGCATCCTGCGCGAGGAGGGCGTGACGGACGTGTCGGTTGCGTCGAACCCGGAGTTCCTGCGCGAGGGCGCCGCAATCGCCGACTTCAAGCATCCGGACCGCATCGTAGTCGGTGCCGAGGACGACCGTGCGCAGGAGGTGCTGCGGGAAATCTATCGCCCGCTGTTCCTCAACCGGGCGCCGATCCTGATCACAGGCCGGCGCACCGCCGAGCTGACCAAATATGCGGCCAACGCCTTCCTCGCGGTGAAGATCAGCTTCATCAACGAGATCGCGGACTTGTGCGAGGCGGTCGACGCCGACGTGCAGGACGTGGCGCGGGGGATCGGGCTCGACAACCGCATCGGGCCCAAGTTCCTTCACGCCGGGCCGGGCTATGGCGGCAGCTGCTTTCCCAAGGACACGCTGGCGCTGCTCCAGACCGCCGACGCGGCCGGCGTGGACCAGCGGATCGTGCGGACGACGGTCGAGGTCAACGACGACCGGAAGAACGATATGGTCGAGCGGGTCGCGGGCGCGCTCGGCGGCGATGTAGCGGGCAAGCGGGTCGCGGTCCTCGGCCTCGCCTTCAAGCCCAACACCGACGACATGCGGGAGGCCCCGTCGATCCCGATCGTGACTGCGCTGGTCGAGCGCGGCGCGCAAGTGTCGGCCTACGATCCGGTCGCGCGCGAACAAGCCGAGAAGATCTTCAGCGGAGTCGAGTTCTCCGACGATGCCTATGCCGCGGCGGAAGGCGCCGACGCGCTGGTCATGGTCACCGAGTGGGACGAATTCCGCGCCCTCGACCTCGAGCGGGTTGCGGGCTCGCTGCGCGGCAAGGTGCTGGTCGACCTGCGCAACGTCTACGATCCCGGCGAGGCCGAAGCGGCCGGGCTTCGCTATTACGGGGTGGGCCGCGGCCGGCCGGGATCGTAACGAGTTGCATCCACTTCGGATGTGACCGTATCCGAAGCCGATTGTCTGGCTATAAGAGCGCGTATGGAGATGCGGCCGCGTATCGTCGTCATCGGACTCGGCTATGTCGGCCTGCCGCTGGCCGTCGCGCTCGCCCGCAGATTCGATACCATCGGCTTCGACATCGACGGTGACCGGATTGCCGAACTGCGCGATGGCCGCGACAGGACCGGCGAGATTGAGCAGGCCGACCTTGAAGCGAGCCCGATAAAGCTGACCGCCGAGGCTCGGGATTGCGCCGGCGCGGACATTTACATCGTCACTGTCCCGACCCCGGTCGACGGGGCCAACCGTCCGGACCTCGGCGCGGTGATTGCCGCCACCCGGATGGTGGCAGCCGCGATCGACCCCGGGCGGCGCCCGACGATCGTCTATGAAAGCACGGTTTACCCGGGCGTGACCGAAGAGTTGTGCGGGCCGGAGATCGAGCTGGCCGCGGGCCTGAAGCGCGGCCGCGACTTCCGCCTCGGCTACAGTCCCGAGCGGATCAACCCCGGCGACCGCGAGCATACGGTCGAGAAGATCACCAAGGTGATTGCCGGGGAGGATGGCGAAGTCGTCGAGCAGCTGGCCCAAATCTACGGCGCTGTGACCAGCGGCGGGGTGTTCCGGGCCGCCTCGATCAAGGCCGCCGAAGCCGCCAAGGCGATCGAGAACGCGCAGCGCGATATCAACATCGCCTTCGTCAACGAGGTGACCCAGATCTTCGCCAAGATCGGCGTGTCCGTGTGGGATGTCCTCGACGCCGCCCGAACCAAGTGGAATTTCCTGGGCTTCGAGCCGGGCCTGGTCGGCGGGCACTGCATCGGCGTCGACCCATATTATTTGAGCCACCTCGCGCAGCAGGTCGGCCACGACCCCCAGCTGATCCTCGCCGGGCGCCAGACCAACGACGGCATGGGCGGCTGGATCGCCGACGCGCTGCACAGCCGCCGCCGCAAGGCGGGACGGGCACTCGTCCTCGGCCTTACCTTCAAGGAGAATGTGCCGGACCTCCGGAACAGCCGCAGCTTCGACCTGGTGCGGCGGCTGCAGTGGCTCGGCCATGAGGTCGCGGTCGCCGATCCGATCGCTTGCCGCCAAGAGATCGAGCGCGAGCATGGCCTCAACGTCACCGAGCCCGATGGCCAGTCCTATGACCTTGTTGTCGGCGCAGTTGCGCACCGCGATTATCGCGAGCTTGCCGACGATCGCCTTACGGCGCTGGTCGCGCCGGGCGGCACCCTCGCCGACCTCAAGGGCATGTGGCGCGGGCGGCAGCTCGACGCCTCGCTCGACCGGTGGACGCTGTGAAGCACGATCAGGTCCGGGCGCCCAGCGCTTCGATCCTGGTCCGCAAGCGGATCCAGTTCGCCGGCGCTCTGGTGATCGGTGCGCTGGTGCCGTGGGCGTTGCGGGGCTTCCTTCGAGCGGAGCTGTTCGACGAGCCCGCGACCGTCAATGCGCTGACCGCCAACGCCATAGCCGTGGTGATCGCCTTTTGGACAAGGCTGTCGATCGAAACCTACCCCGGCATCCGCCGCAGTCTGGTCATCCTGCCAGCGGCGCTCACCGGTCATGGCATTGTGGTCGTGTGGTTCGTCCTGACGCGCTTCCCGTACGATCGCATCGGGCTTGCCGCGGGTTTCATCCTGCACGTTGCGTGGCTGTACCTTCTCTACATCTATGCCGAGCGAAAGCTTCGGCGCCGCATCGCCATCGTTCCGTTCGGCAGGACCGAAAGCCTCGTGAAGATCCCCGGAGTCGATTGGCACGTGCTTAAGCGGCCGCAGCTTCACGACACGCGCTCGTGCAATGCAATCGTCGCCGATTTCAGCGCCGATCTTCCCGACGAGTGGGAGGCCTTCCTGGCTGACGCGGCGCTGGCCGGTCGGATCGTCTACCAGGTCAAGCAGCTCTCGGAATCGCTGACCGGCCGCGTCGAGCTCGAGCAATTGTCGGAAAACAGCTTCGGGTCCCTGCTTCCCGCGCGCGGCTATTTCTACCTGAAAGGCGTCGCCGACTTCCTATTCGCGGTCGCCTTGCTGCCGTTCGTGGCGCCACTCGCGATCCTCGTCGCGCTTGCGATCCGCCTCGACAGCAACGGCCCGGTCTTGTTCCGCCAGAAACGCGTCGGACACGCCGGGCGGCCGATCATCATCTACAAGTTCCGGACCATGCGGGGGATCGAGGTAGCGGACGAGCGGACTGCGGCGATGACCAAGGACAAGGACGGAAGGATCACCGCGGTTGGCAGGGTGCTCCGGAAGCTCCGCATCGACGAGCTCCCGCAGATCATCAACATCCTCAAATGGGAAATGAGCTGGATCGGCCCGCGTCCCGAGGCGCAGATCCTGTCGATCTGGTACACCAAGGAAATCCCCTTCTACCGCTATCGGCACGTGGTGAAGCCGGGCATCTCGGGCTGGGCGCAGGTCAACCAGGGCCACGTCGCCGAGGTTGGACAGGTGCACGAAAAGCTGCACTACGACTTCTACTACATCAAATATTTCTCGCCCTGGCTGGACGTCCTGATCTTCTTCCGGACGATCAAGACGATCCTGACCGGCTTCGGTTCGCGCTAGGCGCGGTTTCGCGCATCCTCAGGAACACCGGAAGCACGGCGACGGCGACCAGCGCGATCATGACTCCAGGCGCCGTCGCCCAGCCGGTCCGCTCAACCAGCAGCTGCGCCGCGTAGGGCGTCAGCCCGCCGAAGATCGCGGTGGCCATGGTTGCGCCGAGCGCAAGGCCGGTGATCCGGCCCTCGCCCGGAAACTGCTCGGCGGTCGCGACCGCACCGACGGCGCTCACCGCGCCGGCCAGCATCGCGAGGACCATTGCGCCGGCGAACGCCTGGCCCCTTGCGCTGCCGGTCATCAGCGAGAACATCGTGATCGGCAGCGCCGCGCTGCCGAGGCAAAGGCCAAGCAATACCGGCTTGCGGCCGATCCGGTCGCTGAGGGCGCCGACCAGCGGCGTCACTAGGATGACCGCGACGGCCGCGACGGTCGCCAGCCAGAGGGCTTCTCGCTCGCTGAGCGAGCCCGCCGAGGTCAGGAAGGCAGGCACGTAGGTGATGCCGACATAATAAGTGATGGACCCGAGCGCGGAGATGGAAAAGCCGCGGGCGATACCGGCGCGGTGGTTGGCGAGCGCGTGGCGAAGCGGCACGTTCGGCACGGTGCCCTGATCCTGCTGGCGCTGGAACTCGGGGCTTTCGTGCATGGTCGAGCGCGCAATCCACACCGTGGCAGCGAGGGCGGCGCCGACGAAAAAGGGAATGCGCCAGCCCCAGCGGTCGAGCTCCACGGTGTTCATCAGACTGACCGTCAGCGCCGAGATACCGACCGCGAGCAGCGCACCGACTTCGCTCGCCGCGGACGCCAGCGACGTGATGAGCCCGCGCCTCCGTTCGGGCGCGCCTTCAAGCAGATAGGCGACGACGCCGGTATATTCCCCGCCGACCGAGAATCCCATGACGCAGCGCAGCAGAAGCAGCAGCCAGCCAGCGGCGGGACCGGCCATCGCCCGCGTCGGCAGCAGGGCGGTCGCAAGCATCGCCGCCGTCATCAGCGCGACCGACAGCAGCATCATCCGTCGCCGGCCTTGCTTGTCGCCGATATGGCTGAAGAAAAGCGCGCCGAGCGGCCGCATCAGATAGGCGATCGCGAACCCGCCGAGCGTCAGCAGTAGCGAGCCGCTGCCGCCGCCATAGAAGACCCGCGACAGGACCGTCGCGAAATAAAGGTAGAGCGTGAAATCATACCATTCGACGATGGTCGAAAAGGCCGCGACGCCAAGCGAGTGCGGCGGCAGGACGATCGGGTGACCCGGAACTTGAGCCAACCTAGCCGGGGAGGCCATCAGACGGTTTCGCCCCCACAAGCTGAAGTCGCCAGAAGCGGCCAATTATCTGCCTCACGAACAGCCATGTAAAGCCGCCAAGCGGGGGACCCGCTTCATCCCTCCGGTTGCGAGCGAGTCTCTCACCTTGCCTAACGCGTCCAACCGTGTTTGCTTGCCGGAACCATGAAGCTGTGGCTCGGCATTGCGCTCCTCGTCTGGCTGATCTGCGGCCTGGCCGGCGCTTGGCGTCTGGGCGAGCTCCACTGGAAGCCGATTGCGAAAGGGCCGATCACGCTCGTCAAGGCCTTCAACGACAATCCGGTCACCTACCCCGGACCCGGCTGAGCGCGCCGGCTCCAAGTGGAACAGCCGTAGGAACTCCCTTCACCGCCGTGGATTCTCCGGTGCGAGAAGGAGATCCACAATGCCACGCGAACTCATCGATACCGGCACCGACAAGCGCTATGTCCGGCGCGACGACCAGGGCCGATTCAAGGGATCGGACGACGTCGGCCGAAGCCACGCCAGCGACCAGCGCCGCGACGCCAGGACCAAGGCGAAAAAGGGCGAGGGCGACCGCGGCGACCGCTAGGCACAGTACCGCCCAACGGGGATTCGCCGCCAGTCCCGGTCCGGAAATAGGCCTTCCAAACAAGGGCTTGTCACGCGCTTGCTTTAAGATAGTCTGGTCGCGGGCAACAGCTGCGGCCGGCAAAGCCCCCGGTCGCCACAGGGGAGCGATGTCATGCGTAACGGGCGTTTCACCTTCGACGAATCCATCGGCGGCACTGGCAATTCGGCGTTCGGGCGCGGTCACGCACTCGATCTCGGCGTCGAGCTGCCGCAGACCACCGACCGGCTGGTCGGGGTCGACCTGACGCACATCATCCACACCTCCGACGTGGCCGACGCCAAGGGCGGGCCGGGCGGCGGCGGTGGTGGTGGCGGCGGCGGCGGCGGGCTGACCTTCGCGCCCTACACCGCCGGTTCGAGCGATGGCGCCGCAGGCTTCGACATCACCATCGAATTCAAGGGCAGCAGCTGGACTACCGAGCTGCACGACATTTTCGTCAGCGCGGCCGACCGCCTGGTCAGCCTGATCATCGGCGAGATCCCCAACGTCACCGTCTATGGCCTGAAGGGCGGGCCCAAGGTCGTCGACGATATCCTGATCACCGCCGAGCTCGGCAATATCGACGGGCTCTACGGGATCCTCGGGCAGGCCGGCCCAACCTCGGTCCGCACCGACAGCTCGCTGCCCGCCACCGCGACGATGAAGTTCGATATCGTCGACGTGAACGCGTTGGGCCTCACGGTGTTCAGCGAGGTGGTGCTGCACGAAATGTCGCACAGCCTCGGCTTCGGCTCGATCTGGGACCGGCTGGGGCTGGTCGACAACGGCCTGTTCACCGGGTCTCACGCGATCAGCGAATATCTGGCGATGGGCGGAAGCGGGAACGGCGTTCCAGTGGAGCAGGACGGCGGTTCCGGCACCGCTGGCTCGCATTGGGACGAAGAAACCTTCGGCAACGAGCTGATGACCGGCTTCATCAACGACGGCCCGAACTATTACACCGCGATGAGCGCGGCGTCGTTCGCCGACCTTGGCTATACCATCACGTCGGACGTTCAGGCCTGGGCAGATAGCGGCTACTCGCTCGTCTGAGAGCGGCGTAGCGCACGGCTTCGGCCGCCAATGACCAACCGGTAACGTGACATTCAGTCGCGCGCCGACAATGGTCGACGCGGCTCGAACATGCGTCTGCTGCTCCCCCGTTTCCTTTGCCGGCTGATCGGCCACCGCCGGTCGGCGAAGCGCGCCCATGTCGACCCCGACGAGCGGCGCTGGCACAGCATTTGCTGCCGCTGCGGAGCGCCGATGCGCAAGCACGGCCTTTATGGCTGGCAGGAGGCGTCGGGCGACACCGCCCCGTGACAAGCGGACGAGCAGCGACGGCGGCCTAGCCCACGGCGCCGCCAATCGAGCGCCCGCGCGAGTTTCCGCTTCAGCGGCGAATGCGCCTATCGTGGTCATCGGCGCCGAGTCGAAGCCAGGGGCGAGTATGGCGGGGAGTGTTGATCTGATCGCCCTTGCGGCAGCGGGCATGAGGCGAAGTCTCGAAGAAGCGATGTACCTGCGAGGGCGGGTCGGGTTGCCGCGGCCATCGTCGGTCCGGGCTACGCTGACCGAGCGCTGCAATTACAAATGTCTCTATTGCCGGCATTGGCGGCAGGAGCGTTACACACCTGAAATGTCGGTCGATGAGTGGAAACGGATCATCGATCAGATCCGGGATTATGCGGGCCCGTTCCCGATCCAGTTCCTGGGCGGCGAGCCGATGATCTGGCCGGGGTTTGTCGAGCTTGTTCAACATTGCCGGTCGCGAAGAGTCCGCTGGGGCACGATCACCAACGGATCCGTGCTCAACCCCCGTGTCGTCAAGGCGGTTGTCGCCAGCCGGCCGACCAACCTCGACGTCTCCGTGGACGCTTCGACCAAAGCGGTCCACGACGAGGCCCGAGGCGTTCGAGGTTCCTTTCGTCACGTTGAAGCCGGTCTGATGCGGCTGTTGGAGGAGCGGGCCGCGAGCGGCCACCGGTTCCCGGTCCGGATCAAGACGACGGTCCACAAACTGAATGCCGCGCACTTGTTGGACATGGTCGAATGGGTGTCGAAGCTCCCGGACGTCACAATCGATTTCAGCCCGGTGCGCCTGTGGAGCAAGGAGGATCGCGATCGCCTGTACCTGACGTCCGAAAGCGAGCTTCTGGAACTCGACGACGCCGTGGAGAGCCTGATTGCGCTCAAGACTGCCGGGGAATCGATTGAGACGAGCCCTGAGAAGCTGCGCGCAATGACCAGGCATTTCCGAGGCGGCGGACCGGTCTTTCACGGATATGGTGAATGTCGGGTCGGGTTGCGGACCCTGGATATCGCCCCCGATGGATCAGCACGGCATTGCTTCAAATTCGCTCTCGGCAACCTGCGGTCGCGTTCGCTGCGCGAGCTTTGGGAAGATCCCAAAAGGCGCCAAATCATCGAGAAAACGCTGTCTTGCGAGAATGCCGGCGGCAACATGTGCGGCACCGGCTGCACGTCTTATCGAACCGCGACGCAAGAGTTTCAGCGTGCGCTCCTCTTTCTCAAGATGCGAACGGCCGCAAAAGCCACGCCCGTGACCCCCGCGATTTAAGCTCGCTGCGTCAGGCTGGTCACCGCAGCGCGGCGAGGCGCATCTGGCTGCCGGCGTCGAGGTAGCTGATGGTGATCGGCACCGGGCGGGGCAGCAGAACGTGCTCCTCGGGGGCCGAGGCCGCGGGCGGATCCCGGCCGAGGAGCCAGCGTGTGAGCCGCTGCGCGTCCTCGAGGCGGACGCAGCCATGGCTGAGGTTGCGTGCGTCCTGGGCGAACAGCTCTTTCTTCGGCGTATCGTGAAGATAGATGCCGTCGCCGTTGGGCAGGTCGAACTTGATCTGGCCGAGCGAATTGGCGGGGCCGGGCCGCTGTCGGACAAACACCTGCGTCTTGCCCGCGGCGACCGCCTTCCAGTCGACGCTGTCGGGCGAAAGCACGCGCGCGTCGGCGGCAAACTTGTCGACCACCTCATACCCCCGCGTGGTGAGATAGGCATTGCCCTCTTGCAGCACCCGCGGCGCGATCAGCGTCTGCGCGAGGTCGGCGGTGACGTGCCAATAGGGATTGAGCGTCTCGTAATTGAGGACGCTCTTCAGCGCCGGGGTCGGGGTTTCGGGCTTGCCGACGATGACCTTCATCGAATCCCGGACGCGGCCGTCCTCGATCATGTACAGCCGGGCGGAGGCGGCATCGACCAGGACATAGCGGCCCTGTAGCGGGATTTGCGCGCCGGGGAGTGACTCGACGTAAAGCTGCGGCGCGATCGAGCCCGCGATCGGCCCCAGCGCGGGCAGGAAGAGCGCAAGCCCGTAAGCGCCGGCGGCAAGGCCGAAACAGACCGCGCTGGCGATCAGAGTTTTCCGGTTGTGAGAAGTGGTCGCGGCCATCACTGCCCCCCGCTGGCCGGCATTTACGACAAATCGCCGCGTGGCGCGAGTCGAGAGGAACAGCCGTCATGCCGGACTTGATCCGGCATCTACTTGTCTCCTGATTCAGAAAGGGAGGCGGATCCCGGCTCAAGGCCGGCATGACGATCTTCGCCGCACTCGGCGCGCAATAGCGCGAACCATTGGTCGCGGAGGTCTTCGTCCCCGGCGCGTTCGGCGGCGCGGTCGGCGGCTTCGCTGGCCTCGAGGATTGCGACTTCGTCCGGAGTGCATGCGCGGGCGTAAGGCTCGTCGTCATCGATCTCATCATAGGGCCGACTTTCGTAGCCCTCGAACCCCTCGGGCGGCGGGAAATCGGTGAGCCAGATGTCGTCGTCGATCGGATCGCGCCAGCAGCGGTCGGAGAGGTCGAGGCCTTCGTCTTCTTCGCGAAGTGGAAGATTCGGGTCTCCCTCCACTTCCTCCACTTTGTCACCCTCGATGAGCGCCAGCGCACGCGCGACGGCCTCGTCGTCGCCGGTGCGAAGCGCGTCGATCGCGAAGGTCCAGTCGATGGATTGCGTACCCCTGCGAACGCAGGGGGCCAGAGTCTTGGTTGGGGCTGGACCCCGGCCTCCGCCGGGGTACTCGGAGTGCCGATCGAGGCGGCGGAGGATTTGCAGGCCGAGGCGGTTATCGAGGAAGTGACGCTCGCCGACCAGCTCGCCATCGCGGTAGAGCTGCTCGACATTGCCCTCCATCGAGCGGGCGAGGAGGGTGTCGGCGAGCCGCTCCCGCGCAATGCTCAGCGCCGCGTCCCAGGCGGCGGCGAAGACCGGGCTGCGGCGGCGCGCGGCGTAAGCGCCCGAGATGCCCATGCCGGCGGCCTCGCACGCCTCGGCGACGACGGCGGTTTCGGCGAGTGTTTCGCAGAAGGTGGCCATTCTTTCGCCGGTCCAGCCGTCGTGGCGGACGATGGGAAGGGTGGGTTGCGGTTCGTGCTGCTGCTGTTCCATGAACCATATTGGAACATAGAATTGGAGCTGTAGGAAAGCTATTTTGCCCGAGTGCTGCTGGGAACTTTTGTCAGGGTAAAGATTGAGGAGCTAAGTGGGCGAGGCGCGTCGAAAGCGGGAAAGATTCCTTTCGTTACATCCAGACTGTTGCTTTTGCGGGGGAATTACGCCTGCAACGACCCTTGACCACGTTCCGCCTAGGGTCTGTTTTGCCGGCCGACATGCTCCGGACTCTTTCCAATTCCCCGCTTGTCCGGGATGTCAGAACGCAACTCGAATTGACGAACTAGTTTTCGGTTTCTTCGTTCGAATGGCGGACACTGATGACGAGAATTTTCGTCAGGGCGAGTTCGAACGACTTCTGTCGGGAATAAAAAATAATGCCCCTCACGCGCTTCCTCGTCTCAATTTGTCGAGAGGTCAGCTAAGACGCTCGCTTCGAGAGATGGGAATTCCCAAACCCCCAGGGATACTCGTCGAGGAACTGCCTCTGGCAGCGATTTCAATAGACGTCCACCCGCACATTCTTAGGTATGCAAGAAAGCTAGCCTTGGCACTTTATTACCGAGAGCAGGAACGCATCGCCGCTCCAGGTCATCATGTCTGGGCAATGTGGTGCCAAGCTACCGATCGAAAGCGAATGAACGCTTTCGAAGATTTCGTGAAAATGACGCCTTTAGTCACCGTCGGTGAACGTAAAAACGTGAATTTCGGCAATCAGTTCGCTTATCGCTGTAACAAGGCGGACAAACCTGATGTCTTTGCGGCAATCGCACAGTTTGGCTTGGGAATCGTGACTGCCATGATCGTTGTGGACGCCCCCAGCGCAAACCACTTGAAATGGCGGGATTCTGTCCAGGTACAAGATTTGTGGAGTCATTGAGCGTTGACGAGGGCGGTGTCCTGAATTCGGCCTAACGGCGCAGGGGTTTATCGTAGAGTCGAAGCAGCTCAGCGCCTTTTGCAGTTAGGAATTGCGGATTGAAGGACGTCGATGCTCCCGGAAGGTTCATTTTCTGCATTAACGCCGTACGGATGTCATCTTGATGGACCGCCGGCAGACCTACCGCCGTCGCAAACGTCTGAGGCCAACATCCTAGGCGTTCGCGCTGACTTTCGAAGAAATCTAGATTTTGGTCGTGAAACGCAAAGCCGATAAATACGAGATTCACAGCGTTCTCGATCAGCGCGCGGATCGTAGCCATTTTCTCTTGATCTCTCTCGGACTCTCCGAACGTACGGATACCGCTGGCCAACTGAAGGAGCTTTTCCGAAGTGATCTGCTCGAAGCCTCCAAAGTCAGCATCCGTGTCGTCGGGCCGACCAACTCGGCCGTAAGGATGGATAATTGGCACTTCGTCGACGATTTTTCGGGCCTCCGCTTCACTAGCCCCAAATAGTTGCACCAGCGCGCGAGTGAAGAATACTTCGAGGCATCGGTCGTAGTTGAACACGATAAAGGATAGGTTTCGGAATGGCGCGCGGGGGTTACTGACATGCGACCCAGCCCGCATCAGATTCAGCAGTTCGAGTAGCCATGCGTCCTTCAGGCGCAGCTTCGAAATGTTGAGCAGTTGACTGTATTCTTCATCGAGTAAAAGTTCGCTGCCAGCTTCCGCTTGGAGAATGAGCCAGCAGATGGCGACTTTCGCCACCGTTTCGATGTGCCGATTTCCGGCATGGTGGTTGATGAACTCGTCGACCGAACGGACCAGCCCGATGTGGCTGACTATCTCGCTAAGCGCCTTTCGATAGGCAAAACCATTGTCACCATCGCCGTCCTGCTCGGATTTGCGACGCAGGGCGTCCGACACAATTTGATGAGCGGGCGTTCGAAGATTCCCTTGCGCGATGGGCGCGAGAAACCCTGCAATCTTGTCTCGGAACTCAGCCCCAAGCGGAAAATCCAGGTCGTTGCTCGCGCCCGCGCCAATAATAAACACGGTTTTTGACTCGAACATCTAATTTCCCCGCTCGCTCTCTAGGCACCGACGAAACATTCACCCGCACTCACTCTTGGAGCCAACTAGGAACGGCGGTTTTCAGCCATTCCTGAAGTTATTCCCAAAAATGTCGGGTTTTCGGACAATTTTCTTTGGACACCAAACCGGTGCGGTATAGTGTCGGCGTAGCGGGGAGCTTGGAGTTCGCAGCAAGCCCTTGTGGTAGGGGCCGCTGTCCTGACCGGGAGCCTCTTTTGCTCCCCGCCCTTCCGACTGGTGTGGTGCCCGCCAGAAGTGCCGACGGGAACTACTGTCCATCACGCACGATTCCGAGACAAGCAGGTAAATCGCTTCACCACATAAAATCCTGTGGATTTGCGGCGAGATGAATACCGGCCATCGCACAAGCGCCGGAGCCTGCGAACGGATCGACGAAAGCGGCTAATGGGGTGGACCGCTGAAGATCACATCAAATGGGCGGCGAGCTAGGACTTGAACCTAGAACCTCTCGTGGCTTATCCCGTGGTTGCTACACCTTGAGATACCTAGAACCCACAAGCGCTCTATCCAGTTGAGCTACTCGCCGATTGGTAAGTGGATTCTATTACGGGCGTGACCGCCGTCCAGTAAGTTTCCTTCACAAAAGTGAAATTGTGAGGCTTGACCTGGGATTTTTGGCGGTTTTGAGGCGTTTCTGAGCGCCCACAGAAATGTGGATTGTTTTTCAGTGCGATATTTAGACTCGTCCACCGGCATGTCGATGACTTCGATATGTAGATCACGCTCCGATCGCACCGCGCTAGCTCGACTCCATGCCCGAAACCACTAAGGCTGCGGCTGGACGGGTGAGGGGGCTGCCCAATGTTCAGGCTGACCAGGCTAAACCCGCCGCACGGCTGGAACGCGGTGGTCTGGGAGCTGGCGATCGTCACGCTGGGCGTCCTGATTGCGCTTGGCGCGCAGCAGCTTGTCGACAATATCCACCAGCGGGGCGAGGTCGCGCAACTGATCGGCGCGTTGCGCGCCGAGCTGGCCGACAATCGTGCGCGTTGGGAGCATATCCGCAACTCCGACCCATGCACGCTGCAGCGGCTCGATGCGCTCGAGCGGTGGAACGCGACGGCGCCCGCGAACGCCAAGCTCAACCGAGCCTACCGCCTGTTCCTGTGGAACCAGCATTCGGGCGCCTGGGACCTGGCCAAGACCAGCGACACGACGGCGAACATCCCGCTTCGCCAGCGGCTGCTCTTCGCCAGCCTCTACGATGCGATCAACAACTGGCGGCAGATGATCAACGAAGAGAATGCGAACACGCAGGTGCTGGGCGGGCTGCTGGCGACCGCGGACCAGCCGGAGAACCGAAAGCAGATCGCCTATCGGATATCGCTGGCGCGCGGGTACGTGAACCGGCGAAAGTTCAATTACGACTACATGTTCAAGCGGTGGGACTCGTTGGGGATCGCGCCGGACGACAGCCAGCTCACGGTGCAGGCGAACGACAAATTGCTGTGCGAGCCGCTGGATCGGCTGAGTTAAGAGGTCGGACCCCCTATTCGTCGAGAGATTTACGCGTCGATCTCTTCCTCATCCACCGCGCTCGCGCGGCTCTGAATAAACTCGAACCGCTGCGCCGGGTCGCGGCCCATCAGGCGCTCGACCAAATCTTTGATCGGCTGGCGGTCCTCGTAGGCGCTGGGCAGCGTCACCTTGAGCAGCGAGCGGGTCGCGGGGCCCATCGTCGTTTCCTTGAGCTGGCCCGGGTTCATCTCGCCCAACCCCTTGAAGCGGCTGACCTCGACCTTCTTGCCCTTGAACTCGGCGGCTTCGAGCTCGGCGCGGTGGGCGTCGTCGCGGGCGTAGAGGGTCTTCGCACCGGCGGTCAGGCGGTAGAGGGGGGGCTGGGCGAGGAACAGGTGGCCGCGGCGGACCAGCTCGGGCATTTCCTGGAAGAAGAAGGTCATCAGCAGGGTGGCGATATGGGCGCCGTCGACGTCGGCGTCGGTCATGATGATGACCCGCTCATAGCGGAGCGCTTCCTCGGCCCATTTGTCTCGGATACCGCAGCCAAGCGCCTGCTGGAGGTCGGCGATTTCCTGGTTGCCGCGGATCTTGTCGGCGGTGGCCGAGGCGACATTGAGGATTTTGCCGCGGATCGGCAGGATCGCCTGGGTTGTGCGGTCGCGGGCCTGTTTGGCCGAGCCGCCGGCGCTGTCGCCTTCGACGATGAACAGCTCGGTGCCCTCAGCATCGTCATTGGCGCAGTCGGTGAGCTTGCCG
>JAICVC010000071.1 GCA_025935515.1 Sphingomonas sp.
CACCGCTCCAACCTGGTCGGCATGGGCGTGCTTCCGCTCCAGTTCCGCGAAGGTGAGAACGGCGAGACGCATGGCCTGACCGGCGCCGAGAAATATACGATCACCGGCATCGCCGATCTGCAGCCGCGGCAGGATGTCGAAGTCAAGGTGACGCGCGACAGCGGCGAGGAGTTCAGCTTCACCGCCCGCTGCCGCATCGATACCTTCAACGAGCTCGAATATTTCCGCGCGGGTGGCATCCTCCACTATGTGCTGCGGAGGCTGGCCGCCGCATGACGGCATTTCCAGCCTGGGACCTCACCCGCTGGCTGGTTGAGATTGCGGGCTGGGCCGGGGCCGCTCTGATCCTGTTTGCCTACCTCTTCCTGTCGGCGGGCAAGGTCACTGGCCAATCGCTAATCTATCAGGGCATGAACGTGGTTGGCGCCGCGGGTTTCATCGTCAACGGCTGGTGGCACGGCGCTTTGCCGAGCGCAGCGCTCAACGTGCTATGGCTGCTCATCGGAGCGATCGCGTCATGGCGGATCATGAAGAAAAAAGGATCGTCGACCTCAGCCACGTGATCGAGCATGGCATGACGACCTATCGCGGCCTGCCGCCTCCCCAGATTTGCGACTTCTGGACGCGCGAGGGATCGGCCGCGAACTACGACGATGGCTCGAGCTTCCACATCGGCCGGATCGACATGGTTGCCAACACCGGTACCTATCTGGATTCGCCGTTCCATCGCTATGAAGATGGCGCGGACCTGTCGGAACTCAGCCTCGCTTCCCTGGCGGACGTACCGGGAATCGTCGTCCGGCGGCCGTGGGAGAATGGCCTCTCCATCGGCGCCGATGCCTTCGAAGGCCGCGAAGTGACGGGCAAGGCCGTACTGGTCCACACCGGCTGGGACCGCAATTGGCGGACCGATTCCTATTTCGGGGAGCACCCCTATCTGACCGCGGAAGCGGCCGGCTGGCTGGCCGACAATGGCGCCGCGATCATCGGCATCGACAGCTGTAACATCGACAACATGCACGCCCGCGCACGGCCGGTCCACACCCTGCTGCTCGGCGCGGAGATCCCGATCTGCGAGCATATGACGGGGCTTAGCGGCCTGCCTGACGAGGGCTTCCGCTTTTCGGCTGTCCCGCCGAAGGTGCGCGGCATGGGCACCTTCCCGGTGCGCGCCTACGCGGTGCTCGGCTAGGGCAGACCGGCAGTCGCGAGGATGGTCGCGAGCAGGATTCGCTTGAGCTTCAGGTTCGGGGCCTTTTCGACGTCCACCCATTCGGCCGGGGAATGGGCACCCGCCGACCTTGCGACGCGCGACATGGTGATCGCCGGGATGCCGAGGCTCATCGGCGCATTGGCGTCGGTCGACGAAATGTCCCTCTTCACCGCGATGCCCTCGGCGCGATAGGCGGCCTCGGCGAAGCGCACGGTCTCGGCATCGTCAGGCGTATGCCCTGCGGGGCGCGCGCCGATGGGCTTCAACTCCGCCGCTACCGCGCCCGCCCTGGTTGAGCGCGCCGAATTCTCCGCCGCTACCGCGCGCGGGACGATGTCGAGGAACTGGCGCTCCAGCCGGGCCAGCTCCGCCGCGCTGGCCGAGCGCATGTCGACCTCCAGCCAGACTTGCTCGGGGATGGCATTGACCGAAGTGCCGCCGCCGATGACGCTGGCGCTGTAGGTTGTCTTGGGGCTGGCCGGAACGTCGAGCTTGTAGAGCTGAGCGACGGTGGTCGCGAGCGGCACCAGCGGATTGACGATGCCGAAGGCGCCGTAGCTGTGACCGCCCGGACCCTTGAAGGTGACGCGGTAGCGCTTTGAACCGGTGCCGCCGGTGGTCATCGAATCGAGGCCGCTGCCGTCGAGCGAGAAGAAGGCTCGGATGCGGCCTTTGTAATCGCCTTTCCCGAACAGGTAGCGGACGCCGCGGAGGTCGCCGAGGCCTTCCTCGCCCACCGTACCGACGAACAGGATGTCGCTGCGGGTCTGGACCCGGCCGGCATTCATTGCGTCGACCAGCGCGAGAAGAGTGGCGAGCCCGGTGCTGTCGTCGCCGACGCCGGGCGCGCTGAGCCTCGTTCCATCGCGCTTGACCGTGACGTTGGTGCCCTCCGGGAAGACGGTGTCGAGATGCGCGGACACGACCACGACCTGACCTGGATCGCTCCCCTTGCGTAATGCGAGGACGTTGCCTTCCGCATCGATGTTCGGATCAAGCCCGCGCGTCCGAAGCATCTCCGCGAAAGCCTCTGCCCGTGCTTGCTCCTTGAACGGCGGTGCCGGGATCTCGGTGATCCGAACGATATCCGCGATCCACTGCTGGTGCCTCGCGTCAAGCGATGCGGCTGCCGCCCGGTAGGCCGGGCTGGCAATGATCTGCCGAACGGTGTCGTCGGGCGCGGCACCGGCAGCCGGCGCGGCGGCAAGCGCCGCTACTGCGAACCAAAAAGATTTCATTCGGTGCCTTACTCCGAGGCCGAAGGTTCGAGCGCTGCAGCCAGCCATTTCGGCCTAAGCGTGCCGTCCAGATCGTCAACCCGGCGATGCTCCACTGCGAGACCAAGCTCCGGATAGTGGACCCGGGTCCGCGGCCCCGGCGTGTCGGTCTCGACGACGACGAGCCGCCGGTTCACCTTCTGCCGCCAGTTCATCCGGGCGGTATTCTCCTGGCCGACGAAGCAGCCCTTGGAGAAGCTGACGCCGTTCAATTCGGCCGCATTGCATTCGAGCCAGAGAAGGTCGCCGAGCTCCGCTCGGCCCTCGCAGACGCCGAGGCGCAGCCGATGCGCGAGCCAGCCGCTCGCGGGCTCATCCACCGGGCCGAGCCAGCGATAACCAAGTTCGGCCAGGCGTGGGTCGGCCGTATCTCCCGCTTCCTTCGACCAATGGGCCGCGAGCGAAGGATCGCGCTCGATGCGGATCGGGCGGCGGAGGCGATAGATGGTGAGGCGCTTTATGAGGTCGTCGGCTGCATCGGCCTCGCAGTCGAGCAGCAGATCGTCGCCATCGGCCCACACGAAAAAGTCGAACAGGCATTTGCCCTGCGGGCTCAGCAGCCCCGCCCACACAGGCAGCTCGCGCGTGACGTCGCTGGTGACAAGCCCCTGCACGAATCCGCGCACGTCCTCGCCCGAAAGGCGGATCACGGCGCGGTCGGCGAGGGTGGTTGCGGCCATGCTCATCAGTTAGGGAGCCGGCTGTGGCATCGCAAACGCTGACCATCCGCAAGCCCGACGACTGGCACGTGCATTTGCGCGACGGCGAGATGCTCGCGACGGTCGCGCCCTACACCGCGCGGCAGTTCGCGCGGGCGATTGTCATGCCCAACCTCGTCCCGCCGGTGACGACGGTCGAAGCGGCGCGCGATTATCGCAAGCGCATCCTCGAGGCGACGGCGCCCGGCTTCACCCCGCTGATGACGTGCTATCTCACCGATGACACAAGCCCCGACGAGCTGGCACGCGGTCATGAGGAAGGCGTTTGGATCGCGGCCAAGCTCTACCCCGCCGGCGCGACCACCAACAGCGCGAGCGGGGTCACCGACATCCGCAACATCTATCCCGCGCTGACCCGGATGGAGAAGCTCGGGATGGTGCTGTGCGTCCACGGCGAGGTGACCGACCCGGAGGTCGACGTATTCGACCGCGAGGCGGTGTTCATCGACCGCGTGCTTTTGGAGCTGGTGCGCGACTTTCCTGCGCTCAAGATCGTGTTCGAGCATATCACAACGGCCGAGGCCGTACGGTTCGTCGAGGGATCGGGCCCGAACATCGGCGCGACCGTCACGCCTCAGCACCTGATCATCAACCGCAACGCGATCTTCGCCGGCGGGCTGAGGCCGCACGCTTATTGTCTCCCAGTCGCCAAGCGCGAGCAGCATCGGCTGGCGGTGCGCAAGGCCGCAACGTCGGGTTCCCCCAAGTTTTTCCTCGGCACCGACAGCGCGCCGCACAGCCGCGAGGCCAAGGAGAGCGGCTGCGGCTGCGCCGGAATCTTCAACGCGCCATTCGCGCTCGAAAGCTATGTGGACGTGTTCGACGAGGAAGATGCGCTCGACCGCTTCGAAGCCTTCGCCTCGGTCAATGGCGCGAATTTCTACGGTCTTCCGATCAACGAAGACAACGTCACGCTTGAGCGATTCTATCATGATGTGCCCGCAGAAGTGGCCGGCCTGGTCCCGTTTCAAGCCGGCGAGAAGATGCGCTGGAGGTTCGTCGGCTAGGCCGCGCCGCGTCCGCTCGTTCCGATGACGGCTCCGAAGTGTTCCTCCAGGCGCTGATAGCATTCGCAGGCACGTCGCTTGAGGCCCGCGCGGTCGGTCACCGTAAGCTTGCCGCGGCCGGCCGCGATCAGCCCTTCGCTCGACAGCTCCTTGATCACCGCATTGACCGTGGTCCGCTGGACCCCGAGCAGTCCGGCGAATGCCTCCTGCGTCAGCTCGATCCGGTCGCCGGCGCGGTCCTGCGCGTGAAGCAGCCAGCGGGCGGCGCGCTCAGGGATCGAGTGGAAGGCATTGCACGCCGCCGACTGCATGACCTGCGCCAGCAGATAATCGGAAAAGCGGCAGAACAGGTTGGCGATGAACGGCGAGCGGTTCTTCGCATCCTCGAGCGCGTCCATCGAGACCCGGAACGCCGCGCCCGGCATCAGCACCTCGGAGCGGGAGAAGGCCGGCGCATGGCCGCAGCTGACGATCCCGCCGACCGCGCCCTCGCGCCCGACCGACGCCACTTCGGCGGTTCGGCCGCCCGACAGCTCGACGGTCATCGAAATCATCGTCGGGCCGACGGGGAACAGGCTTGCCCGAGCCTGGTTGCCGCGCGCCAGCACGACCTCGCCGGGCTTGAGTTCGACCATCTCGCCGTAGGGCTCGATCAGCGCGCGCGCCTCGCTCGAGAAGGTTGAGAGCAGGCGGTTTCCGCTGAAAGCCCGGTCGGCCCGGATCAATTCATCAGCTGTCGTCTGAATCACGTGTTCATCCTGGAGCCGGCAATGCTGTTGGGTACGCGGCTGGCCCGGCCTTTCCCAACACAATGCGCGCGAGGCGAAGTTGCTCCATTACATTGTTACGGGCCCGACCCGATCGGTCTTCGCGAGGAGCAAGCAATCGGCGACCAGGCGGAAGGGAGCGACGTCGACTAGGCTGCGCCGCTCGTCGATCAAGTCGACGAACGTGCGGTAGATGTCGGGATATTCGCCGATCCCGTCGTCGTCGGCCCGGGTTTCCCCATTCAGGACAAGCTTCGCGCCGCCGCCTTCGAGGCGCAATGACGTGCCGTCGGTCGTCTCCACCGAAATCGTCCATTCCTCGCCCTCGCTGCGCCGCCAGTCGAGGCTTGCGCGAAGCTGCCCGTCGGCTTCGGGGCTGGAGAAAGTAATATCGGCCGCGATCGGCGTCTGCGCGTTCTCGGGCACCTGGAGCTTTGCGGCTTGGACGAATAGTCCGCCGGGGAATATTTTGGTGGCGATCGACAGAGCATTGATCCCCGGATCAAACACGCCGAAGCCGCCCGCCTGCCAGATCCATTTCTGCCCGGGATGCCACTTGTGGACGTCCTCGTGCCAGTGGATGTCCATCGACTTGATGCGCTTGCCGGCGAGGGCCTTGGCGGCGGCATCCACGGTCGAATGATGCTGCGCATGCCAGGTGGTGAACAGGCTCAGGCCTTTCGGCTGCGCGAAGCAATCCAGGTCGGCGATCTCGGCGAGCCCCGACGTCGGTGGCTTTTCGAGGAGGCAATGGAGCCCGGCCGCAAGGCATTCGCGGGCAATTTCGAAGCGCGGGCCGGGCGGGGTCGTGATTGCAACGGCTTCGAGGCCTTCATGGCGGATCAGCTCGCGCCAGTCGGTGAACGTGCGCGCCACCCCCTGCCCCGAGCGGCTCGAAGTCGCGACCAGATCGAAACGGCCGTTACCCTGGATCGCGGGGACATGCTGGTCGGCGGCGATCTTGCCATAGCCGATGATCGCTATCCTGATTGGCTTCATGCCTTGAGGCCGGCGACATAGGCGCGTGCTTTTGCCAGCGTCTCTTCGGGCGATTGGCCCGCCCGATAGAGACCTCCGCCGAGGCCGAAGCCGGTCGCGCCGGCATTCAGCCAGGGCCGCATATTGTCGGGTGTGACGCCGCCAACGGCCAGGACCGGAATGTCGTTCGGGAGCACAGCCAGTTGCGCCTTGAGCACCGCCGGCGTCGCCGCTTCCGCTGGGAACAGCTTGAGCGCGGTCGCACCCGCGCGGATCGCCGCGAACGCCTCGGAGGGCGTAAAATAACCTGGGCTGGAAACGAGGTCGATCGCCACCGTGGCGGCGATCACGTCGATATTCGTGTCCGGCGAGACGATGATCCGGCCCCCCGCATCCCAGACTTTCCCGACGTCGGTTGGGTCGAGCACGGTGCCGGCACCGACCAGCACCTCGTCGCCGAACTTCTTCGCCAGCCGCTCGATGCTCTGGAGCGGGTCGGGCGAATTGAGCGGAACCTCGATGATCCGGATTCCGCCCTCGTGGATCGCCGCACCGATCGCCTCTGCCTCGTCCGGCGTTACGCCGCGGATGATGCCGACGAGGGGACACTCCTCGAGATAGCGGTGCAGCAGTTCCTTCGCGCTCACGCTTCAATCCTCTTCGCAATTTCATGAATGCCTGCGAGGAAACATTGTTCACCGTCGAGCTCGACTGCGTCGCGGCGGGCCTCGGCAATCGCCGCTGCATAAAGCCGCGTCAGTTCGGGGCGGCCGACCACCGCGATCTGCGCCGAGGTCGGCAAGGAAAGCCCGATGCGGACATCGGTGCCGATCAGCAGCCCGCTCGCATAGGACGGTGCGTCCTCCGCTTTCGCCTGCCCCAGCAGGACGCGCGCCCGGACCGTGAAGAGTTCCGCGGGAAGCGCTTCGTGGAAGATCGCGAAGCGCGCGGCCTCCTTGAAAATATCGTTCGGCTCGACCGGTCCCTGAAGCAGGTCGGAGAGGATGCTGTGCTCCTTCAAAAGGCCGAACAGCTCGCCGGTCATCACCGTGCGGAAGCCGGTGATTTTTCCATCGCGCAGGGTGACCCATTTGTTGTGAGTCCCTGGGTGGGAAACCAGGCCTTCGCCGACTTGCCCGGACGCGACTGCGCCGAGGAGCTGGACCTCCTCGCCGCGCATGACGTCGGCACGGTGGTTCTTGAGATAGGAGACGCCCGGCACGATCGCCTCGCGCTTGCCGGCCCAGACGAGCCCTTTGGCGAGCTCGTCGAGTCCGGCGGGCGCTGCAACGTAGGGCGCTTCCTTCCAGCCGCGGTTGGAACCGATCATCCCGGCGAGCAGCAATGGAAGATCGCCGAGGCGTTGGCGGATTTCGGCGACGGCCGCGGGAAAGCCTCCGGCGGCAACCGCCAGCACGCCTTTGTTGTCCTCGAACTCGTCGACGCATTTGCCCGAGGCATCGATCCGGTATGCACGGCGATTGGTCGTGCCCCAGTCGCCCGCGATAAAACCGTCACTCCAATCCATGCCTGCCGCCATGCAGCTTAGAACATCGCCGCAGCAAGCTTGCTCCACAGGTTTTCTTTTTAAGCTGCCGCACTATCGCAAGGCGGCATGCCCGCCGACTCGGATCTGACCTGCGTTGCCAACGTCCACGCCGTTCTCGGCGAAGGCCCGGTGTGGGTGGCACGCGAGAACTCGCTCTATTGGCTCGACATCAAGGGCCTGAAGATTTTCCGCCTGGACGACCGGGGACAGGTCAGCGATTGGCCCACTCCTTTCCGGGTCGGCTCGATTGTCCCGCGGAGACAGGGCGGCTTCATCGGCGGCACTGAAGGCGGGATCGCCGAAGTCGACCCGCGCGCGAAACTGTTCAGGATTTTGATCGACCCGGAAGCCGATCTGCCCGATAATCGCTTCAACGACGGCAAGCTCGACCGCCAGGGTCGGTTCTGGGCCGGGACGATGGACGATTCCGAGCAGAGCGACAGCGGCACGCTGTATCGGCTGGACGCAGACCGCTCCCTCGCCGCGGTCGATGGCCAATATCGGGTGACCAACGGACCCGCATTCAATCCCGACGGCACCGTCATGTACCACAACGATTCCGCGCGGCAGGTCACTTACGCCTTCGATGTCGACCCGGCCGGAAACCCCTCGAACCGCCGCACCTTTCTCCAGTTCGGCAAGGGCGACGGCTATCCCGACGGAATGACGGTCGATTCGGAAGGATGCTTGTGGATCGCCTTCTGGGACGGCTGGTGCCTGCGGCGTTATTCGCCCGACGGCGAATGGGTCGAAACGCTCAAGATGCCCGTCCAGCGGCCGACCAGCTGCGCCTTCGGCGGCCGCGACCTCGACCGGCTCTACATAACTTCGGCCAGCATCGGCCTCGACGACCAGGCGCGGGCGATGCAACCAAATGCCGGGGGATTGTTTATGATCAGTGCGGGCGTTCGGGGATTGGCAGAGGTCCCCTTTGCGGGCTGACGAAGCCAACGGAGACTGAGCCATCGCCAACTTCATGTTCGCGACCGGGATCGAGAACAGCATCCCAACCATCAACCACGGCAAGACCCGAATCGACGAGATGGAGGTCTGTGGCCATTACGAACGGTGGCGCGAGGATTTCGACTGCGTCCAGGAGATCGGGATTAATTACCTGCGCTACGGTCCGCCGATCCACAAGACGTACCTTGGCCCAAACAAGTTCGACTGGGAGTTCGCCGACCTCACCTTTGCCGAGCTGAAACGCCGCGACATCACGCCGATTGTCGACCTCTGCCACTTCGGGGTCCCCGACTGGCTCGGGAATTTCCAGAACCCGGATTTCCCGCGGCTGTTCGCGGCTTATGCCGGGGAATTCGCCGAGCGCTTCCCGTGGGTCCAGCTCTACACGCCGATCAACGAGATGTTCATCTGCGCGGTCTTTTCCGCGAAGTACGGCTGGTGGAACGAGCAGAAGAAGGACGACACGTCGTTCGTCACGGCCTTGAAGCACCTCGTCAAAGCCAACGTCATGGGGATGATCGAGATCCTCAAGCGCCGCCACGACGCGATCTTCATCCAGTCGGAATCCTCGGAATATTATCACGCTGATTCGCCGGGAGCGATCGGCCGTGCCGAGGTCCTCAACCAGATGCGGTTCCTCAGCCTCGACCTCAATTACGGGCGGCGGGTCGACAGCGGCATGTACCAGTTTCTGCTCGATCACGGCATGGAACGCGAGGAATATGAGTGGTTCCTCGAACATCGGCTCAAGCAGCACTGCATCTTCGGCAATGACTATTACCAGCTCAACGAGCACCGCGTGTTCGCCGACGGGCATACCGTCGCGGCCGGCGAGACCTTCGGTTACGCCGAGATCACCCGGCAATATTACAACCGCTACCGGCTGCCGGTCATGCATACCGAGACCAACCTGTGGGAGGGCCCACACGGCGACGAGGCGGTCAAGTGGTTGTGGAAGGAGTGGGCCAATGTCCTTCGCCTGCGCAACGTCGGCATCCCGACCGTCGGCTTCACCTGGTACAGCCTCACCGACCAGGTCGACTGGGATACCGCGCTCCGCGAGCAGAACGGCAACGTCAATCCGCTCGGCCTGTTCGACCTCGACCGCAAGATCCGCAACGTCGGCAAGGCCTACAAGCAGCTAATCGCGGATTGGCGTAACGTGCTTCCGGCGCAGAGCGTGTGCCTGATCGTGCCGATCAAGAAAATCAGCGATTATGCGGACGAGGACGATGCGGCCGGCCGCCATTTGGGCGGCAGCGGCACGCAGGCGAGGAAAGCGGAGAAAGCGTGACTCAGCGCAAGATCGCCAGGATCGAAACCTTCCTCGTGCCGCCGCGCTGGCTGTTCGTTCGGGTTGAGGCGGACGACGGCGCGTTTGGCTGGGGCGAAGCGAGCCTCGAGGGCTGGGCCGAGGCCGTCGAAGGCGCGTTCGAGGCCTTCCGCGACCGCTTCATCGGCGCCGACCCGTTCGCGATCGAGGACGTCTGGCAGGTCGGCTACCGCGGCGGTTTTTATCGCGGCGGCGCGGTCCTGATGTCGGCGCTG
>JAICVC010000166.1 GCA_025935515.1 Sphingomonas sp.
AACCTCGCCGGCGTCCGCTGGATCGGCAACCTGCCGCCCGAGCAGTTCACGGTATTCGGGCTGCTCGGGGTGAATCCGGCATCCGGCCGCGAGCTCGCTTTCACCGTCGTCCAGGCCTTTGCCGACGGGACCAAGGTCGAGTGGTCGGGCGGCGCTGGCTCCAGGGCCCCCGCCGCGCGGGTGACTCTCAAGCCGCGCTGATCAGAGGCGGATGCGCCCGTTTTCCGACTTCGCCTTGTTGACGTCGACCATTGCCAGCATCGCCAGCCAACGCCGCGCGCGGCCTTCGTCAAAACCCAGCGTGACCGGCCCCTGACGAGGCTCTGCATAGGTTCCGAAGAGTCGGTCCCACAGCGGCATGTCGCCGAAGTTTCGGGCGTGCACATCGCGTTCGTGATGCAGCATATGCGCTTCGGGCCGCTGGATGATCCACCCGGTCCAGGCTGGCGTCCGCACATTCCAGTGTTGGTAAAGAGCGACGAAAAATCCCCACAATCCAGCCCAGGCCGCCGCGTGCGGCGTCGAGTTGGTCAGCCCGGCCGCGAGCAGGCCGGTCAGCACGCCTTGAACCACCGAGTCGACCGGATGGAAGATCATCGCGGAGCTGATGTCGACCCGCGCAACCCCGTGGTGGAGCTGGTGACCGGCGCGCCAGAGCAGGTCGAAATAATGCATGATGCGGTGCGCCCAGTATCCGAAGAAGGTCGTCAGTACCCACACCACTGGCGCCGCCCAATTGCCCCACGAGTGGAGGTCGACGATCGCCATCGGCGGGAGCAGCGGAACAAGCAGCAGAGGGGCGCCGACGAATACGACGAGCGTCAGGGCGAAACCGGCGAGGCCGATCAGCCTCCAGTGTCGCACCCTGGGCATCTCGCGCCCCGAAGGCCAAGCCGCTTCCACCCCGAGGAACAACAGAAAGCTGCCCGGCAGGGCCAGCAGCATCAATGTATCAAAATCCATCGCCACCCCACGTCGCGATTATTGGATCACGTTATGCCAAGAAGCGATAGGCGTCGAGGACACTGTCCGATGCGGCGTTCCAACTGAACCGGCTGCTTGCCGCCCGCGCTTCGTCGCCGAGCTCTTTCCGGCGCCTTGGGTCAGCCATCAGCGGCATGATCTCGGCGACATAGGCGTCAGGGTCCGTGCCCGAACACAATAGTCCGCTGCGGCCCTGCTCGATCAATTGCCTCGAACTATCCGTATCCGCCGACACGATCGCGAGGCCCGAGGCCATCGCTTCGAGCACGACATTGCCGAAGGCCTCGGTCCGGCTCGGGTGGACAAGCACATCGGCGCTCGCGACCGCGCGGGCCAGTTCCGATCCATCGAGATGGCCGGTCAGCACCGCGTCGCCGAGCTCGTCGAAAACATTGCGCGCGGGACCCTCGCCGACGACCAGCGGCCGGGCCGCCACGCCTCGCTCAAGCAGTCGCTTCACGATCGCGACATAGTCGCGCACCCCCTTCTCGAGCACGAGGCGGCCGAAGAACAGCACCACTACCTCATCGTCTCGAAAGCCCTGCTTCCGGCGCCAGGAGAGATCGCGTCGGTCGGGACTGAACAATGCCCGGTCGACGCCCCGGCTCCAGAGGCTGACGCGCGCATCGCCGCGCAATTGCTTCAGTTTCTCGACAATCCCCGGCGTCGGCGCGAGCACATGGTCGCTGCGGCGGTAGAAGCGGCGCAGGTGCGCCTCCGCCAGCGGCCTCGCCCAGCCCAGCCCATAATGTTCGAAATAGGTCTCGAACCGCGTGTGCAGGCTCGCAACCACGGGCACGCCCAGCCGCTTCGCGAAGGTCTGCGCGCGCGTGCCGAGGATATCGGGCGTCGAGACATGGATGATATCGGGAGCGAACTGGCGGACGTCGCCGCGCACGCGCCCCGGCAGGCCGAGAGCGAGGCGGAACTCGCTGCGTCCCGGTATGGGCACCGATGGGACGGGCACAAGGTCGCCGACCGGATCGAACGCCGGTGTGTCGGTCACCGGCGAATAGATGCGGAAGGCGTGGCCCTTTTCGAGCCCACGAGCGACGAGACGGTTCAGCGCCTGGTTCGCGCCTTCGCGGACGTAATTGTAGTTGCCGGTGAACAGCGCGATGCGCATCGCGTCAGAGGCGTCGGAAGTTCAGAATGGCGTTCAACAGGAACACCGTCAGCCCGGAGACGACCGACACCAGCACTCGCGCGACGAGATAATTGATCGCCGTCCAGCGGATCAGCGCCGCAAACAGGGCGATCGTGATCACCAGCCCGATCCCGGCGTTGATCAGGAAATAGACATAGCCCTCGGCGACCGCCCGATCGGTGCCCTTGAAGATCCAGCCGCGGCCGAACGCATAATGAATTGAATTGGCGATAACGAACGCGAGCGCGGCCGCCGCAACCTTTCCCATGCCGAGCTGCACCAGCACCCACAGCAGCGCGATGTCGAACGCGAAAATGCCGCAGCTAACGATGGTATTGCGCGCGAGCAGCGTCGCCGCATTTCGCGACAGCAGCCGGCGGACGATTCCGCCTTCAACGGCGCGCGCGCTCCCCTCCGCTGTCAGTGGATCGCTGCCATCGGAGCGCCGGCCATAGTCCCACCGCGTCCATCCTCTTCGTCCGCGAACGCTTCCCGCCGCTTCAGGGCCGGGTGGACGAACAGGAACGGCAGCTTGAGGAACAGCAGCTCGGAATGGACGAAGCTGTCGACCAGCCGCTCCCACCATTTGTCGTTGCGCTGGCCATGCGCATCGAGCCACCCGTCGTACGGCGCCCAGTGGCTCGGCTCGTCCTGTTCGATTACCCGGAAGACCTTGGTCAGTTGCTTGTCGCTCAGCACATGGCTGTTGCCGAGCAGGATCTCGACCTGCTTGTAGCC
>JAICVC010000031.1 GCA_025935515.1 Sphingomonas sp.
CGGGGGAGCAGAAGCTTCAGGTCAACCTGGCGATGACCTTCGAGCTGCAATGACTCAACGAAAAAGGCCGCGCGGCATGCCGCGCGGCCTTCGATCCAGGAAAAAGAACTAGGTTCTAGCGGACCGTTCCCCGGCGGATCAGATTGACGATGGCCAAAAGGATGACCGCGCCGATCAGCGAGTAAAGGAAGCTCTCGATCGTGATCCCGGCATTGAGGTTCTGACCGAACAGCAGCCCGGCAATCACCGCGCCCACGATACCAACGACGATGTTGAGAATGATGCCCTGCTGAGCATCGGTCCTCATGATCAGGCTTGCCAGCCAGCCGCAAACACCGCCGACGATTAGCCAGATGATAATACCCATCAGCCTTCCCTCCTGTTTTTTCTGCGGCCGCCGAAAACGGGGCGGACGCTGCGGCACCACAGACGCGTGACGCGCCGTGATTGTTCCGCAAACGGAAGGGTTCGTCCACAATTTTGGTTAATCGGCGCCGGCCAATCGGCGTGGCGGCCGATCAGTAGCGCTGCTGCTTTTCGTACTGGTCGCGATATTGCTTGATCCGGGTCACGCGGAGGCCCGGCATGCCGCTGCGATCCACAGCGCGCTGCCAGCTGGTGAATTCCTCGAGGCTCAGCGTGTAGCGCTTGCAGGCCTCGTCGACTGTCAGAAGCCCGCCCGCGACTGCGGCCACGACCTCGGCCTTGCGCCGGACGACCCAGCGAGTCGTGCTCGGTGCCGGCAACGAGTCGAGTGTCAGCGGCTCGCCGAGGGGGCCGATGACCTGGGCCGGACGAATCTTCTGGTTCTCGAGCATACTGAAGTCACACCTGTTTAATCATTGCTGCTGGCCGGGGTTTAATTCGCGGCCGTTGAAAATATTGTGAAACGCGGTGGTTAACTCACCGGTCAGTCGTCCTTACGCTCCCTTAACTTTGCAACATCCTCCGCGAATGTGCCCCCCAGCACTTTCACGGCTTCACGCCACCCGTCGCCGCCGGAAAGATAGCAAGCGATCGCATTCTCCCTCGAACGTGCATCGCCCTCGGCCGGATTGCCGAGCAGCGAGAGCAGCTCGTTGAGGCTGAGCGGTTCCGGCGCACCTCCACGAAAGTCGCCCTCGTGACGCGCCAAAACTGCCCCCTCGTCGGTCTCTCCTGCGCCCGCTCTAGCCCGCAGGAGTGAAATTCGGGTAAAGAGACCTTAATGTCCGTCAGCTTTGACCTTGATCGGCCGCCCCGGCAGGCCCGGATCGTCGTTGCCATGTCCGGCGGAGTCGACAGCTCCGTGACGGCCGCGCTGGCGGCGCAGACCGGCGCCGAAGTCATCGGCGTCACGCTCCAGCTTTACGACCATGGCGAGGCGATCCGCAGGACCGGCGCGTGCTGTGCCGGGCAGGACATTTACGACGCCAAGACCGTCGCCGACCGGCTCGGCATCGCTCACTACGTCCTCGACTACGAAAGCCGCTTCCGCGGCGGCGTGATCGACCGCTTCGTCGACGAATATGCGCGCGGGCGCACCCCGATCCCATGCGCGAGCTGCAACCAGGGGGTGAAGTTCGTCGACCTCGTCGCTTTCGCGCGCGAGCTCGGCGCCGATTGCCTGGCGACCGGCCATTACGTGCGGCGGATAGCGAATGACGGGCGCGTCGAGCTGCACAAGGGCGCCGATCCGCGGCGCGATCAGAGCTATTTCCTCTACGGCACGACGCGCGAGCAGCTCGATTTCCTGCGTTTCCCGCTCGGCGACCTGCCCAAGGACGAGGTCCGTCGCATCGCCGCCGAGCTCGACCTGGAAGTTGCCGCAAAGCCCGACAGCCAGGACATCTGCTTCGTTCCTGATGGCAATTATGCGGGCCTCGTGAAGACGCTTCGCCCGGAAACCGCAGCGCCGGGCGACATCGTCGATCTCGATGGGCGCGTGCTGGGACGGCACCGCGGGATCGTCCATTTCACCGTCGGCCAGCGGCGTGGGATCGAAATTGGCGGCCAGCGGGAGCCGCTCTACGTCATTCGTGTCGACCCGGAACAGGCGCGGATCGTGGTCGGGCCGCGCCGGGCGTTGGCCGTCGAGGCGATGCGCGTCGCCGACTGGAACTGGCTGGGCGAGGCGCAGCGCGAGGTCAGCGTCAAGGTGCGATCGCTCGCACCGGCGGTGCCCGCGATCCGCGAGGGCGAATGGATCCGCTTCGGCCAGCCCGAATATGGCGTCGCGCCGGGACAGGCGGCGGTGCTCTACGATGGCACCCGGCTGCTCGGCGGCGGGTGGATCGCCGAAACCTCGGCCGCCCGCGAGAGCGTGATGGATGCCGCCGCCGCTTAGCGCCGGCATTCTACTGTTCCGTCAGGGACACGACATTGAAGTCCTGCTGATCAAGCCCGGCGGGCCATTCTGGCGAAACAAAGACGCGGGTGCATGGATGATTCCCAAGGGCCTGGTCGAGCCTGGCGAAGCCCCGGCCGAAGCGGCGCTGCGCGAGTTTCAGGAGGAAACCGGCGTGACGCTTGCGGCGATCCCGTTCCCGCTCGCCAAGGTGCGTCAGGCCGGCGGGAAAATGGTCGAAGCATTCGCGGTCGAAGGCGATCTCGACCCCGATTCGATCCGGTCGAACCAATTTGAGCTCGAATGGCCGCCGCGCAGCGGGCGCCTCGAGCGTTTCCCCGAAGTCGGCGAGGCGCGGTGGATGCCACTTGCGCAGGCGCGCGAACTGATGCTTCCAAGCCAGCTGCCCCTGCTCGACGCGCTCGAAGCCAGGTTGAAAGGATAAGCATGATTTCGGTCCTCCTTGCCCTTGCCGCCCAGGCGGCCGCTCCGCCCGCAAGGACGTGGCCGACCAGGGAGCGCGATATCGTCCTCAAGGACTTCCGCTTCGGCAGCGGCGAGACGCTGCCCGAGCTTCGAATGCATGTAACCACGCTCGGGTCGCCGCACCGCGACCGCGCGGGGCGGATCGACAATGCGGTGATGGTGCTCCACGGCACCGGCGGCGACGGCAAACAGTTCCTGCGGCCGCAATTCGCAGACGAGCTGTATGGGCCAGGCCAGCCGCTCGACATCAACCGCTACTGGATCCTGCTTCCCGACAATGTCGGCCACGGCAAGTCGTCCAAACCGTCCGACGGGATGCGGATGCGCTTCCCCAAGTACGATTACGACGACATGGTCAAAGCGCAGCACCGGATGCTGACGGAGGGACTCGGAGTCACCCACCTGCGGTTGATTTTCGGCACGTCCATGGGCTGCATGCACGCCTTCGTCTGGGGCGAAACCTATCCGGATTTCACGAGCGCGCTGATGCCAATGGCCTGCCAGCCGATCGAGATTGCGGGCCTGAACCGGATGTGGCGCCAGCTGGTGATCGACGGAATCAAGTCCGACCCTGCATGGGGAGAAGGAAAATCCGCCGGAGAATATGACCAGGAACCGGTAGCGGGCCTCAGGACCGCGCAGTCCATCCTGTTCATTGCCGGCGGCGCTCCGCTCTACCTGCAGAAGACCTATCCGACGCGAGAGAAGGCCAAGGCGTTCGTCGAGGAGAGCGTTGAGAGAGGCATCGGAGGCCTCGACGCCAACGACATGATCTACCAGTTCGAATCGTCGCGGAACTACAATCCGTGGCCGAAGCTGGAGGCGATCACTGCGCCGATGACGTGGATCAATTCGGCCGACGACTTCATCAATCCGCGCAACCTGGATGTCCCGCGGCAAGCGGTGAAGCGGATGAAAAATGCCCGGTTCCGGCTGATCGCGGAAACCGCCGACACGCGCGGGCACGGCACCCACACCTGGGCGAAATTCTGGAAAGCCGACCTTATCGAGCTTCTGCAGCGCTCGGAGCAGTGAGGTCGTAGGCGGAGACGTGGTTCATCGTGATGAGCCAACGGCCGTGGAATTTCCGGAATAGCCGCGTGTTGACCCCCTCGGAGACCCGCGCTCCGCGGACGAGGCGATACTGGCCGATCAGCATCGCCGCGTCGGGAGCCAGCAGGTCGACCTTCATGTTGTAGAAGTGCAGTCGGCCGCGCCGCTCGGCCGAGCCGCCATAATCGCGGATGTAATGATCGAGCGTGCCTTGCCAGCCCTGCTGGAACTTGCCGCCCGAGACGAACACCACGTCCGGCTTCTTGAAGCCTGCCATGTAGCCGGCGAAGTCGCCGCGGTTCCACGCAGCTTCCATGCTGGCGATGACGTTCAGGATCGCCGAGCGGTCGCTCTTCGGGCTCGCCGGCAGGGTGGTCGGGACGAGGAGGAGGGCGGCGAAGAGAGCGGCTGTCTGGTGCTTCATCACCTCGCAACCATCCTGCGGCCGAAAGACGCGATGGCATAGAGCAGAAGCCCCGCCGCCGCGAGAGCGACGAGTGTAATCCAAGCCTTGGCGTCGGCCTGCGCGGCGGCCCATACGCAGACGAGGATACCAAGCGCGCCGACGACATAATGGATCGGGCCGAGATCGCGGCGACCGGGTGCCCGCCGCAGCGCGGCAATTGTCACCGCATAAACGAACATCCGCGCGAGCGTGCTGACCACCGCGAGCCAGACGAAGCTGCCACTCACTGCGAGTGCGCCCGAAAAAAATGCAAAGAAGACGATCGAGTTAGCGGGCGTTTCGAACTTCGGCTGGACGCGAGCGAACCAGGCGGGGATATCGCCTCGTAGCCCGAGCGCATAGGTAACGCGCGGCGTCGAGGTCATAATGCCGTGCAAGCTGCCGGCGAGCGAAGCAACGGCCGCGAGCGTCAGCGTTGCTGCTCCAACCGATCCGGCCAGCCACCAGCCGAGGTCGATCAGCGGCGCTTTCTCGTCGGCTGCACCGCCGGGAAGCGCGCTGACGAACGCAAGCTGCACGACGAAATAGAGCAACGTGGTCACCGCGATTGTGACCAGGATTGCCCGCGGAAGCACGTTCGAAGGGTTCTTGGTCTCACCCGCGGGGATCACCGCGTTCTCGAACCCGACGAAGGCGTAGAAGACGATCAGCAGGCCGGCCTCGAATTGCGTTAGCGTTGGCGTCGGCGCTGGCGCCGGCCACGGAAAGGTCAGGGCGATTGCGGCAATGGCGGCGACGAACAGCGGTGCCGACTTCAAGAGTGCGAGGCCGGTAAGGAGGCCAATCGCCTTCCGAACGCCCGCAATATTAATCGCCGCGAAGAGCGCGGTTGCGGCCAAAAGAAAGGTGATGCGAACCTCGCCTTGGTCCGCGCTTTTGATCCAGCGAGCAAGGTAAGCGGTCAGCACGTTGGCGTTGGCAGCGAAAGCCGTTGCCCGGGCGACGTAATAGATCCAGCCGAGCTCGAACCCGGCGAAACGCCCGAACACGCGTCCATAGATCGCCGGCCCTCCGCTGTCGGGGAAGGCCGCGGCGCTCCAGGTGAACGGGATGATGATTACCAGCGCGGCGAGCCCGACGATCGGGAACAGACAGGGCGAGAAATTGCCGAAATCAGCGGCAAGCAATGCCGGAAGCGCGAAGATCGAAGCGGCAACGGTGCCATTAAATGCCAGGGCGACCGCGCCGATCAGCCCGATCCGGCGTGGGAGCTGATCGGGCGGTGCGGGTTCGTTCAAAGCTGGAAATTGCCTGCGATCACGGTGTGGCAATGGCCGCCCAGCAGCACTCGGTCGTCTTCGAGGCGGCAATTCAACACGCCAGTGCGCGCGCTGGCCTGCAGCGCGGTGAATTCGTTGCGGCCAAGACGCTTTGCCCAATAGACCGCAAGTGCGGCGTGGGCCGAGCCCGTCACCGGGTCTTCGTCGATGCCGAGGTATGGCACGAAGACGCGGCTCGCGATGTCCTCGCTATCGCCGCGCGCGGTGATGACCGCCATCCGATGAATCTCTCGCAGCGCGGTGAAGTCGGGCGCGACCGCCCGGACGGCGGCTTCGTCGGCAGTCTCGATGATAGCGGCGTCGTTGCAGCCGTCGCCAAGCCATGCTGCACCTTCGGGCAGTCCAAGGGCGCGATTCAGCTCGGGCTCGTTGACCTCTCGCAGCGCGGGTGCTGGCAGGTCGAGTTCGAGCCAGTCGTCGCGGCGGCTCACCACAAGGACGCCAGCTTTGGTCGAAAAGCGCGCCGGATGCCCGGTCATCAGCACGTGGCCGGCCGCGAGGGTCGCATGGCCGCAGAGATCGACTTCGCTGGTAGGCGTGAACCAGCGGAGATCGAAATCCGCGTCGTCGCGCTCGCTCGGTACGGTGAAGGCGGTTTCGCTGAGATTATTCTCTGCGGCGATCGCCTGCATGAGCTCGTCGTCGAGCCATTTGTCGAGCGGCATCACCGCGGCCGGATTGCCGGTCAGCGGCCGGTCGGCGAAGGCATCGACCTGGAAGAAAGGCAGGCTGGTCATCTCGCTTGCTCCGTAATCTCCGGGGGCAGCAAAGTCTCGCGGTCGGTCTGCCCCTCGGGGTCGACGTGGATCAGGATTTCGGTGCCGGGAAAACGTCGCAGCAATTCGTCCTCGACGCGGTCAAGCCGATCGTGCGCCTCCTGCACGGTCCAGTGCGGCGGGACCCAGACATGGAATTGCGCGAAGTGATGGGTCCCGCTGGTTCGGGTGCGCAGGTCATGGAGTCCGGCAAGCTCCGGATAGTCTTTGGCAGCCGCCAGGAAGCGGTCGCGAAGGTCTTCGGGCCATTCCTTGTCCATCAACTGGTCGAGCGCATGGCTCGAAGCGCTCCAGGCGCCCCACAGCAACCACAGCGCGATCAGCAGGCCGAACAGTGCGTCGGCGCCGGTGAGGCCGGCGAACTGATCCAGTGCAAGGGCGACGATGACCGAGGCGTTGAGCATCAGGTCGGACGAGTAATGTAGGCGATCGGTCCCGATCGCGAGCGAACCCGTGCGGCGGACGACGTGGCGCTGATAGCTGATCAGTGCGACAGTCAGCACCATAGCGATGATCGATACGCCGATGCCGAGCTCGGCGTCGGCCGTCTGCGCGCCGCTCACCAGCCGCTGCACGGCGCGGAAGCCGATGAAGACCGCCGACAAGGAGATCAGGATGACCTGCGCAAGCGCCGCAAGCGCTTCCGCTTTGCCATGACCGAACCGATGGTCGTAGTCGGCAGGGACAGCAGCGATGCGCACGCCAAGCAGCACCACCAGGCTGGCAACCAGGTCGAGCCCGCTGTCCGCGAGCGAGCCGAGCATCGCCATCGAGGAGGTCTGCAGCGCCGCATAGCTTTTCAGCACGATCAAGGTGACCGCCATGGCGATGCTGGCCAAGGCCGCGCGGGCGGTAAGCTTGGCCCGCTCCGCGGCGCTGATCGACTGTTCGGTCACGGATAGAGCAGCCCTTCGGCCCACCCCTCGCCAGACCTGACGAACAGCCGGCGCTCGTGCAGCCGATGCGGGCGATTGGTCCAGAATTCGATCCGGTCGGGAATCAGGCGATAGCCTCCCCAATGTGGCGGCCGGGGCACGTCGCCACCTTCGAAGCGCTGCTGTGTGTCCGTGAAGCGCTGTTCGAACGTCTCTCTCCGATCCAGCGGCCGCGACTGGTCCGACGCCCAGGCCCCAAGCTGGGAATCCCGCGCCCGGCTGGCGAAATAGGCATCCGCGTCGGTGTCGGGCACGCGCTCGACCGTTCCTTCGATGCGCACCTGCCGCCGCAGCGATTTCCAGTGAAACAGCAGTGCCGCGCGGGGGTTGGCGGCGAGTTGCTTGCCCTTGGCGCTCTGCTCGTTGGTGTAGAAGGCAAACCCCTCCGGCCCATGGCCTTTGAGCAGCACCATCCTCACCGACGGATGCCCCGAAGGATCCGCCGTCGCGAGCGCCATCGCCTCCGGATCGTTGGGCTCGGATGAGCGCGCTTCCGCGAGCCACTGATCGAACAGGCTAAGGGGATCGGCCGCCATCGTGCGGCGCCTTAGGCTTGGCCTCGCGCTTGCCGCAACCCATCTGGTCAGCCAGAAACGCTTGCGGCAAGGGAGGATAATGGCACTCGATCTCTATCAACGCCTGGGGCTGAAGCGCGGCGCGAGCGAGGCGGAGATCAAGAAGGCCTATCGCAGCCTCGCCAAGCAGCTTCACCCCGACCGCAACAAGGACAATCCCAACGCCGCGAAGCGCTTTTCCGAGGTCACCCATGCCTATGACCTGCTGTCCGACAAGGACAAGCGCGCACGCTACGACCGCGGCGAGATCGACGAGGACGGCAATCCCAAGATGCCGTTCGGCGCCGGATTCGGTGGCTATGGCGGTGCCGGGCCTCAGCCAGGCGGGCCGCAAGGGTTCGAGAATTTCAACTTCGGTGGAGCCGAAGGAGCCGACTTGAGCGACCTGTTCGAAGGGCTATTCGGTGGCGCGGCGGGGGGTCGGACGGGCGGCGGCGGACCGTTCGGCAGTTTCCGCCAGCGCGGTCGCCAGATCCAGAAGGGGGCCGACGTCGCCTATCGACTGAAAGTCCCGTTTGAAGATGCGGTTGCCCTGAAGACGCAGCGGATCACGCTTGCCGACGGTAAGACCATCGACCTCAAATTGCCGCAGGGCCTCGACGACGGAACCAGGATCCGCCTTGCCGGCAAGGGGGAGGAAGGACCGGGCGGCCGCGGCGACGCGATGGTCACGATCGAGATCGCGCCGCACCACTTCTACACGCGCGATGGCACCAACATCCGTCTCGAACTGCCGGTGACGCTCAGGGAGGCGGTGGTCGGCGCCAAGGTCAAGGTGCCAACGCCCGAAGGCGCCGTAATGCTGACGATCCCGAAAGGGACAAGCTCCGGAAAGGTCCTTCGTCTCAAGGGTCGCGGCTTCGTTGCCAGGGACGGCAAGCGCGGCGACCAGCTGGTGACCGTGGAAATCGATATCCCGTCCGATGACGCGGAACTACAGCGGTTCGCCGAAAAGTGGAGCGGTGGTGGCAACCCTCGCGCAAGCCTGGGGGTTTAGCGGCGCTCGATGCGCGACCTTTCACCCCAATCGCCCGAAGCCCGCCGCAAGCGGCTCGCGAGCATGCGCGCGGCCTTTGGCACGGAGGTCGAGGAGAAGCTCAAGCCACGGCGGACCGCGTGGGAGGTCGTGAAACGGGTCGCGATCGGGGTCTATAACGACGGCTTCATCCATGCCGGAAACCTCGCTTATCTGTCGATCGTAGCGCTTTTCCCGTTCATTATCGTCGCCGCCGCGGTCGCGCATTTGCTGGGGCAGGGACAGGACGCACAGCTCACTGTGTACAACATCCTCCGCCGGCTTCCGCCAAACGTCGCCGACACGTTGCGCGAGCCGATCAACGAGGTCCTGACGGTCCGGACCGGGCCGCTGCTGTGGTTCGGAGCGATCATCGGATTGTGGACCGCCACCAGCTTCGTCGAGACCATCCGCGATATCCTTCGCCGCTGCTACGGCGTGAAGTTCTGCGCGCCGTTCTGGGAATATCGCCTGGGCTCGATTCTGCTGATCCTCGGCGCGGTGCTGCTGCTCATGGTCTCGTTCGCGGCGACGACGGCCCTCAGCCTCCTGCACCACGCATTGGTCGAATGGTTTCCCTTCGCGGAAGGGTTGGGCAACCGGCTCGGCATTTACCGCCTGGTGCCCGCGGCGACTCTGTTCTTCACTTTCTTCGCCTTGTTCTATGCGCTGACGCCGGCGCGCTATCGCAAGCACGGCTGCCCCAAGTGGCCGGGATCGCTGCTGATCACTGTCTGGTGGCTGGCAACCGTCGAAGTCCTGCCCTTCGCGCTCGGCCTGCTGGGCGGCTACAGCCTGACCTACGGCAGCCTCGCCGGCGTGATGATCGCGCTGATCTTCTTTTTCGTCATCGGCCTCGGCGTCGTCATGGGCGCGGAGCTCAACGCGGCGCTGGCAGAAGGTGGGGCCACCGCGCTAAAGGGCGAGGTCTATACCGGTCCGTACACCGACGAGCTCGAGGTGGAGGAACCTCAACCCGGCGAGGATGTCGAACCGGAGCTGCAAAGAGAGGGGCCACAACTTTGAGCGGATTGATGCAGGGCAAGCGCGGGTTGATCATGGGCCTCGCCAACGACCGCTCGCTGGCGTGGGGCATCGCGCGCGCCTTGGGCGACCAGGGCGCCGAGCTCGCCTTCTCCTACCAGGGCGAAGCGCTCGAGAAGCGCGTGCGGCCGCTTGCTGCCGAGCTCGGCTCCGACCTGCTGGTCGACTGCGACGTTTCCGACATGAAGGCGCTCGACAAGACCTTCGACGCGTTGAAGGAGCGGTGGAAGCAGCTCGACTTCGTCGTCCACGCGATCGGCTATTCCGACAAGAACGAGCTCAGGGGCAAGTTTGTCGACACGTCGATGGACAATTTCCTGATGACCATGAACATCTCGGTCTACAGCTTCGTGGCCGTCGCGCAGCGCGCGCGCCGGCTGATGCCGAACGGCGGCTCGATGCTGACGCTGACCTATTACGGGGCCGAGAAGGTGATCCCGCACTACAATGTGATGGGCGTGGCCAAGGCCGCGCTCGACGCCAGCGTCAAATATCTCGCCATGGACCTCGGCCCGGAGGGCATTCGCGTCAACGCCATCTCGGCCGGCCCGATCAAGACGCTTGCGGCGAGCGGGATCGGCGACTTCCGCTACATCATGAAATGGAACGAATATAATTCGCCGCTGCGCCGCAATGTGACGATCGAGGACGTCGGCGGCGCCGGCCTCTACCTGCTCAGCGACCTCTCATCGGGCGTCACGGGCGAGATCCACCATGTCGATGCCGGCTACAACGTGGTTGGCATGAAGGCTGAGGACGCGCCCGACATCGCGACGGTGTGATGGTCGCCATCCGCTCCGCGGCTCCCGAGGACTTGCAAGGGATCAGGAGCGTTCATCTCGCCGCATTTCCAACCGCCCTGGAAGCGAATTTGGTCGACAAGCTCGATGGCTCTGGCGATGTCCTCATCTCTCTCGTCGCCGAGGATTGCGGCCGAATCGTCGGCCACGTGTTGTTCAGCCGCATGGATGTGGAGGCAGACGAGCGCGTCGTCGCCGGAATGGGCCTCGCTCCTGTCGCTGTGCTCCCGGATTATCAGTCGCGGGGAATCGGCACGTCGCTGATCCATGCGGCCCTTCGGCTCGCAGAAGCGCGCGGGGCGGACATCGTCTTCGTCCTCGGCGATCCCGAATATTACGGCCGCTTCGGCTTCGACGCAGCGACCGCCGCCCCGTTTCAGTCGCCTTATCGGGGCCCGCACTTCCAGGCACTGGTGCTGCGGCCTGGGTTCAAGCCGCCGCGGTCGGGCCGTGCGGACTATGCGGCTGCGTTCGCCGAACTCGGATGACCATTGCCCGCCACATCAGTGTAACCGGGCGCGTGCAAGGCGTCTTCTTCCGCTCGTGGACCCGCGAGCAGGCGGACGCGCTCGAAGTGACGGGCTGGGTGCGCAATTGCCCCGATGGTCGCGTCGACGCCCACCTGGAGGGCGAGGAAGCCGCTGTCGAGCAGATGATCGAGCGGATGCGTCGGGGTCCGCCGTCGGCCAAGGTGGAGGACATCAGGCTGTGGGACGTCGCGCCCTGCGACTTCGACAGCTTCGAAGTCCGGCACTAGCCTGCGAAGGGATCCCGCACCAGGATCGTGTCGTCGCGCTGCGGCGACGTGCTGACCAGCGCCACCGGGCAGCGAATCAGTTCCTCCACCCGGCGGACATATTTGATTGCTCGCGCGGGCAGGTCGGCCCAGCTGCGAGCGCCCTGCGTTGAGCCCGGCCAGCCCTCGATCTCTTCGTAGACGGGCTCCACCCGCGCCTGGTCGGCGGCGTGGGGCGGTAAATAATCGAACGCCTTGCCGCCAATGCGATAGCCTGTGCAGATCCGCACCGTCTCGAAGCCGTCGAGCACGTCGAGCTTGGTGAGCGCGACGCCGGTCACGCCGCTGACCGCGACGGCCTGCCGCACGAGCACCGCGTCGAACCAGCCGCAGCGGCGCTTGCGGCCGGTGACGGTGCCGAACTCGTGCCCGCGCTCGCCGAGCTTCTGGCCGACCTCATTGTCCTGCTCCGTCGGGAAGGGCCCGGAGCCGACGCGGGTCGTGTAGGCCTTGACGATGCCAAGCACGAACCCGGCTCCCGAAGGGCCGATGCCGCTGCCCGATCCGGTGGTTCCGGCGACCGTGTTGGACGAAGTGACAAAGGGATACGTGCCGTGGTCGACGTCGAGCAGGACACCCTGCGCGCCTTCGAACAGGATGCGCTTGTTGTCGCGGAGCGCCTCGTCGAGATCGCGCCACACCGGGCCCGCGAAAGACAGGACGAAGTCCGCGATCTCGGCGAGATCGTTGCGAAGCCGCTGGCGGTCGACCGGCGGCTCGTTGAAGCCGGCGCGGAGCGCATCGTGGTGCGCGCACAAGCGGTCGAGCAAGGGTTCGAGCTCGCCGAGGTGCGCGAGATCGCAAACCCGGATGGCCCGGCGGCCGACCTTGTCCTCGTAGGCCGGGCCGATGCCGCGCCGCGTGGTCCCGATCTTGCCCGCGCCCGATGCATCCTCGCGCAGGCCGTCGAGATCGCGGTGGATCGGGAGGATGAGGGGGCAGGTCTCGGCAATTCGCAGCACGCCGGGCGTGACGTCCACGCCCTGCTCGCGGATGCGCTCGACCTCGGCCTTCAAGGCCCAGGGATCGAGCACGACGCCATTGCCGATCACCGAGGGCGTGCCGCGGACGATTCCGCTGGGAAGGAGCGACAGTTTGTAGGTCTGGTTGCCGACGACGAGCGTATGGCCGGCGTTATGGCCGCCCTGGAAGCGCACCACCATGTCGGCCCGGCTCGCCAGCCAATCGACGATCTTGCCCTTGCCTTCGTCGCCCCACTGGGCGCCGATGACGGTGACGTTTCCCACCTTCGTTCCTCGTTTTGCGCGGAATTCGGGCTCCTAGGCGGAGCGTCGTCGCGCGTCCAGCCGTCGCGAAAACGTTGACCAGGCGGAACAGAAATCCTTCATCGGGCGTATTGCAGTTCCGCGACGCGCCCTGGCGCGGGCGCGAACGGAAACCGATAGGGGAACTGAATCCATGAAGACCACCACCGTCCTTGCGATTGCGCTCGGCCTTGGCGCGCTTGGAGCGTGCAACAAGAGCCCACAGGAGCAGACCGCCGACAATATCGAGGCGAACGCCGAGAATACGGCGGATACGATCGAAGCCAATGCCGACAATGCTGCCGACATGATGCAGGCCAACGCCGAGAATGCGGCGGACGCGGTCCGCAATTCGGGCGAGAACAGCGCCGACTCGGTCCGCAACAGCGCGGATGCCGACGGCAACAGCGCGAACTAAATCGCGTCGCGTCGCGCCGCTCGCACGCAGGCGGCCGGCCGAGGGGCGCTCCGGGGGCGACCAACGGAGCGCCCTTTTCTTGTCCGGATGGCTGTCGCCGGACTCGGAGTGTCACATCCCAAGCGCGATGAACGCGATGACGCCGATCACGGCCGCGATCGGGATCAGGACGATCTGCGTCGCCGCCGCGCCGACGCCGAGCGGACCGTTGCGGGTGTCGATTAGGCCGTTGAATTCCCGCCGGACACATTTGGACTGCCTCGCGAGCGCCGCGGGCAGGCCAAGGATCATCAGCGCGAAAAATGTGGCGGTGACGACCGCCAGCGTCGCCGGCCCATCGGTCGTGAAGAACAGGCCGAACAGCCCGAACACCAGCGCCCAGGCCGACAGGAACATGATCCAGATCGGCCTCGGAATATCGGTGAACAAGCCGCTGTCCGGCGCCCTGTCCAAAGGTTGGTCCTGATCGTCGAGAACGGTCTGATCGAGCCGCATGGAAGTCTCCCACTCATCATGTGGGATCGGCTACTCCATCAAGCAAACGAATAATATCGCTAGTTAATATGAAGAATTTTATTCGGCTGACTGGTGATACAGTCGCGCCACAGCCCTGAGGCCGCCGCGAACACGTTCCATCAGCCGCTCGTCCGCCCTGGCCGAATAGACGGCGTGGATCGAATAGGAGAATCTCGGCATGTTCGAGATGACGCGGAGACGCCCCTGGTCGAGGTGCGGGCGGGCCGCCTCCATCCGGAAATAGCCGCTTCCGCCGACCGCGAGGATATAATCCATCGCCAGCGGACCGTGATTAACGGACAGCGGAGGGCTCGGCGCGTCGGGAAAAGCCGCGTGGTGACTTGCGCGGAAGTCGGAGCCCCAATCGACGAACACGAAATCGGCCGCGACAGGGGTCCGATCGGCTGGCTCCGTCGTCACCGCGACCAGCGCTTCGTCCACCAGCAGCTCGGCCGCCACGCCGGAGCGCCGCGGGGGTGCATAGAGGACCGCGAGATCGAGGATGCCTTCCTGAACCTGGTCGATTAGGCGGTCAGGGACGTCGATGTGCGCCCGGATGGCGACTTCGGGGCATTCGCTTTGCATCCAGATGAGCCAATCCCGCAGCAAGGGATCCCACAGGCTGTGTTCGCCGCCCACCGTGACCACATTGTCGCGCCCGGCGGGCATCGCGACCTCGTGGCAGGCGCGCTCCCACACCTGGACGAGTGACGTTGCATAGCGGAGGAACTGGTCGCCGGCCGAAGTGAGCTTCGCGCCGGCCTTGTTGCGGATGAACAGCTGCCGGTCGAGTTGCTCCTCGAGGACGCGGATTCGCGCGCTGACCGCCGTTTGCGTGATGTTGAGGTTGGCCGCCGCTCGGACGAAGCTGCCCGTCTTCACGATCTCGAGAAAGGTACGCGCGGCGGCAATATCCATTATCTTCAACTTTTATTATAGGAAACAGCAATCCCATTCATTTGCTTTATGCATCGCAAGACCCGATAATCCAAGGGACCCGTGGAGCGCTCGAGAATCCTGAAGCTTCGCGGCTGAAGGAGATCGAGAATGAAATGGGGTTATGACTATCACGGTTCGCGGACCTACGGGACCGACGAGCCCATGAACCGGCTTGGCCTGATTGTGGCCTGGCTCGCGGCTGTCGCCAGACGCAAGTTCCAGCGCCCATCGGGCGAGATCCGGCTGTTCGACGGGGAACGCCACTTCTCGGTCCTGGGAGCAGACAGCAACGGCCGCGGTGACAATTCTGCCTTGCCGCCCGTGCCGCCCAAGACTGCCAATTTCCGCGACTGGCGAGTTCTTCCCTAACGTTCGGGCACCCGGCGGAGAGCGCTAAAAGCTCAACGGAACGACCTCGCGGACTCCGGCAAGGCCGCCGAGCTGCCGGGCGACCTGCGGCGTGATCGGATCGTCGACGGCGACCAGCGCGACCGCCTCGCCGCCTTCCTTGCGCCGGCCAAGTCCGAAGGTGGCGATGTTGATCCGGTTCTCGCCGAGTCTGGTGCCGAGTGCACCGATGAAGCCCGGTTGATCGTCGTTGACGATGTAGATCATTTGCCCTGCGAGCTCGGCCTCGATCGGAACGCCGAAGATATTCACCAGGCGCGGCGCCCGGTTGCCGAACAGCGTACCCTCGACGCGTCTCGGCCCATGTTCAGTGCCGACGGTCACCGCGACCAGGGTGTGATAGTCGCTCTCGCCTTCGTTACGGATCTCGCGCACCGCGATTCCACGTTCTTTCGCGAGATAAGGCGCGTTGACCATGTTCACCGTGTCCGACCAGCTGCGCATCACGCCTGCCAACACCGCGCCGGTGATGGGCTTGATGTTGAGCTCGGCTGCGGCGCCCTCGACTTCCACATCGATCGAGCGGACTTCGGTTCCGGCAATCTGGCCCACCAGGAGCCCAAGCTTTTCGGCAAGCCCCATATAGGGCTTGAGCCGCGGCGCTTCCTCGGCCGACAGCGAGGGCACATTCACGGCATTGGTGATGCCGCCGAGCAGCAGATAATCGCTCATTTGCTCGGCGATCTGGATCGCGACATTGACCTGCGCTTCGGTGGTCGAGGCGCCGAGGTGCGGCGTGCAGATGAGGCCGCGTGTGCCGAACAATGGGCTATCGGTCGCGGGTTCGACCGCGAACACATCGAGCGCCGCGCCGGCGACATGGCCGCTGTCGAGCGCGTCCTTGAGCGCGGCTTCGTCGATCAGCCCACCACGCGCGCAATTGACGATGCGGATGCCCGGCTTGGTCTTGGCCAGGGCTTTGCGGCTGAGGATGCCGCGGGTCTGGTCGGTCAGCGGCGTGTGCAGCGTGATGAAGTCGGCGCGGCGCAGCAACTCGTCGAGCTCGACCTTCTCGACGCCGATCTCGAGAGCGCGCTCGGGCGTCAGGAACGGGTCGAAGGCGACGACTTTCATGCGCAGGCCGAGCGCGCGGCTGGCGACGATCGAGCCGATATTGCCGGCGCCGATCAGGCCGAGCGTCTTGCCCGTCACCTCGACGCCCATGAAGCGGTTCTTTTCCCACTTGCCGGCCTGGGTC
>JAICVC010000156.1 GCA_025935515.1 Sphingomonas sp.
AAAATCGTCGAGGTGAAGCTGAACCTGAAACAGGCGATGGTCGCCAAGCTCGACATCGGGGCGAAGGGCGCGGTGATCACGTTCGCCGAGAGCGGTTTCCCCGACCTGGCGGCCCTGCTGGGTTACATCGACCGGTTGAAGGGCTCGGCCAAGCTTCGGCCGGACAGCAAGATGACCGTTGCCCGCGACTGGCCGACACCCGACGCGCGGCTCGGTGGGGCGCTGCAATTGTCGCGTGGACTCGCACGGGTCGTTGCCGCCTCGGACAAGAAGGAGTTGGTCGCCGCTTAGGCTGCCTCGACGCTCTCGGCGTTCGCGGCAGCGACAAACCGGTGCAGCTCCTCGTGCGTCAGCGCACCGGCGCCGAGGAATCCCTGGTACAGGTCACAGCCCCAGTCGGCGAGCAGCGCCAGCTGGCCGGTGGTCTCGACCCCCTCGACGACCACCTTGAGGTCGAGCTCGCGTGCCAGATGGATCATCGCCTTGACGACGATCCGGTCGCGCTCGCCGCCGACGATATCGGCGACTAGCCCGCGATCGATCTTGATCGCGTCCAGCGGGAGGGAGGTGAGGTAGGCGAGGCTCGCGTAGCCGGTGCCGAAATCGTCGACGGCGATGCGCACGCCGGCCTCGCGCAACCGTGTGAGACGTTCGGCCACCGCTTCCTGGTCGCTGAGGAGAGCGCTCTCGGTGATCTCGGCCGTAACCCGCGCCGGATCGATTCCCGCGGCGCTGATTTCGTCGAGGAGCCACTCGTCATAGCCGCCACGGCAGATGTCCGCCGGGAGGATGTTGACGGAAAGCCCGAGGCCCTTGAGCGGTCCTTCCCACACAGCGGCGCAGCGCAGCGCCTTGCGCTGGACCAGGCGTGACAGCCGCTCCGCCAGGCCGCCCGCCCAGGCGCGGGCGAACAATTGTTCGGCGGTCGGCACGACGGGCGACCGCGCGAGCGCTTCGGCTCCGACGATCCGGCCACTAGCGGGCTCGATCAGCGGCTGGAACAGGACGTCGATCTGCTCGTGCGCGATGACCGCTTCGAGCATCAGGTCACGCTGTGGGGCGGCGGGAGGCGTTGCCCCTGTGTCCGATGCCCGCCGACCCCACTTACTGATGTCATCCCAGGTCAGCACGTACGAACCCCCCACAAATACGAACCTTGTCCCGGTCGACACGAACTGCAGGTACCCGGCGCGCGTGGGTGCTGGAACCGGCTCCCATGGCCGCGCTCCGAAACGGGACAGTGACCTTCGCGCCGCGAAGCCCTATCTTGCACCGCGTTGACAAAGAGGAGCGCAGTTGAACGCTGACTCGCCCATGCCCGGCGACCACTCGCCGGCCGATCTCAAAGGCCTTGGAATCGGGCTTCTCTCATCGTTCACCGATGTTGCCGAGGCCGCGGTAGCGCTGCTTCAGCGCCGTTATGAATTTGCCGAGGTCGAAAGCGCGGAGACGCTGGTGGCGCTCGGCGGCGACGGCTTCATGCTGCAGACGCTGCACCAGATGCTGGAAGCGGGAAGCCCCAAGCCCGTCTTCGGGATGAACCGGGGCACCGTCGGATTCCTGATGAACGACTGGCGGATCGACTGCCTGCCGGAGCGCATCGCGGGCGCCAAGGCGATCCGCGTCGCGCCGCTCCAAATGCGCGCGACCACGGTGAAGGGCGAAACCTTCACTTATGCCGCGATCAACGAAGTCTCGCTGCTGAGGGAAACCCGGCAGACCGCCAAGATCGAGATTTCGGTCAACGGCCGCGTCGCACTGCCCGAATTGGCCTGCGACGGCGTACTGGTGGCGACGCCGGCGGGTTCGACCGCTTACAATCTCTCCGCCCGCGGCCCGATCCTGCCGCTGCAGGCCAAAATGCTGGCGCTGACCCCGATCAGCCCGTTCCGTCCCCGCCGCTGGTCCGGCGCAATCCTGCCCGACGACACGGCGGTTTGCTTCTCGATCCTCGAGGCCAAGAACCGACCGGTCTCGGCGGTCGCCGACCAGATCGAAGTCCGCGATGTCGCCCGGGTCGAAGTCCGCCTCGACCGCGAGCGCTCGCTGACCTTGCTGTTCGATCCCGAGCATGCGCTCGACGAGCGCATCGCAATGGAGCAATTCGCGACTTGAAACCGCTTACTCACTTGCCTTTAAGGAAGGCCGCGCTATCTAGCGCGCGCTTGCCCCAGGAAACATGCTGTGGGGCTGCTCCCCGGTAGCTCAGCGGTAGAGCATCCGACTGTTAATCGGACGGCCGCCTGTTCGAATCAGGCCCGGGGAGCCATCTCTTTCGCACACGCAGGAACCATTCGCGCCGGTCGCCATCGAATAGGCGTCAGGTCATGAAAGGCGCGGCAAGTGGGCGAAGCGGCAGGTGCATCGGGTCCCGATTTTTCGGAAGGAATCGCCCTCCGCGAAATCCCGGACGAAGGAACGCTCGCTGGCCGCGTCGGCGACGAACCAGTGCTCCTGTCCCGGCTCGGCGGTGAATTATTCGCGGTCGGCGGCGCGTGCACCCATTATGGAGGACAACTCGGCGAGGGGGTCGCCACGACCACGACCGTCCGCTGCCCGCTCCATCATGCCTGTTTCGATCTCAGGACCGGCGCCGTGCTGCGCGCGCCCGCGCTGGACCCGCTCGACCGCTGGCTGGTGGAAGTGAGGGACGAACGCGCCTTCGTCACGCAAAAGATCGACACGCATGCTGGGTCCCCTGCCCTCTCATCCACCGACGTCACCCGAATCGTCATCATTGGCGGCGGCGCCGCAGGGCTCGCCTGCGCGGCAGAACTGCGCCGCCTGGGCTTTGGCGGAGAGGTGGCGATCCTCAGCGCCGATTGCGATCCGCCTTGCGACCGTCCGAACCTGTCGAAGGATTATCTCGCCGGGAAGGCACCCGAGGAATGGCTGTGGCTTCGCAGCGACGACTGGTATTCGGACAACCGCATCGGTCTGCATCTCGGGACCGAAATCACCGGCGTTGACACTGCCCAGCGGGTCGTCGCCACGTCATCCGGCGAGTGCTTCCCTTTCGACCGGCTGCTGATCGCCACCGGCTGCGAGCCGAACCGGCTGCAGGTGCCGGGGTTCGACCGACCGCAGGTGCTGACGCTGCGCTCGGTGCGCGACGCGCGGGCGATCGCCGAACGGGCGCAGGCCGGCGCGCGAGTGGTGATCGTCGGGGCGAGCTTCATCGCGCTCGAGGCCGCGGCGGCGCTTCGCCAGCGCGAGATCGAGATCGACATCGTGTCGGTCGAAGAAGTCCCGCTGGAACGGGTATTCGGCAAGGAAATCGGCAGAAGCATCCAGGACCTCCACCAGCGCAACGGCGTCCGCTTCCACCTGAGCGCCGTCGTGGGCGGTTTCGACGGGCGCTCGGTCAAGCTTGCGAGCGGCGCAAGCATCGAGGCGGACTTCGTCCTGGTCGGCATTGGCGTGCATCCGCGTACCGCCGTGGCGCAAATGGCAGGCGCGCGGGTCGAAAGCGGTGTCGTCGTCGATTCCTTCCTCGAAACAACGGCACCCGGGATCTTCGCCGCCGGCGACATTGCGGCTTTTCCGGACCCGCTCAGCCGGGAGCGTGTGCGGATCGAACATTGGGTGACCGCCGAGCGCCAGGGGCAGGTCGCCGCAGCCAACATGTTGGGCGCGCGCCAGCCGTTCGAAGCGGTTCCCTTCTTCTGGACCGAGCAATTTGGGACGACCATGCGGTACGTCGGCCGGGCGGCCGGGTGGGACGCAGTCACGCTCGACGGCGATTTTGCCGGCGGCTCGCTTGTCGCCCGCTATTTTGCCGACGGCGTCCATTGCGCCACGGCGACGGTCGGTCGCGACCGCGACA
>JAICVC010000098.1 GCA_025935515.1 Sphingomonas sp.
GTCCACGCTCGCTTACGTGCTTGCGGGGCGGCCGGGGTATGAGGTGACCGAGGGGGCGGTGACCTTTTCTCCCCTCCCTGGAAGGGAGGGGCCGGGGGTGGGTAGCTCAGCGGCGGCCTCGATGGCCGACGCGGAGCTGCGCTCCGCACCCACCCCTAACCCCTCCCATCCAGGGAGGGGACTCGACCTCCTCTCCCTCGAGCCGCACGCGCGCGCGGCGGCGGGGCTGTTCCTCGGCTTCCAATACCCAGTCGAGATCCCAGGCATCTCCTACCTCCAGTTCCTGCGCGAGAGCCTCAATTCGCAGCGCCGCGCCCGCGGCGAGACCGAGCTTTCGGCCGGCGACTTCATCAAGCTCGCGCGCGAACAGGCGGGCCTGCTCGGCATGGACGCCGAGATGCTCAAGCGACCGGTCAACGTCGGCTTCTCGGGCGGCGAGAAGAAGCGCGCCGAGATGGTCCAGATGGGCATCATCGCGCCCAGCTTCGCGGTGCTCGACGAGACCGACAGCGGGCTCGACATCGACGCGCTCAAAGCCGTCGGCGCGGGCATCAACCGCATCATGCGCGCGCCCGACAAGGGCGTGCTGCTGATCACCCACTACCAGCGCCTGCTCGACTACGTCGAACCCGACCGCGTGCACGTCTTGAACGAAGGGCGGATCGTCCGGTCGGGCGGGCCCGAGCTTGCGCACGAGCTCGAGCGCGAAGGCTATGCGGAGGCGGCGGCGTGACGGCTCCGTTCCCCACCCACAAGCAGGAGGAATGGCGCTACGCCGACCTCGATGCGCTGCGACCCGTGTGGGAACGATTCGCCGAGCCGGTCACGGTGACCGTCGGTGCAGGGGAAGAGTTTGAAGAAATCTGGCTCCCGGTCGCGGATGACGTCCAACTGCGCCGCGTCCAGCTGTCCCTCGGCGAAGGCGCGAATGCGCGCATTTTCGTGCTCAACGCAGCGCCGGTTTACGGCCGCATCGAGCTTGAGGTTTCGTTAGCCGCGGGGGCACAGTTCGAGCTGTACGGCGCAAATATCGGCACCGGTCTTTCGACCAACGAGATCGTCACCACCGTGATGCACGTCGGCGAGGGCGGACGTTCGCGCCAGACCATCCGCTCCGTGCTGAATGGCAAGGCCGTCGGGTCCTATCTCGGCAAGGTCGAGGTCGCGCGCGGGGCGCAGCAGACCGACGCCGAGCAGTCGGTCAAGGCCATGCTGCTCGACCGCGGCGCGACCGCGAACTGCAAGCCCGAACTCGAGATTTTCGCCGACGACGTGAAATGCGCGCACGGCGCGACCGTGGGCGAGTTGGACGCGATGCAATTGTTCTACGCCGAAAGCCGCGGCCTCGACCCTGCAAGCGCTCGCGCATTGCTGCTCGAAGGCTTCGTCATGGGCCTGTGGGACAGCGCGAACGAGCCGGACGCGATCTGCGCAGCCGGGCGCGAGGCGTTGCGGAGGGTCGTGTGAACGCGCCGGCTCGCATCAATTCGGCACTGAATGTGCGCGACCAGTTCCCGGCGATCGCCAACTGGCATTATCTCGACAGCGCGGCGACCGCGCAGAAGCCGCAAACGGTGATCGACGCGATCACCGAGGCCTATTCGCGCGATTACGCAACGGTGCATCGCGGCGTGTACGAACGCTCGGCGAGCATGACCGCGAGCTACGAGGCCGCGCGCGCGGCGGCGTCCAACCTGATCGGCGGACAGCCGAACGAACTGGTTTTCACGCGCGGCGCCACCGAGGCGATCAATCTCGTCGCGCACACGCTTCCCAAGGAAGGCCGCAACCGCGTCCTCCTCTCGCAGCTCGAGCATCACAGCAACATCGTTCCCTGGCAGCTCGCGGGTTACGAAGTCGATGCGGTGCCGCTGACTCCCGACGGGGAGATCGACCTCGAAGCCGCCGAAGCGATGCTCACCGAAGAGCATCGCATTGTAGGATTTGCTCACGTATCGAACGTCCTGGGCTCGATCCTCGACGCCGGGCGAGCCGCGGAGATCGCTCATTCGAAAGGCGCCCTGCTCTTGCTGGACGGCTGCCAGGCAGTGCCCCGGTTGGACGTAAACATTGTGACCTTGGGCGCCGACTTTTACGCCTTCTCCGGGCACAAGCTTTACGCGCCGACCGGCATCGGCTGCCTCTGGGGCCGCGCCGAATTGCTCGCGAAAATGCCTCCGTGGCAGGGCGGCGGCGCGATGATCGAGAAGGTCACATTCGAGGAGACGACGTTCCTCGACCCGCCCGCGCGCTTCGAAGCTGGCACGCCGCACATCGTAGGCGCCGTCGGGCTCCATGCGGCAGTCGACTGGGTCGAGAAGCTCAGCCTCGATGCGATCCACGCCCACGAATGCGCGCTCGTCTCCGAATGCCGCGACGCGCTTCGCAACGTCGGCGGCGTGACCCTCTACGGCCCCGAGGACAGCGCCGGAATCGTCAGCTTCAACGTCGACGGGGTGCATGCGCACGACACCGCCACCATATTGGACGATGCTGGCGTCGCGGTCCGTGCCGGCCACCATTGCGCGCAGCCGCTGATGGACTGGCTCAGCGTCCCCGCCACCGCCCGAGCGAGCTTCGCTGCGCATAGCGACAGCTCGGACATCGAGGCATTGGTGCGCGGGATTGAACAGGTGAAGCGGATCTTTTCGGCATGAATCGCGAAAAGAAGATCGAGACCGAGGAGGTCGACGCGGTGACCCCGCCGCCGCGCGCCCGCGTGAGTCCGGAATTCGAGCGCAAGCGCGACTATCTCGCCGGCTTCCTCGCGGGAGAAAAACCGGGAGAACCCAAGGGCGGCGCCGGAAGCGATCTCCAGGCGTCGGTCGTCGAGGTGCTGAAATCGATTTACGACCCGGAGATTCCCGTCGACATTTACGAGCTCGGGCTGATTTACGACGTGGATATCAGCGAGGACGGCGACGCCACGATCACCATGACGCTCACCACGCCGCATTGCCCGGTGGCCGAATCGCTGCCGCAGGAAGTGGAGCTGCGGGTGCTGTCCGTCCCCGGCATCCGCGACGCGGTCGTCAACCTCGTCTGGGATCCGCCATGGGACCCGTCGAAGATGAGCGACGAGGCACGTTTAGAATTGGGAATGCTGTGAACAAGGAAACGAAGCTGCGCGCGCGCCCCGCCGCCATTACCCTCACGCCGCGCGCCCAGGCGCGCATCGCTGAGCTAATGGGCCGCGCCCCCGAAGGCGCGATCGGAGTCAAGCTCTCGACTCCGCGCCGAGGCTGCTCGGGGCTCGCTTACTCGGTCGATTATGTGACCGACGAGCAGCCGTTCGACGAGAAGATCGAGACGCCCGGCGGCAGCTTCTACGTCGACGGCGCCAGCGTCCTCTATCTGATCGGCTCGGTGATGGACTGGCGCGAGGACGATTTCGCTGCGGGCTTCGTGTTCGAAAACCCCAACGCCAAGGGCGCCTGCGGGTGCGGGGAAAGCTTCACCGTCTGACCGAACAATGCTAAGTCGCCACGGCGAAAGGAGAGTATCATGCTCCTCTTCACCGTCGCTCTATTTGCCGCTTCGGCAAGTGCCGAGCCCGCCCGCGACATGCCCGTTTTCAATCCGGCGCCCGAGCGGGCAATATGCCCGGAAACGCCGATGTCGATGGCTCGCAAGATGGGCAAGAAGCCCAGGGCCGTGCCGCTCGCCCAGCTTCCGCCGGCACAGACCTTCATGGCGGTGGACCGTCGCATCGACAATTGTCCCGCCCCGCTGACCTTGACCGACTATCGAAATCCACGCCGGCGCTGAGCGCCACAGGCCGAAAAAGGGGAGATCGGCATGTCACGTCTGCTTACCTTGCTGTTCGCGATCGTCTGTTACGCGATATTCTTCGCGACGTTCCTCTACCTCATCGTCTTCGTCGGCGATTTCGCCTTCTCGGGCCGGACGGTCGACGTCGGCCCGGAGGCGGCGCCACTCACCGCAGCCCTGATCGATATCGCCCTCATTGCCTTGTTCGGGCTGCAGCATAGCGTGATGGCGCGGCCCGCCTTCAAGGCGCGGTGGACCAGGATCGTCCCGCCAGCCGCCGAGCGCAGCGTGTACGTGCTCGCCGCGAGCATCGCGCTGATGATCCTGTTCCTCGGCTGGCGGCCGATCGGCACAATCGTCTGGAACGTCACCAACCCGCTGCTTGGGAGCGTGCTCTGGGCGCTTTTCTGGATCGGCTGGGCGACGGTGCTGGTGAGCACGTTCCTGATCAATCATTTCGAGCTGTTCGGACTGCAGCAAGCCTGGTTCCACGTCCGCGACCGCCAGGCCGCGCCGCCCGAACTGAGGCAGCCGTTTTTCTACCGCTGGGTCGCGCACCCGCTCTACGCGGGCTTCTTCCTCGCTTTCTGGGCCGCCCCGGAAATGACCGCGGGGCATCTGCTGCTGGCGGCGGGTCTCTCAGTCTATATGCTGATCGCCATCCGCTATGAGGAGCGCGACCTCACCCATCTCTTCGGGGAAGATTACCGCCGCTACCGTGCCGGCGTGGGCGGCCTGGTGCCGCGTTTCAGACGACGGAGCGGTCGAAGCTCGGCCGCCTGACGTTCAGAAGCCGAGGGTGAAGCGGATCGCGGCGCCGGCATCGTCGGGCGAATTGGCGATATGGCCCGGCTGGCGTCGGTAGAAGAGATTGCCCCCGAACCACGCCCGGCCGTCGAGCAGGCTCGATCCGTAGCTGAGCTCGGCGTCGAGCTCGCGCCCGCTGGGGGTGAGCGACATTCGGCTCAGGCTGTCGGTCGCGGTCAGCGTCGCATAATCGTAGGACGATGGCAGCAGCATCGCGAGGCCGCCCTGCTCGACCCGCAGCGGTTGCGAGAGGCGGACGCCGATGCTGTCCTTGCCCGAAAGCACGCCGAGCTTGGCGAGGTCGAAGCCGTACGCGCCGGTCTGGAACTTGCCGCCGGCAAAATCGGTCCAGCCGCGGCGGGCAGTCGCGGTCGCGGTCAAGCCGTCGCCGAAATTGTGGCGTGCCTCGGCGTCGACGAACATGGTGTTCGCGCCGCCCGCGGCGAAGGTGTTCGAGAGGCGTCCGCCGAGCAGCGACTGCTTCTCCTCGAGCCGGCTGACGCCCAGCGACAGCCAGTTGCGGCCGAAGCTCTTGTCCGCGGCGACGCTGGCGTAGCGGTACGGTGAGCCGGTCGCCGTTGTCTTGACCTGCTGCCAGACGCTGCCGGTTTCGCCGGAGAAGGTGACTCCGATGCCGCCGAACTGGTGACGCACGGCCATGCTGCTGCCGCGCTTGGCGGCGAAGCCCGGCGTTCCGGCAATGTCGCTGGCGATCAGGAACGAGCCCGCGTTCGCGCCGGTGAGGCGCCGCTCCATGGCCTTGGCGCCTTCGGCAAAGCCGAATGCAATCGCGGTCCGGTTGTCGAGCCTGGCGACGGCCGAGCCCGCAATCAGCCGGGACTTGCGCATATCTTCGGGGCCGATGCCGAGCCGGTCGACCGCGTAGCCGCCGGCGAGGTCGTGCCGCTCGTTCACGGTCATCGCGATGCTGACCGGGCCGGCCTGCGCGCCGCTCACCCGGACGTCGTTCTGAAGCGAGCGCGACAGCGGATGGTCGACCTCGGCGCGGCGCAGCGTCGTGGCGAGGTTCATGACAAAGGCGCGGCTGTAGCCGTCGAGGATGATCGCCCCGAGCGACTTTCCGCTCGCGGCATCGCCCGCCGCCGGCGGCAGATCGCTTCCGACGATCGGCGCCTGGCTGCTGGCGAGGCTGGTCTGGCCGATCGGCGAGAACGCCTTCTGGATGTTGAGTCGGCCATGGCCATAAATCGAATCCACGCCCGCGGCGCCGAGGTCGTCGGCGCTCTGGAAGAGGATCGAGACGATCTGCTTGCCCGTGAGGTTGGGGAAGGCCTGGGCCATCAGCGCCACCGCGCCCGAGATCGTCGGCGCTGAGAAGCTGGTGCCGGACCAGAGGAACTGGGTGCCGTTCTGATCGGGCGCACGGTCATGATAGCCGAGCGCCATCAGATAATATGGCGCGCCGGTCCCCGCGCGGTTGGAGAAGTCGGAGATCTGGCTGGCGTTGGTCCCGCCGGCCCCGTCGCTGACGCCGACCGACCCGGCGATGATTACCGAGCCCGGAAAATTCTGCGCCGGGACGAGCGCGAACGGGTCCGAGTTGGAGCCCTTCGCCGGGTCGGTGCCGTCATTGCCGGCCGAGATGACGATGACCACCCCGGCGTTGACTGCGCGCGACATGGCATTGAGCAGCGCCTGGCCGGGCGGATCGCCCCCGAGCGACAGGTTGATCACCTTCGCGCCGGCACTGCGCGCCGCGTCGATTCCGGCAGCGATGGCGCTGTCGAAGAACTGGCAGCCGTCGGTCTGTCCGCATGACCCGGGCTGGTCGGCGCGCTCGCTGACGATCGTCGCGTCGAACGCGACGCCCATGGTGTTCTGGCCGTTGCGCGCGGCCGCCGCGACCGCGCTCACCGCCGTCCCGTGGCCGCCCTCGTCGCTGAGTCCGCGACTGCCGGCGACGTCGCCGCTGGCGGGATCGATCTTGCCGGCGAATTCCGAGAGGCTGGGATTGATGCCGCTGTCGACGATTCCGATCTTGACGCCCTTTCCCGTCGCGCCGGCATTGTAGGCGGCGATCGCGTTTGAAACGACCGAATATTGCGACGCCTGATACTCGGCGGTGTTGTAGTTCACCCCCGGTGTCGGGGTTGGCGTGGGGGTCGGAGTTGGTGTCGGAGTCGGCGTGGGTGTCGGAGTCGATGTGATGGGCGCGGACGGCATCGGCGCGGGGCCGCCGCCCGCGCCGCCGCAGGCGCTGAGGCCGAAGGCCATGACCAGCGTGCACGCGCCCGTTGTCAACAGCCGGTCAGGCATCTTCTCTCCCCGCTCAAGCCGTTGAAAAATCACGGCTTCCCACGGTCTTTTATGGTTTATGATTCCTTTCAATTTGCTTAAAGGCCGGGAACGGCTCTAGGCGCTTGCCCTCCGATGGACCGCCGTTTCGCCCATATCCGCGACTGGATCTTCGATCTCGACAATTGCCTCTACCCGCATGGCAGCCGGCTGTTCGAGCTAATCGACCAGCGGATGACGGCCTATATCGAGCGGCTGTTAGGGGTCGACGCGGTTGAAGCGCGACGGGTCCAGAAAATGCACTTCCACGGCTCCGGGACCACACTCGCCGGGCTGATGAAATATCACGATGTCGATCCCCACCACTTCATGGGCGACGTCCACGACATTCCGCTCGACCGCCTTGAGCGCGACGACCGGCTGGTCGCGGCGCTGGGGCGTCTGCCGGGCCGCAAGTTCATCCATACCAACGGCAATGCCGATTATGCGTGGAAGGTGCTCGATCGGCTCGGCATCGCCGCGGTGGTCGATCACCTGCACGACATCTTCGCCGCGGACCTGACCCCCAAGCCTGAGCTGCACGGCTACCGCAAGCTGCTCGACCAGTTCCAGATCGATCCGAACAAGGCCGCGATGGTCGAGGACATGGTCCGCAACCTCGCTCCGGCGAAACAGCTCGGCATGACCACCGTCTGGGTGGACAATGGGTCGGAGCGCGGTAGCCACGGCTATGACGAAGCCATCGTCGATGTCCGGGTGACCGACGTCGGCCAGTGGCTCGAAAGTATTTTGGGGGACGAGCATGAATGACCTGCAACCGGTGATCGAACGCGCGTGGGACGAGCGCGATTCCATCGCCGCGACCACCAGGGGCGAGGTCCGCCAGGCGGTCGATGCCGCGATTGCCGCGCTCGACAGGGGGGAAGCGCGGATTGCCGTGAAGCACGGCAGCGACTGGGTCGTGAATCAATGGCTGAAGAAGGCGGTCCTGCTGTCGTTCCGGCTCAACCCCATGGAGGCGATCGCCGGCGGCCCGGGCGGGGCGCACTGGTGGGACAAGGTCCCGTCGAAGTTCGCCGGCTGGGGCGAAAGGCAA
>JAICVC010000152.1 GCA_025935515.1 Sphingomonas sp.
CATGATCCTTCTGACTGCAGCATTGCTTCTGGCGGCCGCCGGGCCCGAACCGGACCTGGATGCGGTACGGGCCGCGACGGAGAAATATCGGGACATCAAGGTCGCGACCGCCGAGGGCTATATCCGCGATCCGATGAACATGTGCGAGACGGCCGAAATCATGGGCCGTCCGGCCGAACTGGGCGCGATGGGCATCCATTATTTCCGGCCCGACCTCCTTGGCATCAAGGGCCCGCCCAACCCCCGCGTGAACGGCAGTGGCACCCACACCGACTTCCGGACGCCGAGCATCCTCATCTACGAGCCGCAGACCGATGGCTCCCTGCAGCTCGTGGCGGTCGAGAATCTGGTGTTCCGCTGGGCGTGGCGCGAAGCCGGCAACAAGAAGCCGCCAAGCTACCAGGGCGTGCCATACGACCTGATGCAGGACGATCCGCATACCAAGGTCGACGAAGCGCACATGTTCGAGCCGCATTATGACCGGCACGTCTGGCTGTTCCGTCACAATCCGAACGGCACCTTCGCGCAATTCAACCCGCGGGTCAGCTGCGCGGCGCACAAAACGTCGGTGGCGAGCGGGAATGCGCACGACGCGGCGCATTCCGGCGGCCGCTAGACCGAGAAGCTGGATCCGCAGCCGCAGCCCGATTGAGCGTTGGGGTTGGTGACCTTGAAGGCGGCGCCGCCGAGATCCTCGACGAAATCCACCGCTGAGCCCCTGACGAGGTCGAGGGTGACCGGATCGACGACCAGCTTCACCCCGTCGGTCTCGGCGATCTGATCGTCGCCTTCGGGTTCGGCCACAAGCTCGAACTTGTAGGTGAATCCAGCGCAGCCGCCGCCATCCACGGCGAGCCGCAGGATGGCCGGCTTCTGCTGACGCTCGGCAATCCACGCGACGCGCCTGGCCGCGTTCTCGGTGAGGGTGATGAGGGGCTCGCTCACAAACCAGAGATAGGTAGCGCCGAAGCGCCGGGCAACCGCGGCAGGATTAGCGCTGGGCGCGGTTCGGGCCGCCGATCGCCACTGCGTCCATCGAGGCGGCGCCGGCGCGGCGCTGCATCGCGATGACGTAGTCGGTCGACTTCATGAACGGGATCGGATTCACCGCGCGGCCGTCGATGCGCACCTCGTAATGGAGATGATTACCAGTCGACCGGCCGGTCGAGCCCATGCGCCCGATCTGCTCCCCGCGCGTGACATGGTCGCCAGGCGAAACCATGATTGCGGACATGTGGCCGTAGCGAGTGGTGATGCCGCGGCCATGATCGACTTCGACGAGGTTGCCGTAGCCGCCGCTGTTCCAGCCGGCGCGAAGCACCGTGCCGTCCGCGGTGGCATAAATCGGGGTCCCATAGGAACCGGCGAGATCGATGCCGGGGTGCATCGCGGCGCCGGCATGGAACGGGTCGGAACGGACGCCAAACCCGCTGGTGAACTCGACGTTCATCTTCACGGGCTTGTCGGACGGAACGGCAATCACGCCGTCCTGGAGCTGGTCGAGCTTCTTCCAGCTGTCGAACAGCGCCTTGAAGCTGGGATTGGCGACCCGTTCGAACGGACCGCCGACGCCATCGTTGCTGCCGACCCGCGCGGGGGTGATGCCAAGCCGCTTCAGCTCGGCTGCGGTGACCTGGTAACGAACGTCCAGCGCCCTCGCGACAAGCGCCGCCTGTTCAAGCTGCTGCCGCTCGACGCGGGCAAGCGGACCATCCTTGGCGAGGCGTCCGCTCGCGGCCGCTGCCGCAATCAGCTCGGGATCGATCTTCCGGCCGGCAAGCGCCGCCTCGATCAATGCCTGGCGCTGTTCGATCATGCGCGCGCGGGCTTCCGTGGCTGCTGGGAGATTGATGCCGGCAGGAGCAGCGAATGGACGGGCAATCAGGCGGGCGGTCGCGTAGCTGGCCCAGGCAACAAGCCCCAGCAGCACCAAAAAAAGCACCGCCTGGAGCGGTGCCGAAATACGAAATCGACGAAGCTTCGAGCCATCGTGGACGAAGAGGTCGCGATCGCGAAACAGCCCCGTCGTAACGGCCAATACCTGCGTCATGTAACCCGCTCCACCAAACGGCAGGACGCGCGCAAGCGCGCTGCCGAAGTTCCAGAATCGAGGAGCTCCCCAGCCCCTGCCGATGCGCGGATTGCCCCGCCACGCGTTGGCGTCAGCGACACTGCTTTCGGATGGTTAACAATTTCAACCTTCGACTTGCGGTGGCGGGACGAGTCGTCCGTTGAGCGCGGTGAACGGTTGATTCCGCCCCTTCAGGAGTGTGGATTCGAGCAAATTCAACCTGTTGTGCAGCGCAACACGCGAATCTTTCGCCGCGCCTTGCGGGCGCCGCATTCGTCCTTACAAGCGGCTTCGGGCCACGGTGTCCCAACGCACCGCGCGCTCTCTGGAAGGAGAGTTGAATGAGCGTAACTCAAACGGCCGGCGCCGCCGCGCGCCTGGCCAGACCGACCAATCGTCCCGCACGTCCATATTTTTCATCCGGGCCTTGCGCCAAACCGCCCGGCTGGGCGCCGCAATCGCTCGACCTTTCCGCCCTCGGCCGCTCCCATCGGGGAACGATTGGAAAGGCGAAGCTCGCCGAAGCGATCGAACGGACGCACGCGCTGCTCCGACTGCCGACGGACTACAAGCTCGGCATCGTCCCGGCGTCCGACACCGGCGCGATGGAGATGGCGATCTGGTCGCTGCTCGGGACGCGCCCGGTGACCATGTTGGCGTGGGAGAGCTTCGGCGCGGGCTGGGTGACGGACGTCGCGAGGCAGCTCGAGCTCGACGCCGAAATCCGCACCGCTGGATATGGCGAGATCTGCGACCTCGAAGGCGTCGACCCGGCCACCGACGTCGTATTCACCTGGAACGGGACGACGAGCGGGGTTCGAGTGCCCGATGCTGAATGGATCGCGGCCGACCGCACTGGGCTCACCATCTGCGATGCGACCTCCGCAGCATTCGCCCAGGACGTCGATTGGGAGAAGATCGATGTCGGCACTTTCAGCTGGCAAAAGGCGCTGGGCGGCGAGGCGGCGCACGGCATGCTCGTGCTCAGCCCTCGCGCCGTCGAGCGGCTCGAGCGGGAACCTGCCCCGCGTCCGCTGCCGAAGATCTTCCGTCTCACCAAAAGCGGCAAGCTGATCGACGGAATTTTCAACGGCGAGACCATCAACACGCCATCGATGTTGTGTGTCGCGGACTGGCTGTTCGCGCTTGACTGGGCCGAGCGGCTCGGCGGGCTCAATGTGTTGATCGCCCGCGCCGACGCCAATGCGGCCGCGCTCGACCGCTGGGTGCAAGGTGCCGATTGGATCGGGCATTTGGCCCGGGATCCAGCGATCCGCTCCAACACCTCGATATGCCTGCAGTTCGCCGACCCCTCTGACGAGGCCTCGAACCGGGCACGGCAGAAGGCGCTGGCCAAGCTGCTCGAGGCGGAGGGTGCGGCCTACGACGTCGCCGCCTACCGCGACGCACCGCCGGGCCTGAGGATCTGGTGCGGCGCCACGGTCGACACGGCCGATATCCAGGCGCTTGCCCCATGGCTCGACTGGGCATGGGAGGCCACCGCGTGAGCGAGCCGGTCAGAGTCATCATCGCCGACAAGATGGACGCGCGTGCAGCCGCCATTTTCCGCGACCGCGGCGTCTTGGTCGACGAGAAGCCTGGCCTGACGCCCGATGCGCTCAACGCCATCATCGGCGGCTATGACGGGCTGGCGGTGCGCAGCTCGACCAGGGTCGGTGCGGCGGCCATGGATGCGGCGCTGCCGCGCCTCAAGGTGATCGGCCGCGCCGGCAGCGGCGTCGATACAATCGACGTACCCGCGGCATCGGCGCGCGGGATCGTCGTCATGAACACGCCGTTCGGCAATTCGATCACCACGGCGGAGCACGCAATCGCGATGCTGTTCGCACTCGCGCGCGAAATTCCCCAGGCCGATCAGTCGACCCAGTCGGGCAAGTGGGAGAAGAACCGCTTCATGGGCGTCGAGCTCGCCGGCAAGACGCTGGGGCTGATCGGCTGCGGTAATATCGGCTCGATCGTCGCCGACCGTGCGCACGGCCTCACGATGAAGGTCGTCGCGTACGATCC
>JAICVC010000094.1 GCA_025935515.1 Sphingomonas sp.
CAGGCGGCCGCCCATGAATGGCCACTCGCCCCGCTCGATCTTCACCAGCTGACCCGGCAGCAGCTGATAGCGGATCACGCCATTCTCGACGAGGATGCCGGGGTTGATCGACTTGACCGTCAGCACCTGGCCCGGGGGCGTGGTCAGGCCGAGCAGGTCGTCGAAATGCATGTTGCCGCTCATGCCGGTGACCGGGCCGAACGGCGCGGCGAGGTCGAGGTTAGCGGTTGAGAAGTCGCCGCTCGAGGTTACTTTCCCGGCCCCGCTCCAGTCGATCCGGCCCTGCCCGCGGATGGTGCCGTTGACCAGCGCGATCACGCCTTCCGTCAGCCGCGTGATCTCGTCCGGCTGCAAGTTCGGCCCGAAGTTCAGGCCGGGCACGTCGAGGATTGCATGGCCGGCGCCGGTCGACAGCCGATGCTCGATGTTCACATCGGTAACCAGCGTGCCGGTCGCCGGATGGCGCAGAGCGCCGGTCGCCCGGACATGGTCGCCGGCCAGCGTGAAATGCACATTGTCGCTTTGCAGCGGATAGAAGCGCGGGTTGGCGTCGCGGTCGGAAACGGTCAGCGCGGCATCGGCCGTCAGATCGTTGTTGTGCAGCAGCCATTTGCCCGAGCCATCGCTGAGCAGCAGCGGCACCTTGCCGATCGACGCGGTCGCGCCTGCGAAGGCGCCGCGGATCCCGGCGCCGACGAATGTGCCATTGAGCCGGGCAGCATCGAAGGTAACTGGCGAGGTCACGCGCCCGAGCCGCATGCCGAGCCGGTCCAAGGCGAATTGCTTGCCGACGATTTGTCCGCTCGCCGCCTGCAGATGCAGCGGCGAGTTGCCGAGGCGCCCGTTGACGACCAGGCCGTTGAGCCGAGCACTCGCAAACACGGGGCCGCCCGGTCGCTTCGAGATGATCGCCGAGCCGATCGGGCACACCGGAAGCCGCGTCGGCCCGAGCTGAATCGAGCTCATCTGGAAATAGCTGACCGAGACCACCGCGCAGGATGTTCCGAAGGCGAAGCTGCCGCCGCGGCCGATCCGGCCGGTGATCGGCAGCCGCAACGCCTGCACGCGGCCGTTGGGGAACCGGCCGTCTAGCACGGCGACGGTGCTGAGCGCGGTTGAGCCTCCCGGCCCCGGGCCGAAGCGGATCGGCGTCAGCGCCAGCCGCTGCCCGTTGGCGGAATAAGGCGCGAGGTCGGCGACGCCGCTCATCGGTGCGCCGGCGCGGGGCTGGCGAAGGCTGACCCGCCCTTGCGGCAGGCCGCCGCCGGCCATCTGGATGTCGCCGTCGATCCTGAGGCCGCTGGACGGCCAGTAATAGGTCACGCCGCTGCCGCCGGAGACCCGCGCCCTGGCGCCGTTCGGCCCGAGGATATCGGCCTCGGTGATGCGGACGCCACCGCCGCCGGGGAAATTGACTACCGTGATGTGCCCGGCCGAGTTGAAATTGCGCGCGGTCCGGCTGATCGCATTGCCGATGCCGCTGGCGACCGGGCCGATCGGAGTCTTGGCCGCGGCCGCGAGCGGCTCTGTGACTCCGGCGATCATGCTCGGGTCGAGCGCCGCGCTGTCGGCGGCATAATCGCCGACCATGTCAAACGTGCCCGCCTGCAGGCCGAGGTGATAGCCGCCGGCGAGCCGCGTCCGGTCGGCGTAGATCGTCGCCATCCGGGACTTCTGCGCCGACAGCTTGACCCGGCCGTAGACGTCGCCGAACGAGCCCTTGTAGCTGATGTCGCCGATGAAATTGGCGAGCCCGTTAGAGCCGGCGACCAGGGTTCCAATCGCCATCCGCCCGCTGCCGTCGATGCTGGTGAACGCCTCGTTGAAGCTGGCCCTGGCATCGAACCGCGGGCCGGCAATGTCGAAGCGGCTGGCGGGACAGGTGAAACGGTCGAGGATCACCGGGCCGTCGATCCGCGGCCGGCGTGCGACGACCGACACCGTGACCTGGGCGCGCAAGTTGGTGGCGGCGCAGCGGCCCGGCACCAGGCGCGGGCTGATGATCGCGGCGCGGCCCTTGAAGCCGCCGCTCAATTTGCCGTTGCCCTCCAGCGCAAAGCCGAGCGGCCCGAACGGAGTGGTCAGCGAGATGGTACTGTCGCGGATGTCGAGGACGAACTCGGGCAGCGCGAACGGCTTGCCCGACGGCGGCGGCAACAGCCGGTCGATCTGGCCCCAGCTGACCCGGCCGTTGACCAGGCGGCCGCGAAGCCGAACGCCGCGGGCGACGATCCGATACACCTCGAAGCTGCCGTTCCATTTCACTCGCGTCTCAATGTGCGCGAACCGGGCGACGAGGTCGGGTCTTTTCGGATCGCCGATGACGAGATTGCTGACTTCCTGAGTCCGGAGGCCGACCCTGTCGAGATGGTAAGTGGCGGTCACGCCGCGTCGTTCGAACTCGCTCTTGAGATAATGCGTCGCGATTGGCCGGCGCTCGATCCAGACGATCGCGACCGCGACGACGAGGAAGACGAGAAGCCCGAGCGCGACGAAGCTCGCGACGCGGCCCCAGCGGGTCCCGCGCCGCGCGATAATCGTCTCGCCGGTGCTGTTCTCGTTCGGCCGTTCCGCCATTGGGTCTATCTAACCCCTCCCAAGCGGGACCGTTCCAGATGCGGCATGACCTCTAGCCAAGCCGCGCCATTCTGTGGTCAAAAGGCCGCGCTCGGACCACGCCAGCAAGAGGCGGCATGGACGCGCGCGTCAGCAAACGAGTGCAAGAGGGGTCGGGCGGACATCGATCGCGGCTGCGCGAGCGCTTGCTCGACGCCGGGCCGGAAGGTTTCCACGATTACGAGCTGATCGAATATCTGCTCACCCTGACCATCCCGCGAGTCGACACCAAGCCGCTGGCCAAGCGCCTGCTCGACGATTTCGGCGGGATCGGACCGTTATTGAGCGCGAGCGCGGACACCTTGCGACGCGAGGGTCTGAGCGAGGCGGCCATCGCCGCCCTGAAGATCGCCCATGCGGCGGGGCTGCGGATGCTGGAAACGAGGATTGAAGGGAAGCCGGTCCTATCGAGCTGGGACGCGCTCAGCGACTACCTCCACGCCACCATGGCCCACCGCCGCACCGAGGAAGTGCGGATCCTGTTCCTCAACGCCAAGAACATGCTGCTGGCCAACGAGGCGCTGTGGCAGGGGTCGGTCGACGAAGCCTCGGTCCATGTCCGCGAAGTCATCGCCCGCGCCATCGCCCTCGGCGCGACGGCGCTGATCATCGTCCACAATCACCCGAGCGGCGACCCGACGCCGAGCCATCAGGACATCCGCCTGACGCGGGATCTGGTCGAGGCGGGGCGGCATATGAAGGTGACGGTCCACGACCATGTGATCGTAGGCGCGGCTGGGCGGACGAGTATGCGGGCGATCGGGCTGATTTGACCGACAGGCCGGGGAGCGAATCACTCGCGATCGATCAGAACTTCCTGAACCGGCATGTCGGAGCGCCGGAGAACCAGCTTCTCGCGCAAGCCTTCCTCGCGCTCGCGCAGAGCCGGATCCTTGTACAGCGCGGACGCATTTCGCGCCGGGGGCAGATCGTCGAACGCGATATTGGGGCTGGCCCATGCGATGGTCAGCCGCACGTCGGGCTGGGCCGGGTCTCCGCTCCTGAACCGCGGACGCGCGATTCTCATCCACAAGATCCGATGCTGTGTGATCTCGCGCTTCAGCAGTGGGAGCTTGTTTCGGTTGAACAGCGCCAGGAAGTGCTCAGTCTCACCCGGCTGCAGCCAATAGGAGTGCTCTAGGATGTACGGCGCGCCCACCGGCGCGTCGCGTTGTGCGATCGCGGGCGATGCTATGCCAGTGCTCCGGCTGCGGCAAAACACGTGATCTTCATGCGAAACCCCCAAGCGCGCCAGCATACACGAAACAATTTTCACAGCCGATAGTGGTTCAAAGCTTCGTCGGATTTGAAGGCCGTCGACTGCTCTGCTAGCCGCCCGCTCCATGGTCCCCCGCTATTCGCGCCCCGAAATGACCGCCATTTGGTCGGCCGAGAACCGCTACCGCATCTGGTGGCGGATCGAGGTGTTCGCGGCGGAGGCGATGGGCAAGATCGGAATGATTCCGGCTGAGGACGCGGTGACGATCCGCGCCGCCTACGACGCCAACGCGCTCGCCGAGATCGACATCGAAGCGATCGACGCGATCGAGGCGGTCACCAAGCATGACGTGATCGCATTCCTCACCTGGGCGGGCGAGAAGCTCGGGCCGGAGAAGCGCTGGCTGCACCAGGGGATGACCAGCTCCGACGTGCTCGACACCGCACTGGCGGTCCAGCTGAAGCAGGCGGCCGACCTGCTGATCGCCGACATCGACGCGCTGCTGGCCGTGCTGAAGCGCCGGGCGTTCGAGCACAAGCTGACCCCCACCATTGGCCGCAGCCACGGAATCCATGCCGAGCCGACCACATTCGGTCTCAAGCTCACCCAGGCCTATGCCGAGTTTGCGCGCAATCGTGAGCGGCTGGCGGCGGCGCGCGATGACGTTGCGACCTGCGCCATCTCGGGCGCGGTCGGCACGTTTGCCAATATCGACCCGAGCGTCGAGGACTACGTGGCCGAGCAGATGGGTCTCCAGGTCGAGCCGGTCTCGACCCAGGTCATCCCCCGCGACCGCCACGCGATATTCTTCGCCACGCTCGGCGTGATAGCCTCGTCGATCGAGCGGCTTGCGACCGAAATCCGCCACTTGCAGCGCACTGAGGTGCTCGAGGCCGAGGAATATTTCGCCCCCGGCCAAAAGGGCAGCTCGGCGATGCCGCACAAGCGCAATCCGGTGCTGACCGAGAACCTCACTGGCCTCGCCCGGATGGTCCGCGGCTATGTGACGCCCGCACTCGAGAATGTCGCTTTGTGGCATGAGCGGGATATCTCCCACTCATCGGTCGAGCGGTTCATCGGTCCCGACGCGACGATCACGCTCGATTTCGCCCTCGCGCGTCTCACGAGCGTGATCGACAAGCTCGTCGTCTATCCCGAGCGGATGCGGAAGAACCTCGACCGGATGGGCGGCCTGGTTCACTCACAGCGCGTGCTGTTGGCGCTCATCCAGGCCGGCCTCAGCCGCGAAGACAGCTATGCGCTGGTTCAGCGGAACGCGATGAAAGTGTGGGAGTCCGACGGGCAACTGTCGCTGCTCGACCTGTTGAAGGCCGATCCGGAAGTCTCGCAGCGGCTGTCCGCCGAACAGCTCGATGACCTGTTCGACCTCGATTATCATCTGAAGCACGTCGACACGATTTTCGACCGGGTGTTCGGCGCGTCGGCCTAGCCGTATCACGAGCGCACAAAATTTCATGTGCACTGCGCCATTCCATGGTTATTCTTCGCCACGGAAGCGTAGCCGGGGGTCATGGAAACCGTCCAGGAACTGAGCAGCGAAATGAGCGCTCCGCGACGCACCGACGACGCGCGCGTCCAGCCCGGGAGCTATCTGCTCGAGCTGTCGCTCGACTGGATCGTCCTGCGCGCATCGGAGAATGTCCACCATCTGCTCGGGCAATCCCATGTCACGCTGATCGACGAGCCGCTGGGGAAGTTCGTCAAGGCGCAGGCGTTGCACGATCTGCGAAACCTGTTCTCGCGGTTGAGCGGCACCACCGGCGTCGGCCGCGCCTATTGCGTGCGCCTGACCGATGAACATGAGTTCGTCGACATCGCGTTTCAGCTGAGCGACGGGCGCGCCCTGCTCGAGGCGGTGCCCTCGACGGGCAGCTTCGGCGAGTGTTTCGGGAGCGTCGGCGGCCTCATCGCCGGGCTGTCGAACAGCCGCGGACAGGCCTTGCTCGACGGCGGCGCGCGGCGGATGCGGGCGCTGACCGGTTATGACCGGGTCACGCTGACCTGCGGCGAGCGCCGCGCCGAGAGCAGCCGCGGCGCCTTTGCCACCGCGTCCGACGCGGCCGACCTGCCGATCATCATCGCCGATACCGGTGCCGACGGCATCGCCATCTTCCCGCGCGATCCTGAGGACACATCGGCGGACGGCGCGCTGATGCGCTCGCCCGATGCACCCCAGCGCCAAAAGCTCGAGACGCAGCGCATCCGCGCGATCCTCCGCGTGCCGTTCGACGCCGATGGCCTGAGTTGCGAATTCTGCTGCGAGAACCGCTCGCCGCGCCAGCCGAGCTTCGAGCTCCACGCCGCTGCCGAGCTATTCGCGCAGATGTTCGCGCTGCGCCTCGCGCTCGACCGCGCCGCCTAGCCGCCGAACATTTCGCGGGCCCGGCTGAAGAAGCTTTTCGCGGCCGGGCATTCGTCGCCGGTTTCAGTGCCGCGGAATTCTTCGAGCAACTTCTTCTGCTTCGACGACATCCTGGTCGGGGTCTCGACCAGGATCCGCGCGACGAGGTCGCCGCGCCCACGCCCGTTCAGCACGCTCATTCCAGCGCCGCGATGACGGAGCTGCTCGCCGGACTGGATTCCGGCGGGAATCTTCAGCTCCACTCGGTTGCCGTCAATGCCCGGCAGGCTGATCGCTCCGCCCAGTGCGGCGGTTGTGAAGCTCACAGGGCAGTCGGCAATCAACGTCGTCCCCTCGCGCGCGTAGATCGGGTGCCGCTTCATGTGCACGAACAGATAGAGGTCGCCGCTTCCTGCCCCGCGCACGCCGGCTTCGCCCTCGCCCGCGACGCGGATGCGCGTGCCTTCGTCGACGCCGGCCGGGATTTTCACCGCCAGCTTGCGATTGGTGAGCGCCCGGCCCTCGCCCTGGCAGGAGGGGCACGGATCGGTGATGACCTCGCCGGCGCCGCGGCAGGTCGGGCAGCCGCGCTCGACCACGAAGAAACCCTGTTGCGCGCGGACCTTCCCAATCCCGCCGCAGGTCTGGCAGGTGCTCGCACAGCGGTCGGCTTTGGTACAGCCGCTGCCATGGCATGGTTCGCACTTGGCCATTGCCTGGATTGCGATGGTCTTCTCGGCGCCGGTGAACGCTTCTTCCAGGCTGAGCTCGAGGTCGTAGCGGAGGTCCGCCCCGCGCGCGGCATTCTGCTGCGCCCGCGGGTCCATGAACTCGCCGAAGATGGTCGAGAAAATGTCGGAGAAGCCGTTGAAGCCGGCCTCCGCGAACGGATCGTGCCCGCCGCCCCCGTTCTGGAACGCCGCCCTTCCGAAGCGGTCGTAGGCGGCACGCTTCTGCGGGTCCTTGAGGACGTCATAGGCCTCGTTGATCGCCTTGAACTGCGCTTCCTTGTCGGAGCAGCCGTTGTGCCGGTCGGGGTGATGCTCCTTGGCAAGACGGCGATAGGCAGCTTTGATCGCGGCGTCGTCGGCGCCGCGCTGTATGCCTAGCAGCTCGTAATAGTCCTGCTCGACCATTTACGCGGTCTTCCCCCACCAGCCGTTCGGGCTGAGCCTGTCGAAGCCCTGTCCTGCTCCTATTGAAAGAAAGGACAGCCCTTCGACAAGCTCAGGGCGAACAGTCATCGATCAGCCCTTGTTCTCGCCTTCGTCGACCTCGGAGAATTCCGCGTCGACCACCTCTTCCTGGCCCGGCTGCTCGCCGCCGGCTTCGCCCTCCGGGGCGCCGGCGTCGCCACCGGTCTGCTGAGCTTGGGCCTGCTGCTGCTCATACATCGCCTGTCCAAGCTTCATCGCCGCCTGAGTCAGCGCCGCGGTCTTTTGCTGCATCTCGTCGGCATCGCCGCTCTCGACCGCGGTCTTGGCCTCGGCCAGCGACTTCTCGATTTCCTCCTTCACCTCGGTGGAAACCTTATCGCCATGCTCGGCGAGCTGCTTCTCGGTGGAGTGGATGAGGCTCTCCGCGTTATTCTTGGCCTCGGCCGCGGCGCGCCGCTTCTTGTCCTCGTCGGCGAACTGCTCGGCCTCCTTGACCATCTTCTCGATATCGGTGTCGTTGAGCCCGCCCGACGCCTGGATGCGGATCTGCTGCTCCTTGCCGGTGCCCTTGTCCTTGGCCGAGACGTTGACGATGCCGTTGGCGTCGATGTCGAACGTGACCTCGATCTGCGGCACGCCGCGCGGGGCGGGCGGCAAGCCGACCAGATCGAACTGGCCGAGCAGCTTGTTGTCGGCCGCCATCTCGCGCTCGCCCTGGAACACCCGGATCGTCACGGCGCCCTGGTTGTCCTCGGCCGTGGAGAAGACCTGGCTCTTCTTGGTCGGGATCGTGGTGTTGCGGTCGATGAGGCGCGTGAACACGCC
>JAICVC010000033.1 GCA_025935515.1 Sphingomonas sp.
CAGGACGAGACCGTCGCCAAGCGTGAAGCGCGATGCGCCGCGAACGTTGCCCGTGTTGGACGGGTTGTAGCGACGGTCGAACTCAGTGCCGCAAGCGGCCACGTCGAAGGCGGGACCGCTCACCGTGTCGCGAAGCCCCGCACGAGGCGTCGCGGTCGTGCACGGGAAGTTGATCTTGTAGAAGCGTTCGTCGCGGTTGGTCGGATAGCGGTTCTGCGAGTTGGGTCCGACGTTGCGCGCGCGGCTGTCTGTCGCCGACTGCGTCACGTCGGTACGCAGCGGAAGCGAGCCGAAGAAATTGTTCCGATTCTCGTTGTAGTTGGCTGCAATCGAGACGAAGTCGCCACTGTTGCCGAGGGTCTGATAGACGCGGCCGTTGAACTGCTTCTTACTGAGTTTGCCGTAGCCGTTGTACGGCACGTCGTATTTCTGCCGCGAAGCGGAAAGGAATATGCGGGTTCCGAAGGGACCGACCTCGCCCGTGTTGATAAGGCCGAAGACGCGCCACATGTCCCAATCCCCGAGCGATCCCACGAAGTGAACGCTTGGCTTAACGCTGGGAACGATGGTCCGATAGTTCACCGTGCCGCCAACGGCCGATGCCGTCGGCGAGTCGACGTCGGTCGTGCCGAGGTTAACATTCACCTGATCGATCAGCTCGGGGTCGAGCTGCTGGTTCGAGAAAATCGCATAGTTGCCGCTATCATTAAGCGGAATGCCGTCGAATGTGAGGCTGATCCGGCTCGAATCGAAACCGCGGATGTTGAGCGTGCCGCCTGACGTTCCGTATGCGTCGTTGTTCTGGAAGCTGACGCCGGGAACCAGATTGATGGTGTCCAGGATCGACTGGCCGGGATTCTGGCGAGAGATCATCTCCTGCGTCAGGACGACCTTGGCCTTCGGCGTATCGGGCGTCTGGACGCCGCCGACTGACCTTGCCTTGGATCCGGTGATGATGATTTCCCGGTTCTCGGTCTCGACCGTACCGGTGGACTGGGCATAGACGGCCGACGGCAGCATCGCCGTCGTGCACAGCAGCACGAATTTCTTCACGGAAAACTCCCCCGCAAAAAGCAGAATCTGAGTGGAACCCCAGGCCCGCTATTAGCCGATTAAGTCGCTGATGTTACAGCCGTGGCGCGCCCGTTAACGATTCATCGGGAACCGTTGCAGATATGCCACTGTCAGGCTTGATCGAGCCGCCGCCCGAGCCCGACGAACGCATAGACGAGGGGCGGCACCAGCACCGCCGAGAGCACCACCTTGGCCAGCATCTGGCCGAGCAACAGCTCGCCGATCGGAAACACGCCGTAGAAGGCGATGGTGATGAAGATCAACGTGTCGACCACCTGGCTCAGCACGCTGGCGATGCCTGCCCGAAGCCACAGCAGGCTCGAGCCTTCGCGCGCCTTCAGCCGGCTGAAAATGGTGACGTTGAGGAAGGTCGAGATGCCGTAGGCGGTGATCCCGCCGATCCAGATCCGCGGAGTCCCGCCCATCACGGTTTCGAAGGCCGACAGCCGCGCTGGATCCATCTGCGGCGAGGCGGGCAGCCCGAGCACGACGATCGTGAGGAGCAACGAGACAATCAGCGGTACGAACCCGATTAGCACCAGCCGATTCGCGGTTGGGCGTCCGTGCAGCTCGGCGACCGAACTCGAGGTGACGACCAGCAGGAGGAAGGCAAAAATTCCCGCCTCGACCGCGAGCGGCCCGAGCGCGACCTGCTTGTTGCCGAGCACGCCGGCGATGCACACCATGCCGCCATAGAAAATCGACAGGGCAAAGAGCGAAAGCGGGATGGAGCGCGGCTGGTCGGTCATGGCTCAGATGCGTAACGAGTCCACGGCCCCGCGCAACCGCCGTTGACCTTGGCTCGGCGCGGCGGGTAGCGAGCGCGCCCGTGGCCTCCTCCAATCTCGACATCGTGGCGATCGGCGATGCGATCGTCGACGTTATCGCAACGACGGATGACGCCTTCATCGAGGAGCGCGGCCTGCCCAAGGGCGGCATGCAACTGCTGACCGCGGCGCAGGCGGACGAGCTGTACGCCGCGATGGGCCCGGCGCGCGAAATCAGCGGCGGGTCGGCGGCGAACAGCATGGCCGGCGCAGCGGCGTTGGGGCTTAACGTCGCGTTCGTCGGGCAGATCGCCAACGACCAGCTCGGCGACATCTTCGCGCACGACATGCTCTCGCTCGGCGTGCGGTTCGAGACGCCCGCGATGCAGGCGCCTCCGCCTACGGGCCGATGCCTGATCCTGGTGACGCCCGATGCGCAGCGGACGATGAACACTTGCCCGGGGGCGAGCCACGAGCTGACGCCGGCCGCGCTCGATCCCGACCTCATTCGTTCGGCCAGCGTGACCTTCCTCGAAGGCTATTTGTGGGGCCCGGAGCGGCCACGCGCCGCGATGCTGGAGGCGGCGAAGATTGCGCATTCGGCGGGCCGTACGGTCGCCTTCACGCTGTCCGAGAGCCTGTGCATCGGCGACCGCCGCGAGGGCGTGCGCGGGATGATCGAGGCGAAGACCGCCGACATATTGTTCGGCAATGAGGATGAGGTCCGGCACCTCACCGGCTGCGGCACGTTCGACGACTGCCTCGCGCAGCTGTCGAAGCATGTCAAAACGGTCGTGATCACCCGCGGCCCGCAGGGCGCCGTCGCGGTCGCCAACGGCGAGCGCGCGGAGATTGCCGCAGCACCGGTCGAGCGGATCGTCGACACCACCGGCGCCGGCGACCTGTTTGCCGCCGGTTTCCTCGCCGGTCGCTGCCGCGGCCGGCCGCTCAAGGCCTGTCTCGAAACCGGGTCGATCGCCGCGGCGGAGATCATCTCGCATTTCGGCGCTCGCCCCGAAGCCAATCTTCGGGAGCTGGCCGACCTGTGAACTATGTCAAGCGCCTCGCCGTTTACTGTGGCTCCGCGCCGGGTAGCCGGCCCGAGTTCGCTGACGCGACGCGAGCCACCGCCGCGGCGATGCTGAGGAACGGAGTCGACCTCGTCTATGGCGGCGGGCGGCTCGGCCTCATGGGCCTGATTGCCGACAGCGTCCTCGCGGGCGGCGGTCAGGTGTTCGGGATCATCCCAAAGGCCCTCGTCAATCTCGAGGTCGCGCACACCGGCGTCACGGAGCTCCAGACTGTCGAGACGATGCACGAGCGCAAAGCGCAGATGACCGAGCTCGCCGACGCCTTCCTCGCGCTTCCGGGCGGCATCGGAACGCTCGACGAATTGTTCGAGGCGTGGAGCTGGAACGCGCTCGGCTATCACGCCAAGCCCTTCTGCCTGTTGAACGTCGATGGCTTCTGGGACGGCATGATCGAGTTCATCGACCATGCGACAGCAAACGGCTTCCTGTCGGCGCAGCGCCGCGGCCAGCTGCTGGTTGCGGCAACGCCCGAGGAAGCGCTGGAATATCTGGACGAAGCCGCCGCAGCCGCTACGCAGGGCATGGTCTGGTAAGGCCTCGGGGGAGGGTCAGCTCACATGAATCAAAAGCTGCTCGGCGTCGCCGGCATTCTCGTCATTCTGCTCATCGCTTTCGCGCTGTCGACCAACCGCCGGGCGATCCGCGTCCGCGTCGTCGGCGCCGCCTTCGCGCTGCAGGCGCTGATCGCCTGGCTGGTGCTGTGGACGAGCTGGAGCCGGGCGGGCATCCATACGCTCTCCGCCGGTGTCGCCAACCTGCTCGGCTATGCCGGCAAGGGGACCGAGTTCCTGTTCGGGCCGTCCGACAAGAATCCCCTCGCTAATACCTTCGCCATCGCCGCTTTGCCGGTGATCATCTTCTTCGCGAGCCTGGTCGCGATCCTTTATTATCTTGGCATCATGCAGCGGATCGTGCGCTGGGTCGGCGGCGCGATCGGTTGGGTGACCGGCATCAGCCGGGTGGAATCGCTGTCGGCGGCAGCGAACATCTTCGTCGGCCAGTCCGAATCCCCGCTGGTGGTGCGGCCCTATCTCGCGGCGCTTCCGCCCTCCCGCCTGTTCACGGTGATGTGCGTCGGCATGGCCGGCGTCGCCGGCACCATCCTTGCCGCCTACGCCAGCCTGCTCGGAGCGAGCTATCTGCCGTACCTCCTCGCCGCCGCCTTCATGTCGGCGCCGGGCGGCATCCTGATGGCCAAGATGATCATGCCCGACGACCCCGCGGACACCGACGCGGCCGAGGACGCCAAGGTCGAAGTCGCCGAGACATTCGAGGAAGGGATGCAGCCGGCGAACATCATCATGGCCGCCGCGCAGGGCGCGCAGACCGGCGTCAAGCTCGCCGTCGCCGTCGGCGCGATGGTGCTCGCGTTCGTCGCGCTGGTCGCGCTCGCCAACGGCCTGCTCGGCGGGCTCGGCAACATGATCGGGGTCCCGGACCTCAGCTTTCAGCGGCTGATCGGATATCTGTTCGCGCCGGTGATGTATCTGATTGGGGTGCCGTGGAACGAGGCGGGCACCGCCGGCGGGTTGTTCGGGACCAAGCTGGTGCTGAACGAATTCGTCGCCTTCCTCGACCTTGGCCAGATGGGTCCGGCGGTGCTGAGCGAACGCAGCCGTGCGATCGTCACCTTCGCTTTGTGCGGCTTCGCCAATTTCAGCTCGATCGCGATCCAGATGGCGGTGACCGGCGGTCTTGCGCCCAACCAGCGCCCGGTGATTGCGAGGTTGGGCATCCGGGCGCTGCTCGCCGGCAGCCTGGCCAACCTCATGTCCGCTGCACTGGCTTCACTGATGCTTCCATGATCGTCACCCTGAACTCGTTTCAGGGTCCATTTTTGATCAAGGTCACTGCTCGCGGCGAAATGGATGCTGAAACAAGTTCAGCATGACGGTATTAGAGAGACTTATGGCTACGATCACTGATGACCACATCGCGTCCGTTTCGCTGAAGGACGCCGAGCGCGACCCCGAGGGCTTCGCGCAGAAGCTCGGCAAGAGCTTCGAGGAATATGGGTTCGCGATCATCGCCGACCACGGCATTCCCGACGAGCTGATTCATCGCGCCGAGGACAAGGCTAAGGCCTTCTTCGCCCTGCCCGAGGAGGTGAAGCGCAAATATCTGATCCCCGGCGGCGGCGGGGCGCGCGGTTACACGCCGTTTGGGATCGAAACAGCCAAGGGGTTGCGGGCGCACGACCTCAAGGAATTCTGGCACGTGGGCCGCGACCTGCCGCAGGGTCACCGCTTCCGCGATCACATGTCGGACAATCTCTGGCCGACCGAAGTTGCCAGCTTCAAGGACACTTTCACCGAGCTGTTCGCGACGTTTGATACCGCCGGCCTCAAGGTGCTGAAGGCGATCGCGCGCTACCTGAAGATCGACGAGGATTACTTCGAGGACGCTGTGCGCGACGGCAACTCCGTGCTCCGCGCGCTCCATTACCCGCCGCAGGCCGAGCCGACCGGCGAGCATATCCGCGCCGGCGCGCACGAGGACATCAACGCAATCACCCTGTTGCTCGGCGCCGAGGAGGCGGGGCTGGAGCTCCTGACGCGCGACGGCCGCTGGATCCCCGTTTCGCCCAAGCCGGGCGAGCTGGTGATCAACATCGGCGACATGCTGCAGCGGCTGACCAACGGCAAGCTGCGCTCGACGACGCACCGCGTCGTCAACCCGACGCCCGACCGCGCGAGCAAGGCGCGCTACTCGATGCCCTTCTTCCTCCACTTCCGCTCGGATTTCCTGATTGATCCGCTCAGGGAAACGGTGGCGCCGGGCGAGCAGCCGAAATGGCCGCCGATCACCGCCAACGATTACCTCCAGGAACGGCTGCGGGAGATCAAGCTCGTCTAGACGAGATTCGCCGGCCCAAACCCAAACGGGATCAGCTCGCCGATGGTGTGACGCTCGATGGCTGAACCGTCCCCGCTGCCGCACAAAATCTCGACGTCGCGGCCGCTGAGTTGGGCGGCTTCGAGGATCGCCTGTCGGCAGCCGCCGCACGGCGTGCAGACAATCGCGTCGGTGCCGCCGACAACGGCAATCCGCGCTACCTTGTGTAGGCCAAACGCATGCTGCGCGGTCGTCAGCGCGCTTTGCTCGGCGCAGACGCCGAGGCGGTAGCAGGCGTTCTCCATGTTCGCGCCGGTCACCACCTCGTCGTCAACGCTCTCGATCGCGCAGCCGACGTGGAAGTTCGAATACGGCGCATAGGCCTTCGCGGCCGCGGCGTGGGCCAGGTCGAGTAACTGTTCATCCGTCATGCTCTTGTCTTTAGCTACCACGATTAGGAAAAGCACGGCGCTCGGGACTCGAAGGGCGTCACCCTGAACTTGGTTCAGGGTTCATTCCTCCACCCGCGGCGAGGTTCGGCAATGGATGCTGAAACAAGTTCAGCATGACGGAAGGGTGCTGATGCGAGCTCGGGCTGCTTTTTTACTTGCTGCGTTCGCGATGCCTTCGCCCGCGCTCGCCTGGGGCAAGACCGGGCACCGCGTGGTCGCGGCGATCGCGGACACACAGCTCAGCGGGCTCGCCCGCGCGCATGTGGAGGAAATCCTCGGACCCGGCGAAAGCCTCGACGAGGCGGCCAACTGGCCGGACGAGATGCGGTCGGCGCCGGGCGACTTCTGGCAGAAGACTGCAACGCCCTGGCATTACGTCACGCTCAACGGGATCATCTACGATCATGCGCCGCCGGAGGGCGATGCGCTCGAGGCGCTCAACCATTTCAGCGCGGTGCTCAAGGGCCCCAAGGCGAGCCTGGCCGACAAGCAGCTCGCGCTGCGTTTCGTCGTCCACCTCGTCGGCGACCTCCACCAGCCGCTTCACAACGGCAGGTGCTGTGACAAAGGGGGCAATGACGTGAAAGTCACCTTTTTCGGCAAGCCGACCAACCTCCACGCACTGTGGGATTCGCAGCTGGTCGACGAGGAGCAGCTGTCATTCACCGAGCTCGCCGCGAAGCTTCGGCGGCACATTTCGAACGACGACGTGATCAAATGGTGGGACATCAACCCGCGCGACTGGACCAGCGAGAGCGCCGAATATCGCGATACGCTTTACCCGGCGCCGGGAACGCCGCCGAAGAAGGGGGCGAAGGGTAAGGACAAGAAGGTGCCGGAGCTGTCTTATTCCTACGTCTACAAGTTCACTCCGCTGATGGAGCAACGGCTGAGCCAGGGCGGCGTCAGGCTCGCCGCTTATCTGAACGCGCTGTTCGCCGAACCGCAGCCGCTTCCCGCCAAATGATCCGCCGCTTCGCCGCCGCGCTTGCGGCTTTCTCGCTCGCTGCGTGCACGGCGCAGGTCGCGCCGCCGGCTCTCGGTTCGGTCGCGACAGCGCCTGTCGAGGTGCAGATCCTGGCCTTCAACGACTTACACGGGAACATCGAGCCGCCGGCGCCTGTAGAGGTGACGGAGGGGGACGGCATTAAGCACAAAATCGCGACCGGCGGGGTCGCGCATCTCGCGGCGGCCCTCGCCAGACTGCGCGCCGGCCACGCGAATACGGTCACCGTCTCCGCCGGCGACACGATCGGCGCCTCGCCGCTAATCTCGGCCAATTATCTCGACGAGCCGACCATCGCCGCGATGAATTTGCTGGGATTGGAGTTCAATTCAGTCGGCAACCACGAATTCGACCGGGGCAGCGACGAATTGAAGCGCATGCAAACGGGCGGCTGCGCCAAGTTCACCCGCCGAGCGCCGTGTGCGGTCGAGCCGTTCGGCGGCGCGAAGTTCCGCTACCTGGCCGCGAACGTCGTCCAGAGCGACGGCACTACGATTTTTCCGCCTTACGCGATCAAGCAAATAGGACCGGTCAAAATCGGGTTCATCGGCATGACGCTGAAGGGCACGCAGAATCTCGTCACCCCGTCTGGCGTGAAAGGTCTGACGTTCAAGGGCGAAGCGGAAACCGCAAATGCACTCGTCCCGCAACTGAAGGCACAGGGCGCTGACGCGATCGTCCTGTTGATCCACCAAGGCGGCAAGACGCCGAACTTCACCACGGGCAACACTTGCGACGGCTTGTACGGCGAAATCCTGCCGATCCTGCCCAAGCTCGACCCGGCGATCACCACCATCGTCTCCGGCCACACGCACTGGGCCTATGTCTGCCGCGGAACGCCGCAGGTCGGCGCGAGGCGGCTACTCACCAGCGCCGGCAAATACGGTTATTTCGTCACCGACCTCAGGCTCGAGTTCGATCCGGCGAGCCATCGCCTGATCGGCCAGGACGCGCGCAATTTCGTCGTCGGAAATGGCGAGCGCGGCGAGGACGCTGCGGAGAAGGCGCTCGTCGACCGCTATGCGGAAGCGGTTGCTCCGATTGCCAGCCGGATCGTCGGGCACTTGAGCGCCTCCGCGACCAAGAACACCGAGGACGGCGAAAGCGCCGCGGCCGACCTAATCGCGGATTCGATGCTGGCCGCGACCAAGGCGCCCGAAAATGGCGGCGCCCAGCTGGCGCTGGTCAATGCCACGGGCGTCCGCGTAGACTTGTCCGGCGGCGGCGTCCGCTACGATGCCGCCTTTGCGATGATGCCCTTTGGGAACAACCTCGTCGTCATGACGCTCACCGGCGCACAGCTCAAAGCCGCGATCGAGCAGCAGTATGCAACGCCGATCAAGGCGGGCTTCCATACGCCAGCGGCTCTCGCGCCCTCAGCCGGTTTCAGTTTCACCGTCGACATGTCCAAGCCCGAGGGAAGTCGCGTCGTCGGGATGCGGCTCAACGGCAAGCCGATCGATCCCGCTTCCAACTATCGCGTCGTTGTGAACAACTATCTCGCCTCGGGCGGCGACGGCCTGAGCGCCTTCACGGCCGGCACCGACATCACCGACAAGGGCATCATCGACCTCGACGCCTTGGTCGAGTGGATCTCCCGCGGACGGACTCCACCGGAGCCGAACCGCATCCGCATTATCTCCTAGCGCAGCGGCGGCTCGTCGAAGCTGCGGAGCTTGCGGCTGTGCAGGCCCTCGCCTTCGCGCTGGAGCAGGTTCAGCGCCTCGATCCCGATCCTCAGGTGCTGGCTAATCGCGCGCTCGTAGAAAGCGTTGGCCTGGCCGGGCAGCTTCAGCTCGCCGTGCAGCGGTTTGTCCGAGACGCACAGCAACGTCCCGTAGGGCACGCGGAACCGGTAGCCCTGCGCCGCGACCGTCGCCGATTCCATGTCGATCGCGACCGCCCGGCTCTGGTTGAAGCGTAGCGCCGAAGCGGCATAGAGCAGCTCCCAGTTACGGTCGTCGGTCGTCACCACGGTCCCGGTGCGCAGCCGCCGCTTAACGCTGTCCTCGTCCTCGCCGGTGATCGCGGTCGTCGCGTCGAACAAGGCGTTCTGAACCTCGGCGATCGCGGGCAGCGGGACCTCGGGCGGAAGCACGTCGTCGAGCACATGGTCGTCGCGCAGGTAAGCGTGGGCGAGGACGTAATCGCCGATCGTCTGGCTGGGCCGAAGGCCGCCGCAATGGCCGATCATCAGCCACACTTCGGGGCGCAGCACCGCCACATGGTCGCACACCGTCTTGGCGTTGGACGGGCCGACGCCGATGTTGACCAGGGTGATCCCGGTGCGATCCTCCGCCATCAGGTGGTAGGCGGGCATCTGGTGCCGCCGCCACTGGCCGGCGGCGATCTCGGCCTCGGCATTCACCAGCTCGCCCCGCTCGTAGGTCGCTGCTGGGACGGACAGCGAAGTGAAGCGCGAATCCTTGCGGCGCAGGGCGTCGATCGCGACCCCGACGAACTCGTCGACGTAGCGGACGTAATTGGTGAACAGCACGAATTGCTGGAAATGCTCGGGCGGCGTGCCGGTGTAATGCCTCAGCCGCGCGAGGCTGAAGTCGGTGCGCGGCCCGTCGAACAAGGCGAGCGGCCGGGGCTCCTCTGGGCTGTGCTTCCACACCCCGTCGGCGATCTCGTCGCCAAGGTGGATGAGCTCGTTCGAGGGGAAGAAGCGGGACAGCTCGGCGGTGCCGATGTCGCCGACCTGGATGCCGCTGTTCTCGATCACATAGGCGTAGGGGATTTCGCTCGCGGAATGGCCGACGCTGATGGTGGCGTCATAATCGCGGTTCAGATGTTCGAGCTGGTCGACGAGATAGTCGCGGAACAGCTCGGGCCGGGCAATGCTGGTCGCATAGACGCCGGGCTGGTTGAGCCGCGCGAATGCGCGCGACGGGGCGGCGACCGGCGCCTTGCCGGCATAATCGATCCGCAACTCGGGGTAGGCGAAAGCGCCTTTCTTGCGCGCCCGGGCGTCGGGCGGCGTGCGGTCTTCGACGTAACGGGCAAGCGCCTGGCGGAGATTGGCGACCGATTCGTCGTAGATCGCGGCGAGCTGGTCGACGATCGCGTTGGCGTTGAACTGACGTTTCATGGCCTGCACTAAGCGGGCGAGGCGCGGGGTGGCAAGTCTGCTGCACTCGCTACGCTCGCGCTCGCCATCCTCGAATGTCCCCCGGACATTCTCCGGTGGCGATGGTGCCCAGGAGAGGACTCGAACCTCCACGCCCTTGCGAGCGCCAGCACCTGAAGCTGGTGCGTCTACCAATTCCGCCACCTGGGCACAGGGGCTTCTTCATTTCGGCAGGCGGCGGCGCTTAAGAGGCCTCGGCCTGCCTTGTCAATCTAGGAAGCGACCGGCTATCGCGCCACCCCATGATCGACCGGTCGGAAGAGCTTGTAACCGTCTTCGGCGGCGGCGGATTCATCGGCCGCTACGTCTGCGAATTCCTGCTCAAGAGCGGAGTCCGGGTCCGCGTCGCCCAGCGCGACCCGCGCCAGGCCTATACCATCCAGCCGCTGGCGCAGGTCGGGCAGTTCGGTGCCGTCGCCGCCGATCTCGGCAATGCCGCCAGCGTCCGGCTCGCGCTTCATGGCGCCAGCGCGGCCATCAACCTCGCCGGCGTGTTCGGCGCGAAGATGCGCCGCGTCCATGTCGAGGGTGCGCGCAACGTCGCCGAGGCAGCGCGCGACGGCGGCCTCGGCGCTGTGGTGCAGATCTCGGCGATCGGCGCGAGCGCCGAATCCGAGTCCGCCTATGGCCGCACCAAGGGCGAAGGAGAGGAGGCGGTCCGCGAGGCGTTCCCCAGCGGCACCATCATCCGGCCTTCGCTGGTGTTCGGGCCGGACGACGATCTGACCAACCGCTTTGCCGCGATGGCGCGCCTCCCGATCCTCCCGGTAATTGCGGCGAACAGCAAATTCCAGCCGGTCTATGTCCGCGACCTCGCTAAGGCGATCGCGATGGCGGCGCTTGAGCCGGAGCGGTTCGGGGGCCAGACCTTCGAGATTGGCGGGCCGCAGGTGATGAGCATGATCGACCTTCATCGGGCGATCCTCGAGCTGTCCGGGCAGACGCCGGAGATCATGCCGCTGCCCGATTTCGTCGGGAATGCGATTGCCTATCTCGGCTGGCTGCCCGGCGCGCCGCTGACCCGCGACCAGTGGATGATGCTCCAGCGCGGCAGCGTTGCGTCGGGTGACAAGCCTGGCCTCGAAGCCTTCGGGATCAGGCCGACACCGCTCGCGGCGGTCGGTTACGATTGGCTTGCGCGCTTCAACCGCGGCGGCAAGTCCGCCGGCCGGCGGATTCACTTGACGGCGACCAACTGAGCGGCTGACTTCGGCCAATGCCAATCCTGCTGATCGCGCTCATCCTCGGCATCGTCGAGGGCGTCACTGAATTCCTCCCGGTGTCCTCGACCGGACATCTCATCCTCGCCACGGAGCTTCTCGGCTTCGATGCCGAAAAATGGGCGGCGTTCAACGTCATCATCCAGCTGGGCGCCATCCTGGCGATCGTCGTTCTCTACTGGCGGACCTTCTGGGCGGTGCTCGAAGGCATGTTCAAGGGCAACGCCGTGTCGTGGCGGTTCGTGCGCAACATTCTCATCGGCTTCCTGCCCTCCGCGATCCTCGGCTTCCTGCTGATCAACAAGATCGAAGCCTTGCTGGGCAACGCTCATCTCGTCGCTGTCGCGCTCATCCTCGGCGGCGTCGCCATCCTGGTGATCGAGAAGCTGGTGAAGCGGACCGATATCGTCGGCGTCGCCGAAATGCCGCTCAAGACGGTGATCGGGGTCGGACTGATCCAGTGCCTGTCGATGATCCCCGGAGTCAGCCGTTCGGGCGCGACGATCATGGGCGGGCTCAGCCTCGGCGTCGAACGGCGTACCGCGGCCGAGTTCAGCTTCTTCCTCGCCATCCCGACCATGCTCGGGGCGACCACGCTGGAGCTGGTCAAGCATCGCGACACGCTGATGGCGGGCGCGAGCGGCGTCGGCTTCGCGGCCGTCGCAGTCGGCTTCGTGGTCAGCTTCTTGGTCGCGATCGTCGTCGTCCGCGCCTTCGTCGGATACATTTCCAGGCACGGCTTCGCACCTTTCGCCTGGTACCGGATCGCTGCCGGCATCGTCGCGCTCGCCTGGCTTTCGATGCGCTGATTTTCACTTGCGCCGGTTGAGCATCGCGCCGATAATTCAGCGACTTAGAGGCTGATCGCAATGCGCAAGACCCTGATCCTTCTGCCGCTCCTCCTCGCCGCCAGCCCGGCACTGGCGCAGCCTGCACCGCAGCTGCCGCCCGAGCTCACAGATCCGGCCACCGCCGACAAGCTTGCCGGCGCCATGCAGGCGCTGTCCCAAGCGTTTCTCAACGTCAGGATCGGCGAGGTCAAAGCGGCGCTCGAAGGGCGGCCGGCAACGGGGGCTGAGCGTAACATGACCGTGCGCGACATGGCGCGGCGCGACGATCCTGATTTCGACCGCCATATGCAGCAACGGATGGCAAACGTCGCGCCGGTGATGCGGCAAAGCATGAATGCGCTGAACACCGCGCTGCCGGAGATGATGCGAAGCCTTCACGAGGCGCAAAAGTCGCTCGAACGGGCTGTCGCCAACATGCCCGACCCGACCTATCCGAGGCGCTAGACGCCCCGGCCTCAGCCGCTAAAGCTGCGCTGCCATGTGGCAGCTCTTCCAGTTCCCGCTGTGTCCGTTTTCGCGCAAGGTGCGGCTCGTCCTCGCCGAGAAGGGCGTCGGCCATGAGCTGGTGCGCGAGAATCCCTGGGAGAAGCGCGACGAGTTCATCGACCTGAACCCGGCGGGTGAAACGCCGGTCATGGTGGAACCCGACCAGGGGGTGACGCTGATCGGCTCGCAGCCGATCGTCGAATATCTGGATGAGACGGTCGACCGGATGCCGATGATCTACGGCAACGGCGGGCTTCGCGCGGAGATCCGGCGAGTGACCGAATGGTTCGACATCAAGCTCTATCGCGAGGCGGTCGAGCCGCTGATGAATGAGCGGATGAGGAAGCGGCTGGTCAGCCAACAATCACCGGACACCCGCGTTCTTCGCGAAGCGATGAGGGTCGCCAGCGAGCACCTCGATTATATCGATTACCTGCTCGACCACCGCCGCTGGCTCGCCGGACCGGGCCTCAGCCTCGCCGACTTCACCGCGGCCGCGCATTTGAGCGTCATCGACTATCTCGGCGCGCTCGACTGGCGCGGGCACAAGCAGACCAAGGACTGGTATGCGGTGATGAAGTCGCGGCCCTGCTTCCGTCCGCTGCTGGGCGAGCGGATGGAAGTGATCGTGCCCCCGGGGCACTACGACAAGGTCGATTTCTAGCAGAGGCACCGAGCGCAGCGACGCCGACGCGAAGCGTCGCCAGAGCAGCGCGAAGAGCTGCTGAATGCCGGACGGCCTGCGGGCGTTAGCCCGACAGGACCGACGGCGCGGATTCACTCCGCGCCGGCGCACTCCGGCAAGGGGCCGTCACGCGAGTGAATCGCGTGACGTCAGTCGGCACCGCTTCGCGGACCGCTGGCCGGCATTCGCTGTCTCTCGACCAAGCGTCTTTGCTTCGCAAAGCTCGCTTGCTCTTGGCAGCTCCTGCTAAGCCGCGATCAGGGCCCCGCGATAGATTTGGTCCTCGAGCGTCCGGCCAGCGCCGAGTGCGACGCAGCTCATCGGATCGTCGGCGAGGTGAACCGGCAGACCCGTCGAATCCTGGATGACTGTGCTGATTTCGCGCAGCAGCGAGCCGCCGCCGGTCATGGTGATGCCCTGGTCGATGACGTCGGCGGCAATTTCCGGCTGGGTATGCTCGAGCGCGGTTCGCACGACTTCGACGATCTGGTTGACCGGTTCGCTCAACGCGTCGGCGATCTGGGCCTGGTTGAGCTCGATTTCGCCCGGCATGCCGCGGCCGACGTCGCGGCCACGGACCAGCGTCGTCAGGCCCTTGCCGTCGCCCGGGCGGACCGCGGCGCCGATTTCCAGCTTGACCCGCTCCGAAGTACCCTCGCCGATCAGCAAATTGTAGTTGCGCCGGACGTAGGACGCGATCGCATCGTCCATCTTGTCGCCGCCGACCCGGGCCGAACGGCACAGCGCGAGCCCCTGAAGCGAAATGACCCCGACCTCGGTGGTGCCGCCGCCGATGTCCACGACCATCGAGCCGACCGGCTCGGCGACCGGCAGGCCGGCACCGATCGCCGCGGCCATCGGTTCCTCGATCAGCGAGACCCGGTCGGCACCGGCGTTGCTGACCGCATCACGAATCGCGCGCCGTTCGACATTGGTCGCGCCTGACGGGATCGAGATCACCACTTCGGGCCCGCGCGAAAAGCGGCTCGGGCCGCCGTGCGCCTTGCGGATGAAATGCTTGATCATCTCCTCGGCGACCTCGAGGTCGGCGATGACGCCGTTTCGCAACGGCCGGATGGTCTTCAGGTTGTCGGGCGTCTTGCCCATCATCAGCTTGGCGTCGTCGCCGACCGCGCGGACGCGGCGCTGGCCGTTGGTCCATTCCAAGGCCACGACCGATGGCTCGCTGGTGACGATGCCCTGGCCGCGGACGTAAACGACCGTGTTGGCCGTGCCGAGATCGATCGCGATGTCTCGCGACGAGAAGCTGAACGGTGATCGCATGATTGATTCCCCACCCCGATTTGGGAAAACGAATCCCAATTCAAAGGCTTAGGCCCATGGGCGAACGCGGCCAGTAGCGTTAAGACCCGTTAAACGCAGAGCGTTCGCTCCATGCGTTGAATCGAAAGTTACTTGGACGGAACGAGTGCCGCCGCGACGAGGTAATTGAGACGCATGTCGTCGCTGCGATGGAGGCCGCGCGTCGGCGACCAGGCGATGCCCTCGGTGTCGAGGCAGTGAAGGCCGGCATCGGCGAGCAGGACCTTCATCCGCTCGGGCGAGATGAACTTGTCGAAATCGTGCGTGCCTCTGGGAATCCGGTCAAGGCCTTCGCCGAGCGTGATCATCATCAGCTTCGACCAGCCGGTCGCATTGGGCGTGGAGAGAATGAGGAGGCCGCCTGGTGCGAGCCGCCTCGCCAGCGCTTTCAGGAAGGCAGCCGGTTCGGCGACATGCTCGATGACCTCGAGCGACGTGACGAGGTCGAAGTGCCCTTCGAGTTCCTGCACGTCGCCAGCGCGATAATCGATCGACAGGCCCATCGCGGACGCGTGTTGCCGCGCGACCGCGATCACTTCCGGCGAGGCATCCACGCCGGTGACTTTCGCGCCTAGTCGCGCCAGCGGCTCGCACAGCAGCCCTGCGCCGCAGCCGACGTCAAGCGTGGTTTTGCCGTCGAGCGGCGTCCGGCCGCACTCGTCGCACTGCCAATGCTGGTCGATCCAGTCGCGGATGTACTTGAGCCGCATCGGATTGAGCTTGTGCAGCATGGCCTCGGGCCCGTCCGGGTCCCACCAGCGCGGCGCCTGGCTCGCGAACTGCGCGACCTCTTCGGGAACGATGCTGCTGGTCGCTCCGGGCAAGCCTACGCTCCTGCTTGTTTCCGCCATGCGTGCCTCCTAACAGTCCGCGACCCGCGACCCAAGGAGCCGCATGCCCCGCATCGTCATGAAATTCGGCGGCACGTCGATGGCGGGGATCGAGCGCATCCGCAGCGTTGCCGCGCGCGTCCAGCGGGAGGCCGAGGCCGGGAACGAGGTGCTCGTCGTCGTTTCCGCGATGGCTGGCGAGACCGACCGGCTGGTCCAGCTGTGCCGCGAGGCGGCCGCGCTCCACGACCCCAGCGAATATGACGTCGTCGTCGCGAGCGGCGAGCAGGTGACCGCGGGGCTGCTGGCGATGACGCTCCAGAACATGGGGCTGAAAGCGCGCAGCTTCATGGGCTGGCAGCTGGTCCGCGCTTCCGGCGTGCACGGCAATGCCCGCGTCGAGGCGATCGAATCCGCGACGCTCGACGAAGCGCTGAGCGGCGGCACGATCGCGGTGATTCC